>NZ_DASRVN010000240.1:0-5001 GCF_035655035.1 Kribbella sp. | reverse complement strand
GGTCGGTCAGGGTCGTGTACCCGCCGCCCTCCGCTCGTCGCGCGCCGACCGCCGCGAGCAGCAGGCCCGGAAGGCGTCCGGCGTACAGCTCAGGCCCGCCGCCGGTGGGATCTGCCGCGTGATTGGCGGCTGCGAGGTGGGCATGGGCCACGACCGGGTTGCCCAGCTCTGCGTGCAGGAGGGCGATTCCGGGATGCCCCTCGGCCAGTCCTGCAGGCTGCCAGGCCGGGCCGACCACTCCGTCGGCCGTCCGATCGGTACCACGTCCGGCAATCTCGGCGACCATTTCAGGACTCAGGAGCCGCTCGGCAACCGCCCCGACCACCTCGGCCGCTTGATCCCGACTCATCCGCGCCCGCCCTCGCCGGTGCGGCCCGCTTGCCGGCTCACCTGGCGCGGCGTTCCCGGTCGAGGCGGGCCTGGACCGCGCCGCGGACCACGGCGTACGCCGCCTGCTCCAGGTCCGGGGTGACCCCGGCCATCCGGTTGTGGTGCATGTGCAGCAGGCTGCCGAGCGGCGCTCCGGCCGGCCGGACTTCCGCGTACGCACGGACGGCTTCCGCCGAGCGCCGCCGGACAGCCGCCAGCGATGCGTCGACGAGACCCTCGTTGACTACTTGGAGCGCCTGCTGCCGGATCGCCTGGAACGCCGCGTGGGCCTCGGTCTTCGGATAGTTCGCGAGGAACCAGTCCCGCCAGCCGGGTCCGGCGTACGCTTCGGCGATACCCGCCATTCCACCGGCCAGCAACAGTTCCAGTGGGACGCCGGGCGGGCGCATCCGGAGTTCGTCGAGGACGGCCTCGCTGTCCGCGTGGAACGCCCGCTCGGCCGCTTCCATCGCCTCCGGTCCGCCGTACCGGGCCAGTTCCGGCTCGTACGTGTCGAGCACCAGCCGCTGGGCGAGGCCCGCCGTACACAGGTCCATGGCCCAGTCGTGGATCACGTCGCCCACTGCGGTGCCGCCGCCGTGCAGCCGGATCCGCAGGTGCGGTTCAGGATCGCGGTACCGGAGGAAGAACCACCGGTCGACGTCCTCCGGCAGGGCTTTCCGGAGTACGTCGAGACCGTGCGTCGTGAGCTGATCGTGCCGATCCTCCGGGGCGTAGAGCTTCGCGTACAGCCACTCTCCGCCGGGGTAGTACCGCAGGCGGGCAGGCGACCGGACCGCATGAGGTGGGCGGGGTGACCGGCGCAGCCGCTCGGGTACCGGCGACCGCAGGGCGACCACCAGTTCGTGTGCGTGACCCGCGAGCCACCCCGCGCCAAAGCTCCCGCCGGCGGGCTCGACCAACGTCGCGTCGGGCCGGCGGCCGAGTTCGTGACGCAGGAGACGCTGGTGCAGCGGTGCTTCCAGATCGAGACCGACACGGTGGTCAGCGAACGTCAGGTACACCTGCGTCGGCACTCGCCAGCGCTTGCGCCAGGCGTCCAGCCGGCCGCGCCAGACCTCGTCGTCCACGGCGGTCTCCAGCAACTCCGGCGCCGGCCGCCACCGCGCCGGCGAGAAGATCACGCGCCCGCGCCGCACCCGCGGTACGAACGGGAACAGCTCTCCCACCCGTCCCCAGCTCCACGGCAGGCAACCACGCTCCCGCGTGCCGGCCACCTCGCGCAGGAACCGCACCACGTTCGGCGCCAGGTGCCGCGAGTCGAGCATGTGGAACGTCGCGGGCACGATCTCGGCCCCGAGCCGATCGGACCAGAAGTACAGCCGCTCGTGCGTGGCACCGACCAGCAGGTCGTCGACGCCGAGCACAGTCGGATCGTCCGGCGTGAACTGGCCAGCGGTCACGACGTACGTCAGCCGTCGCGGCACTCGGGTGACGTTCGCGGAGCGGGCCTGTGCCGCCTGGAACTCGACCTGCGCCGCCAACGCACCGCCGGCTCCAGCTGTCACCAGAGGAGCGGCGTCGAGGAGATAGCTGAAGCGGCCGGTCAAGGCACCTGCTCTTGGAGAGTGCAGGAAGCTGCTCATCACGACCTGGTACTCCCCGGCATCGAGCGCGGCCGGGGAGTCCGCCACGAGCTCGGCTCCAAGTTCAAGCTCGCTCGGCAGGTCCGCCGCGCCGCTGGTCTGCAGCAGGTCGAGTACGGCGTCGGTCAGGACCACCTCGCCGCTGCCGTCCGCTGTCGCCTCCTGTGCGAGTTGCGCCAGCACCTGCTCGCGGACATCGTCGCTGACCGCGCCTGGTTCGGCCCGAGTGCTCTCGGGTGCCTCGTACCCGTACGGGGCGCCCAGGCCGGTGCCGGGATCCAGCAGGTCCAGCACGGGCACCAGTTGCCACTCGCCGTACTGCTCCAGGAAATCGAGGTGGTACTGCCGCAGATGCGCTGGTACGACGTCTGCCGGCATCACTCGCGCCAGCAGCCGCGCGGCCTGCTCGACCTCCGACCTGACCTGCTCGGGCAGGACGACCTCGGCGTCGACGGCCAGGTCGACCTGCTGGGGAGGACCGGCCTCGGGCGGACCGGCACCCCAGGGCGCCGCGGCGTATGCCTCTTGGCGTGCGTGGATCGCGATGAGCTCGGGGTCTTCCGGAATGCGGGCCAGCACATGGCCGAGGGGATCGGGCGCACTCGGCGGTGGTGTCAGCTCGGTCAGCAGGAACTGCTGCGCGATGAGCTCCAGCAGCAGCGGCTCCACCCGGTCAGCCGTAGCCGTCGCGAACCGGTCATTCAGGCGCTGCGCCAGTACGTCGAAGCGCACCGGCCGGCGCGCCAGCCTTCGTACCTCGTCGATCAGCGGATTCCGCCGTACCGACGCCTCCCGGAGCGGGTGTGCCTCCTCCGGCGTCGGCAGGTACGACAGCACCAGCCGATCGCCCCGGGTCCGGCAGAGGTTGTTGACCACCAGGTGCAGCGGACGGACGACCGCGAGCTCGCGCTCCTTCCGGCGTACGACAGCGGTGAGCCACCCGGCGTCGGCGCGGACACCCTTGCGGTGCTGCCGGCCGATCCGCACTGCCGTCCGTTCACCGAACGACGCCGGTGCCACGCCCGCCATCAGTCCGAACGGCGTCGGCCTGGTCGTCATCCGCAGTACGTAACTGGTCGTCGCCAGCACGGCTCGGCGCAGCTTCTTCGGCTCGACGGTCCGGCCGGCCCGAACCGCGTCGAGGGTCCCGGCCAGCGACGGACTGGACACCGCGATCGCCTCGCGGACCGCCGGGTCGCGGGTGAGCTCCTCCAGGTACGCGGTGTCGGCCTCGGTGTCGTCCGGGGCTGGATTCAGCCGGGTGGGATCCGGCCGGCCCGCAGGGAACGCGGTGATCCGGAGCAGCGCGGAGGTCCGGCCGGCATCGTCCATCGCGAGTGATGTTCGCAGACCGGTGCCGTGAAACCCAAGCAGTTCGAGCAGCCTCGAATGCCTTGCGATCCGGGCATCCGACGGGTTTGGTGTTGGGCGTTCGCGAACGCACTCCACCGAGAAAGGCGACGCCGATGAACACAGCCAACGAGCCGAACCGGGACCTGTTCGACCTCGACCTGGAACTCGTCGAACAGACACCTGCCACGGCGAAGACCAAGTGCCTGAACACCGCCCTCCAGTCCGGCTGCGGCGGCACCTTCGGCATCCAGCAGGGCTGACGAACCGGGCCCAGAGCCACCAGGCTCTGGGTCCGGCCTGGGTCAGATGCGGCTTGCGCGGGCGCGCAGGTAGCGCTGTTGGGGGATGCTCGTCGTTCGGGCGGCGGCTTCCTCGTAGGCGGTGCGGGCGGCGGGCTTGTCGCCGGACAGCTCGAGCAGGTGCGCGCGGACGGTGTACAGGCGGTGGTCCTTGGTCAGGCGGTCGTCGTGCTCGATCGTCGAGAGCAGCCGCAGGCCCTCGGCCGGGCCGCGGGACATCGCGACAGCGACGACGTGGTTGAGGGCGACCATCGGGTTGTCGGTGAGTTGCAGCAGTACCTCGTACAGCGCGGCGATCTGTGGCCAGTCGGTGTCGTCCGCGGACGGGGACTCGTCGTGGACCGCGGCGATCGCGGCCTGCAGCTGATACGGGCCGACCGGGCCGCGGGGGAGGGTCGCGGTGATCAGGTCGACGCCCTCGCGGATCAGCTCCGGGATCCAGCGGGAACGGTCCTGCTCGGCCATCGGTACGAGTTCGCCGAGCGGGCCGGTGCGTGCCGGACGGCGGGCATCGGTCAGCAACAGCAACGCGAGCAGTCCGGCGACCTCGGGATCGCCGGGCAGCAACCGGTACAGCATCCGCGCCAGCCGGATGCCCTCGGCCGCCAGCTCGACCCGCTGCAGGCTCGGTCCCGTCGTACTGACGTAGCCCTCGTTGAAGATCAGGTACACCACGTGGAGCACCGCGGCCAGCCGCTCCTCGCGGTCGGCCGGCAGGGTGAACCGGGCACCGCTGTCCTTGACGCTCGCCTTCGCCCGCGTGATCCGCCGCGTCATCGTTGCCTCGGGCACCAAGAACGCGCGGGCGATCTCGGCCGTCGTCAGGCCGCCGACCGCCCGGAGCGTCAACGCGATCTGGGACGCCGGCGACAACGACGGGTGGCAGCACAGGAACAGCAGCACGAGCGTGTCGTCGGCGTCGCCCACGGGATCGCCCTGCGGCGCCCACTGCGCGACCCGGTCCTCCCGCCGCTGCCGGGCCTGCTCACGCCGGAGCAGGTCCGTCAGCCGACGGGAGGCCACCGTGATCAACCATCCGCGCGGATTGTCCGGTACGCCGTCACTCGGCCACTGCTGCGCCGCCGCGAGCAGCGCCTCCTGCACGGCGTCCTCGGCCGTGTCGAAATGCCCGTACCGCCGCACCAGCGCACCAAGCACCTGCGGCGCCAGGTCCCGCAACAGATCGTCGACCGCCATGCCAGGTCACTCCACCAGTTCCTCGCGGCCCTCGGCGATCGGCCGGATGTCGGCGTACGCCGTGGCCCGCAGGAACTCCGGCACCGGACTGCCGGCCAGCCGGGACGCGATCTCGGTCGCCCGGTCGAACGACTCGCACTCGACGATCCAGTACCCCGCGAGCACCTCCTGGGTCT
>NZ_DASRVN010000239.1:0-8006 GCF_035655035.1 Kribbella sp. | reverse complement strand
GCGCTGCCGGCGCGCCCAGTGACGAGTTCGAAGCCCTTCAAGCTGCATGGCTGAGCACGCAACCCGACGAGCTCGCCGAGATCCGCGTCCGGAGACAGCTCGATGATGTGGTCGTCACGGGTGCCTCAGCCGCCCAACTGCACCGCATCGGAGATCTCCCCGCCGATCGTCATGAGTTCTCGACGCCACGGCGGCGGCAGACTCAGCGCCCCGAGATCCGCTACCGAACCCGCACGCTCCCCCGCCAGGACATCACCATCGCCCACGGCCTACCGGTGACGACCAAGGAGCGAACCATCGCCGACCTGGTGGAAGCACGAACCGATCTCAGCCTCGTGGCCGGCCTCGTCGCAGACGCTCTACACAGAGGCGGTCTCGATGCCGGTCGGCTCCAAGAACTACTCGCCCCGCTCGCCGCCCGCAACGGCTTCCCCACCGGCGACGGCAAAGCCTTCCTTGATCGTCTGGTGAACCTGTCCGGATCTCTGCGTGGCCTCAGCCGGACCATTCAGCGGCTGGCCAACGAGGCAGACCCGAGTCTGGCTTCCATCGCCGCCATGGCAGGCGACCTCCGCGCCCTCGACTCGCTCGCCCGAGGCCGCCACAGTGCCTGATCTCACCCCATACCCAACTGCAGCTGGAGTCGAGTCGGCCATCAAGGTCGCCGCCACCGCGGCGACCAAGAACGATCCAACGCTCACGGTCACAGAACGAATCCGATTCGAGTACTTCCGGCGCCTGCTCAGCCGCGTGTTCAGCGAAGGAACCGAGTCCGAGTGGCTCCTCAAAGGCGGCACCAGCATGCTCGCCCGCATCCCTGCCACGCGGTCGACCCTGGACATCGACCTGTACTGCGACGGCTTCACCATCGACCAAGCTCTGGCCGATCTGCGCCGCCTGGCCGACCTCGACCTCGGCGACCACTTCCGGTTCGTGTACGTCGGCCACCAGGTCTCGGTCGCCGGAGACCAGCCGCCGTACGTCGACGCCTACCGCGTGTCATTCGACGTCTACATCGGCGTTCGGCACAAGGGCCGCATCAACGTCGACCTTGCGACCGGCGCAGGACTCACCGCACCGGTCACAACCGCCGACCCGGCGAACCGCCTGCCGCTCCCCCGGCTGATCAGCTATCCCTACCGCCTCTATCCGATCGTCGACCAAGTTGCGGACAAGGTTTGCGCAACGATGGAGAAGCATGAGGGCCAACCGTCCAGCCGCGAGAAGGACCTGGTCGATCTAGCGGTTATTGCCGTCACGCAGGCGGTCGACGGAGCCGCGCTCGCGTATGCCTTGGAGGTTGAAGCACGCCGCCGACGGATGCATCCGCTCCCCACCTTCGAAGTGCCACCGACCTGGGGCAGGGCGTACGCCGCCATGGCCGTGCGCATCCCTCATCTCGCGGACTACCTCACCGTCTCCGCCGTGACGGACCTGGTCGCTACCTTTATCGACCCTGCGCTGACCGGCACATCAAAGACAAAGTCATGGGACCCGGACGCACGCAAATGGGCGTGACTTCCCGCAAATTCCGGGACCGAATCAGCGACCCACCATTCAACGACTGCTCCACCAGCACCGCACGTCAGCGCCTCCCGTGCGGCTAGATGTCCGTCCCCCCAAAGCCATCCGCGGCCATGTAGAGGCAGGCCACCAGGCGCCTTGCAGCACAGCCCACGAACTGCCCCGCTTCGCAGGTGCTCGCCAGTACCGCCTGCACCGCCGACGGCGGCCAGCAGAACAGTTGTCCCACCCATCCGCCCACAAGCACCCCACAACAAACGGGCAGACCGGCAGGCAAGGAGTACATATTCGACGTGTGCGCTATTAGTCTGTGGGTTCCCACATTTGCAGAACGCGAGGAAATGCAACTCGCTTCTCGGCAACGCTGCACGACAGGGCCAACAGGTCGGGCCGGAGGAGGAGCGCGATGCGGTTCGGGTTGGATGTGCCGGTCAATGGGGCCTTTGCGGATCCGCGGTTGTTGGGGCGAATGGCGGGAGAGGCAGAGCGGGCCGGATGGGACGGGTTTTTCGTCCAGGACATCCTGAGCTCGGTGGACCCAGTCGCGGATCCATGGATCGCGCTGACCGCGGCTGCGCTCGCGACTGAGCATTTGGCGATCGGATCCCTGCTCACGCCGCTGCCGCGACGGCGTCCGTGGGAGGTTGCCAGGCAAGCAGCGACGCTCGATCGGTTGAGCGGCGGTCGGCTGATCTTCGCGGCGGGGCTCGGAAACGCGGAGCAGGACTTCACGCCGTTCGGTGATCCGTGGGATCCGGTGGTTCGTGCGCAACTGCTCGACGAAGGACTCGACATCATCCTCGGGATGTGGTCGGGGGAACCGTTCAGCTACAGCGGCAACCACTTCGAACTCAACGAGGCGCTGTTGCGGCCGAGCCCTGTGCAGGCACCACGGATACCGGTCTGGCTAGCCACGGGCTGGCCTCGGCGCAGACCATTGCGCCGGGCTGCACGCTGGGATGGCGTCTATCTGATGACAGTTCGGCAAGATACCGGGCAACTGCTCTCACCGGACGACATCACGCAGATCGCCAATTTCCTCAGGGAGCAACGCGGCGACGGCACCACCGGCGACATCGCGTTCAACCCTGAGCAGACCGCAAACGCCGCGCGAACCCGCGACCATGTCCAGGCCTTCTCCGAAGCCGGCGCAACCTGGTGGATCGACATGGGCCCCGACAGCGGACCCGACGCCTACCTCGCCCACATCCGCAACGGTCCACCACAGCCTGAGCAAACTGGCCGAGCTGACGCCCCGCAAGTCTCGCTGGCGATGTCGTACAACTCTTCAGTGTGATGCCGACCATCCGGCTGTTCCGGCGAGCGATCGTCATCGGCGCCCGCCGGTTCGACCGTCTGGGTCGGGGCCCGTATGTGGCGGCGGCCAGACCATAACGCTGCTCACGTACTGTGTGGCGCGCTCATCTACCGTGAGACCTGATGAATCGAACCGCGCCCATCACTGCACTGGCACGGTAGACAGCCTCCCGCAGTACCCCTACGTCAACGAGGCGAGGTGCGGGAGGAAGGCTCGCAGTAGGTCGAAGGCTCGGTCTGGGGCTTGGCGGAACACTCCGTGGCCCACCCTGTCCAGGGTCTCCATGCGCACCGGTGAACCTGTCAACGAATCGGCCAGCCGCTGCGCACCGACTGCTGGCGAGACCGGGTCGTCCTGGCCGGCGAGAATCAGCGTCGGGCACACGATGGACGCGGCGAAGGGGGCCACGTCCACCGGGCCGCATCCACCCTGCCGGAAATGATCCTGCACCTCCTCGTTGATCTTCGCGCGAGTACGACGCAACTGCGTGTCTCCGGCGTCGGCGCCGTACAAGGGCAGCGCGTACTCCCACCATGCCGACGCCGCCTCCGAACTGGTGTCCCCGCCGAGAAACCGGGCTGCGGCCTCGCGTGCGACCACGCCGCCGCGTCGCTCGAACACGTCCAGACTCTCGGCCAGAGTCGTTGGCGCACCCAGCGTGCTGTCCAGTACTAACCCGGCCACCAGCTCCGGGAACCGCGCTGCGCACGTCATCCCGACAAGCCCACCGCTGGATGTGCCGACCAGCAGCACTCGCCGGAGTCCGACCACTGCGCAGAACTCCGCTACGTCGTCCGCCCATCGCTGCCAGGTCCACGCGGCGGGATCACCCCGGTCCGACCGTCCGGAACCACGCTGGTCCAGGTAAACCACCTGCGCGACATCGCTCATCGCTGTGAACTCAGGCTTGAAGAGGCTGTGGTCCCCGCCCGGGCCGCCGTGCAACAGCACCAGCACCGGGCGCTCGGTCATCACCTCGCCCTCAGCGACCAGCCCGGCCCCGTCAACGTCGAAGTACAGCCCGATGCCATCCACGATCACCCGCATCCGCACATCGTTCCCGAGAACCGGTGACCAGCACGGGACCTAGGTCGCTTGGCACGAGCAGGCGGTCAATAGCCGCGCCGCGCCTTGAACTTCGCCGAAGGCCCCCGCACGGTGGCACTTTCGCGCGCCCACCGAAGGCGGCTGAAAGAACAGTCGCCGCGGCATCCATCCCGCAAACACCCCGCGACGACCGTAGACCAGCAACCCGGGGCGGCGGCCTCTCCCACTCGCCCCGCGAACCACCTCGTACTTCGCCGAAGACCCGCGCACGGCGGCACCTTTCGCGCGCCCGCCGAAGGCGGCCGGAAGAACAGTCGCCGGTCCCATTCGCCCACTAGTACCCCACGAAATCGGGCAGACCAGCAGTCGCAGCGGCGGCCTCTCCACACTCGCCCATGAACCACCTCGCGCTCGCCGAATTCCTGTGCACCGTGGCACCTTTTGCGCGCCGCCGGAGGCGGCTGAAAGAACAGTCGCCGCTGGCGTCCATCCCGCAAACACCCCGCGACGACGGCAGACCAGCAACCCGGTGCGGCGGCCGCTCCCACCCGCCCCGCGAACCCACCTCGTACTTGGCCGAAGGCCCGCGCACGGTGGCACCTTTCGCGCGCCGCCGGAGGCGGCTGGAAGAACAGTCGGCGCGGTCGCCCTGCCCGCAAGTACCCGCTCGACGGCGGCGGACCGGGCCCGGGGCGGCGGCCTCTCTACACACGCTCCACGAACCACCTCGTGCTTCGCTGAAGCGTTCACGTGGTAGCAGCTCTCGCGGGCTGCTGGAGGAGCTGGTGCTGCGCACCTCCACTCCACGGGCACCTTGTGTTGGGGTGGGGCGGTGGGTTTCCGCGCGTGTGGCGCGGGGTGGTAGGTGGTCGGGTGGTGGGCGAGTTGGTCATTCGGGTTTTGGGTCTTCGGGTTTGGGGTCTTCGTCTAGTTCGCCTAGGAGTCTTAGGCGGGTGATGATGCCGCCTTCCTGGCGGCCGAGGGTGTCGGCGATCTGGGTGTAGGGGTGGCCGTTGTTGTACATCTCCACCATCGTTTGCTCGTCTTCGGGGGTCCACTGGCGGAAGGCGTTCGGGGCGGTTCTGCGGGCCTTCTGGATCTTGCGGGTCATGGAGTTCGGATTCAGGGGCTCTAGGGAGCGGATCCGGGACTGGCGGTGGCGGCCGACCTCCTCGCCTTTCTGCCAGAAGATCACCGCCCCGTCGTCGAACGTCATCAGGTCGGCGGGGACGTCGCAGTAGTCGGCGTCGTCGAGCATCACTCGCATCATCTGTGGTTCCTCTTTCGGTACGTCCCGAGGGATCTGGTCGACAGAGAAGATGCCGCGATCCGCCCCCACCCCACACACGGATTCAGCCCCTGTGGACAACCGATCGCACAACCAGTTTGCAAAAGCTCTTTGCAAAGAGTCTTTGCAAAGCTAGGCTCAGGAGCATGAGCGACGAGAGCAGCAACGAGGCGCCGCGGACCGTCCGGCTGGACCGGGAGCTGGTGCGGGCGCTGGCGCATCCGATGCGCAACCGGATCCTGGGGTTGCTGCGGGTGTACGGACCGCAGACGGCGACCTCCTTGGCGAGCAGGCTCGGGGTGAACACCGGGGCGACCAGTTACCACCTGCGGCAGCTTGCGGAGGCCGGGCTGGTGGCGGAGGACGACAGCCGGGGCAATGCGCGCGACCGGTGGTGGAAGGCGGCGCATCAGGGGACCGAGTTCGACAAGGCCGAGCTGCTGGACCAGGAGCCGGAGCTGGCACTGGGCTTCCTGCACGGTGTCGGGCAGTCGTACGCCGAGAACATCTTCAGCTTCATCGACGCGATGCAGACGATGCCGGCGGACTGGCGGGACGCCAGCGTGCTGTCGGACTACTTCTTCCATCTTCGCGCCGACCAGCTCGACGCGATGATGCAGGAGGTGCTGGCGGTGCTGGAGAAGTACAAGACGCCCGACCTGACCGCTCCCCTGCCGGAAGGCGCCGAGCAGGTCACCGTGCAGATCCAGGCGTTCCCCCGCGAGACGCGGTAGGAGGACCACCGGTGAGGCAAGCAAAGCCGCTGATCGCGTTCCTGGTGGCGAACGTGGTGTCGATCTGCGGCACCCGCGTGAGCGCGATCGCGATCCCGTGGTTCGTACTGATCACCACAGGTTCGCCCGTCAAGACCGGCCTGGTCGCACTGGCCGAGATGGCGCCACTGGTCGTGGTGAAGGCTGTAGGCGGCCCGCTGATCGACAAGGTCGGCGCCCGTCGGATCAGCGTCCTGGCGGACACCGCGAGTACCGGCGTGGTCGCACTGGTACCGCTCCTGCACACGCTCGGTCTGCTGCACTTCCCAACGCTGCTGGTGTTGGTCGCGATCGCCGGAGCGCTCCGTGGGCCGGGCGATTCCGCCAAGGAGACCCTGATCCCGGACATCGCCCGCGCCGCCAAGGTCCCGCTGGAGCGCGTGACAGGGCTGGAGAGTACGACGGAACGCCTGGCCGGCTTCTTCGCGTACGCACTGGCCGGTGGACTCATTACCCTGGCCGGAGCCGTCAACGCGCTCTGGATCGACGCCGCGTCGTTCGGCATCTGCGCCGTACTCATCGCCCGCTGGATCCCCAAGCAGGACAGGCCGGAAGTGAAAAACGAGGAGGCGTACGGCCGCCGCCTGCTGGAGGGCTGGCACTTCCTCCGTACCGACAAGCTCCTGCTGCCGTTGGTACTGATGATCGCCGTCACCAACCTGCTCGACGCAGCGACCAGCACGGTGTTACTGCCCGTCTGGATCAAAGAGCACGGCTACGGGCCTGGCCACACCAGCCTGATCCTCACCTCGTTCAGTGTGACAGCAACGGCGTTCGCCCTGCTCGCGTCGGCGATCGGGGACCGTATCCCGCGCAAGCTCGTGTTCACGCTGGCGTTCTTGATAGCAGGTGCACCGCGCTTCGTGGCGATGGCGACCGACGCACCGGTCTGGGCGTTGATGGCCGTGTACGCCGTCGGCGGTATCGGAGCCGGCTTCATCAACCCGGTACTCGGCGCGATCCGGGTCGAACGGATCCCCAGTCACCTGCTCGGGAGGGTGAACTCGCTGTCCAACGCGGCCTGCTGGACCGGCGTACCACTGGGAGGCGTCGCGGCCGGGGCAGCGATCGCCGCGATCGGTCTGGCGCCCGCACTGCTGGCCGGTGGCGCGATCTACCTGATCGCGACCATGTCACCGGTACTGATCGGCCGTCACGAGAGCTGGAAAGCTACACCGGGTCCGACGGATCCTCCGGGAACGGCGGCAGATCCGGCTCGGGTGGCAGCCGGTGCGTCTTAGCCTTCGTACTGTCGTCCACCGCCCGCCGCATGCGGTCCCGCTCGGCTCGCAGGATCCCGAGCATCACCAGGTCCAGCAGCATGCCCCCGGCGGCAGCGAACTGCGTGGCGGCGAACTGGAAGACCTGCGTCATCAGCAGCGACACCAGCACCGCCAGCTCGAACAGCCGGACCGCCCGCGCCCGGTTGCCCTTCCGCAACGCCAGTGCACCACGCACCGTAAAGGTTGCCGACAGCAAGCTCCCGGCCGCGACACCGAGCACTGGAAGGGTGTTGAGCCCGTCCCCCAGTACGGCGGCGATCACCAGCTCCCCGACCACCTGGACGGCGAGTACGGCGACCGCGACCGTCGGGGCATTCGGGTGCGTGGCGAGCCGCTCGAAGCCGCGCTGGACCGCCTGCCACGCCGCGTCCACCGGTGCGGCCAGCTCGACCTCGTCCGGCGGGCAGGCCGCCAGCAGCTCGGTGGTCTCCCGTCGCCCGCCGACCTCCCGCGGTACCTGGTTCAGCAGCTCGGCCGCCTCGGCGCGGCGCCGGCGGGACAGGCCTCCCGCGACGCCCTCGACGGCGTGGTCGATGACGTTCGCCAACTCCTCGCGTGGGTCGATCGGCCGGCGGGTGGTGAGGAAGCGGAAGCCCAGCACGATCAGCACGAAGACGATGTACACGATTGCCGCGGTCGGCTTGTAGAAGTAGTTGTTGTCCGAGGTGACGAACTTCCCGACCTCATCGATGAACAGGCCGAACCCGATCCCGCCGATCGTCGCCGCGGCCGGCCGGACGACCGGGCCGACGTACCCGAGCAGCAGCGAGATC
>NZ_DASRVN010000238.1:0-38841 GCF_035655035.1 Kribbella sp. | reverse complement strand
GGGTCCATCGCCGGTACCAGCCAGAAGCCGGCCACCGAAAGGTTGCGCTGGGCAAGCGCACTCGGGTCGATCGGCGGCCGTCCCTCACGTCCGGCGTTGCCGTAGTTCACCAGCCGCCCGAACTCCGTCAGGCAGTCGAGCCCGGCCTGGGTCGCCGCCCCGCCGGTGGGATCCAGGACGATGTCGACACCGCCGTCCGAGGCGTTCCTGACCCGTTCCACGTAGCCGTCCAGGTTGTTGTCAATGGCAACATCCGCGCCGAGTTCCAGGGTCAGCTCGCGTTTGGCGGGTGTGGACGCCGCCGCGATCACCTGGCCGGCACCGAAGTGCTTCGCGAGCTGGATCGCGAGCGAACCGACTCCACCCGCGGCCGCGTTCACCAGCACGGAGTCGCCGCAGTCCATCCGGGCGCTCTTCCGCAGTACGTACCAGGCCGTCAGTCCCTGGATCAGCAGCGCCAGCGCCTGCCCGTCGGTGACCTCCTCCGGTACGTCGACGGCACGGTCCAGCGGCGCGACGGCGTATTCGGCGTACCCGCCTCCGGTCGCGAAGATCGGGGCGAGGATCCGGCGGCCGGTTTTGGTACGGCCGATGATCTCCACGCCCGGCACGAACGGCAGTGTCACGCCACCGCGGTACGAGCCGTCGGTGCGGTGGGTGTCGGCGAAGTTCACGCCCGCGGCGCTGACCTCGACGAGCACCTGGTCCTTCGTGGCGACCGGCGGGTCCAGCTCGGCCGGGACGAGTACCTCGGGGCCGCCGAACTCGGTGACCTGGATCGCGCGCATAGGGGTTCCTGTCCGATCTGCTGGGCGAACTATCGTTACCGCATGAGTTTTACCGGTTTCCCGGCTGCCGCGCTGGACTTCTACGACGATCTCGAAATGGACAACACCAAGAGCTTCTGGACGGCGCACAAGCACGTCTACGAGGAGTCGGTGCGGGCCCCGATGGCGGAGCTGCTGGCCGAGCTCGAGGAGGAGTTCGGCCCCGCGAAGCTCTTCCGCCCGTACCGCGACGTCCGCTTCGCCAAGGACAAGACGCCGTACAAGACCCACCAGGGCGCGTACGTCGCGGTCGCCCCCGCCACCGGCTGGTACGTCCAGGTCGCGGCCCCCGGCGTCCGCGTCGGTGCCGGCTTCTACGACGCCACCTCCGACCGCCTGGCCCGCATCCGCACCGCCATCGACGACGACCGCCGCGGCAAACAACTGGAAAAGCTCCTCGCCCGCCTCACCAAGACCGGCTGGACCATCGGCGGCGACAAACTCAAAACCACCCCCCGAGGCTACGACCCCGACCACCCCCGCATAGACCTCCTCCGCCACAAATCCCTCAACGTCACCAAGAACTACGGCTTCGACCCCTTCATCCACACCCCCGCCCTCACCACCCAGATCCGCACCGACTGGCACGCCACCAAACCCCTCATAACCTGGCTGACCGACAACACCTGAAGAAAGCCCGCGTGGGGCAGGTTGATCTTCCGGCCGACCGCTAGCAGGTCCTGTGAGGCTGACCTGGGCAGGCGGCTAGAATCCACGCTTGCATGCTGTTGGTGACGGAGCGGCTACCGTTTGAGTTGATCACGCGTGGAGGTCGGGGTGGCTGAGCTTCGCGGCCGTCGCGGCAGCGACGCAGGAAAAGCGGATGGAACAGCCCCCGCCGGCGACTCCAGTACGCCGGATCACCCCGAGAGCGCGCCGCCGGACCCCGGTACCCCCCGGGACCGACCACAGGCCCCGAGACCAGCGGAGCAGCCCGAGGCCGACGACACCAGTCCGCCCCCGGACATCTCGACCGACCAACCGAAGGTCCCATCCCCGAAGGCGACTGACCAAGCCCCAGAAGCACAGCACAAACCCTAACCAGCAACTCCCCCCGAAACCACGCCATCGGACAGCCGACCAGGAGACACCGAGCGCGACCCGGATGCCTCCCACCGTCCCGAGCTCCGCGCACACATGCATCAGGACGACTCCCTGACGCGCCTCCGACACCCCAGCAACCCACCCGCCAAGCCCGACGCAGCCTCCCAACCTCTCGCGGCCCCGGAATCCCCTGCGCCCGTCGACACCGGCAGCGAGCGTCCCGACCCGCCGCCAGCTGACGCTCCAGAGCACAGCGAGCCTGATGCCGCAGAGCACAACAAGCCTGATGCTGCAGAGCACGACGAGGTTGATGCTCCAGAGCGCAACGAGTCTCCCGCTCAGGCTGCCGACTTGCCACAGGCGCCAACAGCAAACCGCGAAGCCCCTTCGCCGGCGACCGCAGGAGACCGTCCAGCCGCCGACTCCACCCTCCCGGCGCCCGTCCAGGCAGAGCGGCCCATCCACGATCAAGCTGATACCGCGGCGACCGCCTCCGACCAGGTGCCCGCGACCCTGCGCGATCGAATGCTCCAGGACCCCGTCTTCACCCGCCTAGGCTGGGGAACCGACGAACCTACGAACCCAGAGCACCCCGAAGCCGAGGCCGACGACCCGACACCCACGAGCGCGACCGAGGCCCCTGACCACGCGGACGTCCCGTCCACCGACCGCACCTCCCACCTCACCGAACTAGTCGCCGAACACGACAGAACCTGGGACACCGCGCAAGCAGCTCTGCCACCAGGGCCGTTGCCCGAGTCCACCAAGTCCCTCACCCCCGACGTCATCAACGCGATGAACCCCGACGTACGCCGAATCCTCGAATACCAAGGCGCCACCGAGTACATCGCCGCCAACAAGGCCGACCGCCCCTGGCTCGAACTCGCCGCCGACGCCTCCCAACAAGTCCAACGCATCTACACCGCCATCGACCAAGGCAACGGCCACGCCCACATCCGCCACGGCCCCATGGGCAACGACCAGCTGTATGCCGACCGAGTCGCCCGGTTGGAGGACCCGGCGCAAACCGACCCTCAGAAACGAGCCCTGGGTATCGACGGCCTCAATGATGCCAAGCAGCACTACTGTGCCAAGGAATCGACCAGGATCCACGACCTGGAGGCGTTCGTGGCCGCTTACGCGGGCGCAGTCAAGCATCCGGCCGTCCAGAAGGCTCTCGGAACTCCATGGGAGGAGGATCGTGAGCCACGCCCGGTCGCGATACCGATCGCGAACCTGCTGGGAGCGCATGGCCATGAAGCGTGCTCGGGGTATCAGTTGGCCGGTGACCAGTCCGAGGCGAAGAAGGCCCGCAAGGACTGGGCCAGGGCTCGTGCCGAAGGGCAGGATATGACGAACATCCCGGAACCGAAGGCCGAGCGAATTCCCAGCTTCGAAGGCGGTATGATCGTCGTTCGCTTCGCCGGCAATTCCGCGGAAAAGCGATACGAGATCATCACGCTCTTCCCGAAGCCGCTCGTCGAGTCATGAACCTCGGAGGAGACGAAATGCCGGAGATCGACATGTATTGGCTGAATGATCCCACGGTGCCGTTCGCAACATTCTTGGGCGTCCTTGATACTTACTACAACCCTGAGATCAGGAACCAGCAGTACGAGAAGCTGATTCGCCGGGCACAGCGTGATCGTCCCGACGACGTCGAGATGGCAACCTTCAAGGCGGAGTTCGTCCAGCTACTGCGAGGGCACCGAGAAGGCCTGCGACCAGGAGCAATCGACACGGCGGCCGAGTACGACGAATTCGACACCGACGACGAGTTCCTCCGCTGGCTGTGGCACGAACTCTATCCAGCCGAGCCACTACCGACTCCCGAGCCGTGACGTCAGAGCTTCGGGGTTGATCGTGCTGCGCCGGCATGTATTGGACGGGCGAGATATCTCAGATTACAACTACTGGCTTCAAGTCCGAATTCGTGCGGCTCCTGCGAGGTGATCGCCAAGGCCTCCATCCCGGCGCGATCAGTACGGCGGCGCAGTACGACGAGTGGAACACGGACGACGAATTCCTGGCCTGGTTGTGGAACGAGCTCTATCCGGGTGAGCCGTTGCCGGCACCTGAGTCGTGACCACCCGGGATTCCGGGCGCGTAGCATGTCAGGCCCGGAAACGAGAGGTTGTGGATGGTGCCGAGAGCGGGCGGTCCGCCGACTGTGCGGTTGCGGCGGCTGGCGGGGGAGATGAAGGCGCTGCGGGCCGAGGCGAAGCTGACTCGGGAGCAGGTGGAGGAACGGACCGGGGTCAACCAAGGCACCCTCTGGCGTATCGAGAAGGGGCATGCCAAGCCGCACAGCGGCACCCTCGAGACGCTCTTCGACCTGTACGGCGTTCCCAGCGCCCGCCGCGCCGAGCTGATCGAGTTGACCCGGGGCGCTCATCAACCGGGATGGCTCGACCAATTCAAGGACGCACTGCTCAAGAAGGTCATTTCCGAGGGGTACGCCACCTACATCGGCTTCGAGTTCGAGGCGAAGGCTGTGCACACCTACGAGTCGTTGTACGTTCCCGGTCTGCTGCAGACCGAGGACTACGCACGCACCGTGATGATCGACGGATGGCCGACAGAGCCAGATGCCGTCGAGCCGCGCGTCCGGACCCGGATGGAGCGCCAGGCCGTACTGACCCAGCGCCGCGACGGACGGGATCCTCTGGAGTTCTGGGCGGTGATCGACGAGGCGGTGCTTCGCCGTCAGGTCGGCGATCGGTCAGTCATGCGGGCCCAACTCGGCCGGCTTCTGGAGATGAGCGAACGGCCGAACATCACGCTGCAGGTCGTTCCCTTCGACAGGGGCGCGCATCCCGGGATGAGTGGCGCCTTCAGCTGTATCAAGTTCGGGACGTCGACGCCGGACATCATCCACACCGACAGCCTGGCCGGTGCCGTGTTCCTCGAACTGGACGTGGAGATCGAGCGATTCGCCTTCGCGTTCGATCATCTGCGCGCGATGGCACTCAGCCCGCGTGACTCCAGCGCACTGATCGGCGGCTTGCTCAAGCAGTAGGAGTTATCCACAACCTCGCGTTTCGGCTGTCGTACGGTCGTCCTGGTAGGCGTTCTCGGCGACGTAGATGCATATGGTGTGGCACCGCTGACGATCCGTACGGTCGTTCCATGGCGATCACAGCAAGGAGCTTCGTGCTCAGGCCCGGCCCGGACGACGGCGGCGAGGCTGCAGTGCGATCGGCGCGACGCACCTTGTACGGCTACGCGGCCGAGCGCCTGGTCCACCGGCTGCGTGGTTTGGCCGAGCTGCAACAGGTCGTCGCCTACCGCGAGTCCGTCGAACGCGGCTACCAGCTGGGTCCGCTTTTCGTGGAAGAGCACGACTCCGGCCGGGCGATGCAGGCGTTGGTGGAGGCCGTGTCAGCCGGCCAGGGCGCTGCCGTCGTGGCGATTCCGCACCGCGGACACCTCGTTCCGCTGGGCCGGCCGCACGTCTGGGAGTGGCTGCTCGAGGAGTTGACCGGCCATCCGCTCGTGTTCACGAGCCACGCCCCATGATCAGCGGGGCGGGCATGCCGGCTCCCTGTCGCCCGTGCCCGTCCCGCTCTCCAAACTCGCCGGCCGACGCGAACCGGCCAACCGTCCGCGGACGGGTTCTACAGGACGCCGATGCTGTCCTCGAAGTCCTTACGGATCTTGGTGAGGATGTCGACGGTCTGGCTCGGCGGCGGGGCCGCGACACAGAGGGCTTCCATCGCGGACGTGTACTGATCGAGTTCCTCGGGTTTGTCCAGGTACAAGGAGCTGTCCAGATGTTCGATGTAGACCTTGTTCGGCAGGTCCTCCTCAGGAAAACGGAGGATCGAGAACGCACCTGCGCTCGCGGCGTGGCCGCCGAGCGAGAACGGTACGACCTGCAACGTGACGTTCGGCAGCTCGGACGCCTCGATCAGGCGATCGAGCTGCTGGATGATGCATTGCACACCGCCGATCGGTCGCCGCAGCGCTGCCTCGTCGACGACGGCCCACAGCCGGACCGGGTCCGGACGCGTCAGGATCTCCTGACGGCTCATGCGCAGCCGCAGCCGGCGCTCGACTTCCTCCGTCGGTACGACACCACGACCCAGCTGGATGACGGCTCGGATGTAGTCGGGGGTCTGCAACAGCCCGGGAACGAACTGCAGTTCGTAGACGCGGATGATGTTCGCCGCGGCTTCGAGGTCGATGTAGCTGTGGAACCAGTTCGGCAGCACGTCGCCGTAGCGGTGCCACCAGCCGGGGTTGTTCGCCTGGCGGGCGAGCTCGAGCAGTCGCTCGCGCTCTTCGCTGTCGTCGAGCCCGTACAGAGTAAGAAGGTCGCTGACGTCGCGCTCGCGCAGGCCGACCCGGCCGAGCTCCATCCGGCTGATCTTCGACTCCGAGGACCGGATCTCCCAGCCCGCGTCGGCCCGGCTGATACCGGCCGCCACCCGCATCCGCCGCAGGTGCCCACCGAGAACCATCCGCAGCGCGGTCGGTCCGCTTTGCGCGCCCGACACGGTCAAACCCACCTCCCAGCGGCCCCAGCAAGCCTCGTCACAACCTCACCCGCAGGTGCACATCATCGCACGTCGGTGCGCCGAACTGCCGACGTACTGGCAAAAGAGTCTCCGGATCCGTGCCGACGATCGCAGAGCGTAAGCATAGTCGCCCGAACCGCGCCGAGTTTGTCAGTACATCCAGGCGGTCTCGAGTCGGCACGAACGCCGTTCGACAGCCCTGATCCGGTCCGGATCAGGCGTGCGGGACCCAAAACTGGTCTCGAATTGGAAAACGTGCGGATGCACGTGCATCGGGCGCTTGCATTCGGTGCGTGCCGACGCCATGATTGCTTCATGCACAGAAGGTGAGCTGGATCGTGCGATACGTGACATCGCGTGAGCCGGCAGGCCGGTCCTACAGAGCGCCGACGGCCCCCCGTTGGCATGACTGGTTGGGGAACCCGAGTCGATGAACGACGACGACAGTGAACTGGTGACGCACACCGCCGGAACGGCTGGTGGCGGCGCGCCCGAGGAGCTGACGGAACGGGAGATCCAGGACCTGGTCGCGCGCTGCCCGGAACAGCAGCGCTGGGCCTTCGAGGGCTGGTTGCGCGGCGTCCGTCAGCTCGACGGCGACCCGATCGTGAGTCTGGCCCCATGATGACCGAGACCACAGGAGGAGGACGGAAGATGGTGCGGATCTGGCTGGGTGATCACCTGATTGCCGAGTATGCCGCCGAGCCGGACCGCGCCTCGCGGTACCAGCGGGTGATGACCCCGAAGTTCACCGGATTGCGAATCACCGTTGACAATTCGGCCACCGGGAAGGCATCCGAGCTGCCGAGCGAGCAGCTCTGGCCGCTCACCGTTCAGTAAGTCCTACCTGCCCCTCAGGCACGTCAGGGCCGACTCTCGCCGGAGAGTCGGCCCTGACGCTTTGTACGGCGCTCTGAGCCGGCGAGGAGGCCCCGCGCCCCCAGGTGCGGGTTCGGGCCATGCAGCTGCTCTCAGACCGTCTCAGCGGGCACAGGAAAGGGCCCCTTCGTCACTCGCCTGGCGAAGGGGCCCTTGCTTTCGGTGCTGCCGGTACTGCCGGTACTGCGGGTACTGCGGGTACTGCTCAGATCAGGTCGTCGAACTCGCCGTCGTGAACGCCGCCGAGGAACGCTTCCATCTCCGCCTTCGTGAACACCAGCGCGGGGCCGTCGGCGAAGCGCGAGTTGCGCACCGCTGTGCCACCGTCCGGCAGTTTCGCTACCTCGACGCAGTTGCCCTGCGGGCCGCTGCGCTGACTCTTCTTCCAGCTGAGGCTGCTGTCGGAGTCGCCTGCCATGCCGTTGTAGATCCCTGTCATTGTCTGCACCTTCCATATGCGGCTGCAGATGCACGTGCATTTGGCCTTGCATCTGCATCGTACACATTTTTGGGCCATGTGTCCGCACCCTTACTTCGTGTGATCGTGCCGCGCTGAAACGAGCGTTCGATCGCCGGATCCGGTCGCGGTCGGTGACGGCTCAGCGGTTTCGGCGGCGCATGCATGACTTGCGCGGAGGTGGGTACGAGTTCAGGTGCAGGCATGACCGTGGTTCAGCGAAGTGCCACGCCGTGACAAGAGTCGCGAGGTCATACCAATGGTCACGAACATCATGGAGCGGGCTTCGGCCCGCAACGGCGCCCCGACCGATCGGGCCGCCCGCGAAGCAGCCACCCGGGAACTGATGGAACGCCGGGCGGCCAGCACCGAAGAGGACGAACGCCAGGAACTCCTCGAACAGGTGGTAGAACTCAACCTGGAGATGGCCCAGGGCATCGCGCGCCGCTTCCGCGGCCGGGGCGCCGAGGCCGACGACCTGGAGCAGGTCGCGTACCTGGGACTGGTCAAGGCAGCACACCACTACCGGCTGGATGCCGACACCCCGTTCATCGGGTTCGCGATCCCGACCATCCGGGGCGAGGTCAAGCGGTACTTCCGCGACTGCGCCTGGACGGTCCGGATCCCGCGCCGGCTGCAGGAGATGCAGGGCACGATCGCGAGCAAGCTCCCGGAGCTGGAGCAGGAGCTGAACCGCGAGCCGACGCCGGCCGAGCTGGCCGAGCACCTCGAGGTCGAGGTCACCGAGGTCGAGCAGGCGCTCGCGGCGAAGGGCTGCTTCAACGTACTGTCCCTCGACCGCCCGGCCGAGGCGGACGCCGAGCTCACGCTGGCGGACGTGGTCGCGGACGACGACGACGCGAGCATCGACCAGCTGGAGACGGTCGAGATGCTGGAGCCGGTACTCGCGGATCTCGGCGAGCGTGATCGCCGCATCCTGCATCTGCGCTTCGTCGAGGGCTGGACGCAGTCCGAGATCGGCGCCGACATCGGCGTCAGCCAGATGCAGGTCTCCCGGGTGCTGCGCCGGATCCTGGACGAGCTGCGGGACAAGCTCGTGCCAGGGCAGGTCGCCGCTTAGGCGGATCGCCAGGCCATCACAATCAGCACCGTTGGGCGTGCGTGAGCGCGACTCGCCCAGAGGGCGGGCGATTGTGATGGCCTGGGCCTTCGCGACTCGCTGGTTGCCGATCTCACTCCGGGTACCGGGGGAGCGGCACAATGGGGGTTGACGAGGGGATGAGTCGTTGTTGCTGGCTTTGCGGATGTTCCGGACCGTGCCCGCGGACGCGGTCCGGGTGTTGCGCGCGTACCCACCGATGGTGGTCTGCTTCGCCGCCGCGCTGACCGGTACGGCGCTGGTGTTCGACGTCTTCTACCTGGTCGC
Organism: Kribbella sp.; assembly: GCF_035655035.1. Lineage (GTDB taxonomy): Bacteria > Actinomycetota > Actinomycetes > Propionibacteriales > Kribbellaceae > Kribbella. The sequence goes on along the minus strand of NZ_DASRVN010000238.1, from coordinate 29,727 downwards.
GAGCCCCGGGCTGACGCTCGCGCTTGTCTATACGGTGCCGGTACTCGCGGGCCTGATCGCCGGACTCGTTGCCGCGGCCGACGATGTCGGGCTCGAGCGCGGCGTGCTGCTGCGGACCGTCGGCCTGGCCGTTGCCCTCGGCATCACCAACGCGATCGTGGTCGCCATGGTCGCGGCGATGTTCCGCACCACGCCGTCGAACTGGTCGGCCGGTGGGCAGGCGGTACTGTTCGCCGCCTGCACCGTGCTCGCGGTCGCGCTCTCGATCGTTGCCTGCCGCAAGCTGATCGATGCGCTCGGCATCGAACTGAGCACCCGCCTCCCGCGCCGCCGCCGCCCACCCCGCACTCCACTCGCCGCCCCCGCGGTCGCGGCCCCACGCCCCCGGGTGAGCAAGGAGGCAGCCGCCCGCGCCGAGCCGCCCCCGCCACCACTGCCCGAACCGATCGCCGACGAGGAGACGATTCCGGTCTTCGTCCCACCACCCCCGAAGATCGTCGACCTCGACGAGGCCCGCCCGGTCACCTCGTTCGGCGCCGCCACCCCCAGCACGGCCCGCCCCCGCCGTACCCCACGCCGCCCCAACAAACCAGGCCGCCGCCCAGGCACCTGATCCGGCTAGCAGGTCTGGTCGGCGGGTAGTCGTCCGCTGAGGAGATAGTCGATCACCTTCGTGTCGACGCACTCGTTGCCGTACTCACCGAAGATGCCGTGCTTGCGCGCGTCCCGCACGGTGATCATCCGCGCCGACGGCAGGTCCTTCCGCAGCGCCGTGGCGTACGGGTAGATCGCGCGCGGGTCGCCGTCGGCCGCAACGATCAGGGCGGGCTCGGTGTTCGCGATCCGCGTCGGCGCCTCCTGCGGTCGCACCGGCCAGGACGCGCAGGGCGAGATCATCCGTGTCAGCGCGGCGAAGTGCGGTTCGGTACGCCGGTGCGCCTGGATGTCGCGCCAGTACACCTGCGGGTCCCGTGGCACGGCCCTGTCGCCGCAGAGGATCGCGATCTGCGCGCTCGCCGCCTGCGACGACGCCGGCGTCAGCACCGAGTCCAGGAACGCACCCAGCTCCGCCCCGGGCTGCACCGGTCCGTGGGTCGCGTCGAGCAGCGTCCGCACGAACCCGGCGTACGTCGCCCGCGCCGCGTCCCGGTCGTCCGCCAACGGCCCGAACAGCAACAGCGGTACCAGCCCGTCATCGATCCGGTACTTCCCGACCCGCAACCCGCTCTGCCCCGCGACCCGCAGTACCCGGTCGACCGACGCCAGCACCTGCGCCGTCGTCGCCCCCAGGCCGTACGCCGGGTTGCGCGCCGCCGCCCACGCTGCCCAGCTGCGCAACGCGTCCTCGTTCGCCGGGCCGACCGTACGGAGCAGCCGCGGACCGTACGGAACCGGATCGATCGGCCCGTCCAGCAGCACCCGATCCGTCCGCCCTGGGAACAGCTGCAGATAGACCGACCCGAGGTACGTCCCGTACGAGTACCCGAGGTACGAGATCTTCGGCTCGCCCAGCGCGATCCGCACCTGGTCGATGTCCCGCGTGGTGTTCCGGGTGTTCACGTACCGCAGGTACCGGCCCGCGTTCGCGCCACATCGCCGGGCGACGTCCGCGACCTGTGTGGACACCCGTTCGAAGGACGCCCGATCGGCGCCGCCGGCCCACGGCCACGCGGCGTACGGGAGCTTGCAGTCGATCGGCGTACTCCGGCCGACGAACCGCGGATCGAGTCCGATCAGGTCGTACCGCGTGCCCGCAGCCCTCATCGCGGGCCGCAGTCGCAGCGGCATGCTCAGTCCCGGTCCGCCGGGACCGCCGTCGTTCAGCACCATCGCGCCGATCCGGTGACCGGTCGCCCGGAGCCTGGACAACGCCAGCGTGATCCGCGGTCCGTCCGGCCGCCCGTAGTCGAGCGGCACCTTGAGGTCACCGCACTCCGCGCCGGCCCGGTCGAGGGCGGCTCCTTCCTCGTCCGCGGCGTCGAGGCGGCACTGATGCCACTCGATCCGCGGGCGTTCCATCGGCGCCGAGACCGGTAGACCCAGCAGCGCGAGCACCACAAGAATCTTCATGCGATCGACGCTAGAGATCGCCACGCCCGCGCACAGTGGTCCGGTGACCCGGCCGCCGGTCGCGCACGCGCTACCTCCAACTGCGAGACTGTCGGCGTGTGGGACGTGATCGTGGTGGGGGCGGGGCCTGCGGGGGCGGCGGCCGCGTTGGGGGCGTTGGCGGCGGATCCGAGTTTGTCGGTGCTGTTGCTCGACAGGCACGACTTCCCGCGGGACAAGGCGTGCGGTGACGGTATCGCGCCGCATGTACTCGACCTGCTCGCCGGTGTCGGTGTCACCGGGATCCTCGACGACTGGACGCCGGTACGCCGGTTCGTGCTGCACCGCGGCGCCGTCGGTGTCGACCGGGAGCTGTCCCGCCCGACCTGGGTGGTGCCGCGGACCGTGTTCGACCACCGGCTGGTGGAGGCGGCTCAGGCGGCCGGCGCGCAGCTCATCCGGCGCCGCGTGCGCGACCTGACGATCCGCAGCGGGTCGGTGGCGGTGGACGATCTCGAGGCGCGCTTCGTGGTCGGCGCGGACGGGGCGCACTCCGTCGTACGGCGGGAGCTCGGGGTGAAGCCGGGACCGGTCGCGCTGGCGATCCGTGGGTACGCGCCGACCCCGGAGTCCCGCGCGGCGAGTCAGGTGATCGCGTACGGACCCGGCCGGCAACCGTCGTACGCCTGGTCCTTCGACCGTGGCGACGGCTGGTCGAACGTCGGGTACGGCGAGCTGCTCGCCGGCACCCGCCCGACCCGCGCCGACCTGCTGAAGCACCTGGAACGGCTGCTGCCCGGCGCGTCCGACGGCGGCGAATCGTGGTGGGGCCACCACCTGCCGCTGGCCGGCTGGACCTGGCGGCCGCGGCGTGGACCGGTGCTGCTCGCGGGCGACGCGGCCGGGCTGATCAACCCGATGACCGGCGAAGGCATCTACTACGCGATCGCCACCGGGCTGCTCGCGGGCCGCTCGATCGCGGACGCGCTCCGGGCCGGCTCGTCGGACGCCGGTACGCCGTACCGCCGCCGCACGTCCCGCCTGCTCTCCAGGCACCTGCGCGACACCGCGCTGGTCGCCCAGCTCAGCCGCTCCGACCGGATCCTCGACGCCGGTATCCGGGCCGCCGCGAACGATCAGCTCATCTTCGACGACCTGGTCGAGCTAGGCCTCGCCGACGGCGGCCTCACCCGCCGGCTGCTCCGCAAGATCCTCCCCTGAGGTCTTCACCGCGTAGTCGAGGACGTCGGTCACCCGCTCGACAGGCCATCCGAGCGCGGCCGCGACCGCGCCGGCGTCCACCGTCCCCTGCAGAACCGCGAGTACGGCGAGACAGTCCTGGAAGCCGGCCCCGCCGGACATGTCCTCGCTGAGCCGGTCGAAGAAGGCGGCCATCTGCGCGAGCCGCTGACCCGCGGGGGTGTCCGGGCCGAGTACGGCGATGCCTTCCGCGGCGGTCTCCGCCCAGTTGTGGTTGGTACGGGCGCTCACCTCCCACGCCTTGAGCCAGACGTCCTCGGCGATCACGTAGTGCTGCAGGCGGCGGACCGGGTCGGGCTCGCGGTGCACCAGGCCGACCTGTTCGAGGTACCCGATCGCCTTCGAGATCGACGCCGGGCTGACCCGCAGCTCCCGGACGAGCTCGGGCGCGGTCAGCGTGCGCGTGTCGGACGTATAGAGCAGCGCCAGTACGCGTGACGCCATCCGCGGCAGCCCGCCCTCGACCATCATCGCCGCGAACCGCTCCACATAGGCCCGCCGCGGATCAGCTGCCGGTACGTCGGTGGCCGCGGAGCCCGTACGGCGACGACGCGCGCGGGACGCGGTCGCGTAGTGCGCGTGGTCCGCGCGATACCCGCCCGCGCCGCCGTTCCGCGCGACCTCCCGGCTGATCGTCGACGTCGGCCGCTCCAGCCGGCGCGCGATCTCCGCGTACCCGAGCCCGCCCGCCAGCCCGTCCGCGATGTCCAGCCGGTCCTGATGACTCAGCCTGCCTCCCGGCATTCCCGACCTCCGCGCGTTCACCGTCAGCTCATTGCAACGTATTGCGTTCTCCGTCATTCTCATTGCACAGAATGCCATATTCTGAAGGGAAATCTGAAGATCACGACCGGGATCAACGTTGCCGATTCGGTGAACGCAACATAGCTTCGGCGTCATGGTGATGACAGTTGACGGCCTCCGGATGCGGTACGGCGAGACCGACGTCCTGCAAGGCGTCTCGTTCGATGCCCGCCCCGGCGAGGTGGTCGCGCTGCTCGGCCCGAACGGCGCCGGCAAGAGCACCACGATCGAGATCCTCGAAGGTTTCCGGCTCCGCTCCGCCGGTCACGTCGACGTGCTCGGCGCGGACCCGGCCACCGCCGGCGACCACTGGCGGTCCCGGATCGGCATCGTGCTGCAGTCCTGGCGCGACCACGGCAACTGGCGGGTCCACGAACTCCTCCAGCACCTCGGCTCCTACTACGCGCCGTACCGCGACCCGTGGCCGGCCGGCGAGCTGCTCGACGCCGTCGGTCTGTCCGCGCAGGCCGGCCAGAAGATCAAGACCCTGTCCGGCGGGCAACGCCGCCGCCTCGACGTCGCGATCGGAATCGTTGGCCGCCCCGACGTTCTGTTCCTGGACGAGCCGACCACCGGCTTCGACCCGGAGGCGCGCTCGGAGTTCCACGAACTGGTCCGCCGGCTCGCCGCCGAGCAGGGGACGACGGTGCTGCTCACCACGCACGACCTCGACGAGGCGAGCAAACTCGCGCACCGGATCCTGGTCCTCACCGCGGGCCGCATCATCGCGTCCGGCAGTGTCGCCGAGCTGACCCAGTTGATCGCCGGGGAGGACGAGGTGGGGTGGACGGTCGACGGGCAACGGTTCCACAAGTCCACGCCCGACGCGACCGGATTCGTCCGCGAGTTGTTCGCGACGCACGGCGACGCGCTCGGCGAACTCGAAGTACGCCGGGCGTCCCTGGAAGACACGTATCTCGCACTCGTCCGGGAGGAAGTATGAGAACCGGCTGGCGCCGCGGGCTGATCGAGCTGCGGCAGTCCTTCACCAACGGCCCGGAGCTGGTCAGCCACTTCCTCTGGCCGGTACTGATGCTGGTCGCGCTGTTCTTCCTGCGGCATCGCGACTTCGGCGCGACCGGGTTCAAGCTCGGTGCACTCGCGCTGCCGAGCATTCTCGGGATGAACGCAGCGATGGGCATGGTCAGCATGAGCCAGTTGCTCACCGCGGACCGCGAGGACGGCACGCTGCTGCGCGCGAAGGCCCTGCCGAACGGTATGCCGGCGTACCTGATCGGCAAGGTCGTCTCGGTCGCCGGCGGGCTGGTCGTGGACCTGGCAATCCTGCTGATCCCGGGCCTGTTTCTGGTCGGCGGGATCGCGGTCGGCGCGGCGCACTGGTTCACGTTCGTCTGGGTGCTGCTGCTCGGCCTGGTCGCGACGTTGCCGATCGGTGCGGTGCTCGGGTCGGTGTTCACCACCGCGCGGTCGCAGGGGCTGATCCAGTTGCCGATGCTCGGGCTGATCGCGATCTCCGGCATCTTCTACCCGATCACCGCGCTGCCCGGCTGGCTGGCGTGGATCGGCCAGCTCACGCCCGTGTACTGGCTGGGCCTCGGCATGCGGTCGGCGCTGCTGCCGCCCGAGGCCGTGGCGGTCGAGGTCGGCCACGCGTGGCGGCACCTCGAGACGGCCGGCGTACTCGGTCTGTGGGCGGTCGCCGGGCTGCTGCTCGCTCCCGTCGTACTGCGGCGAATGGCGCGCCGCGAGTCCGGCTCGAAGGTAGCCGAACGCCGGGAGCGGGCGCTGCGGCGCGTCGCATGATGGACCCATGAACGAGATGCAGGCATGGGCGGTCGCGCAACCGGGTCCCATCGACAGCGGGCCCCTCCGTCAGGTACGCCGTACCGTCCCGGAACCCGCCGCCGGCGAACTCCTGCTCAAGGTCGAGGCCTGCGGCATCTGCCGGACCGACCTGCACCTCGCGGAGGGAGACCTCCCTCCCAAACATCCCGACACCATCCCCGGCCACCAGGCAGTCGGCAAGGTAATCGCCCTGGGCCGGGCGGCTGAGGGAGCACCCGACAACCGCGCGGCGGCGGCTGGTCCCGCCGCGCCGGAGCGGTTCGGGTTGGGAGACCGGGTGGGGATTGCTTGGTTGCGGGGGACTTGTGGGGTTTGTGAGTTCTGCCGGGGCGGGGCGGAGAACCTCTGTCCGTGGTCGGCGTACACCGGGTGGGACGCGGACGGGGGATTTGCGGAGTACGCCGTGGTGCCGCAGGACTACGCGTACGCGTTGCCGGACGACCGCCCGGCCGCGGAGCTCGCGCCGTTCCTGTGCGCGGGGATCATCGGGTACCGCTCGCTGCTGCGGGCGAACCTGCCGCCGGGCGGCCGGCTCGGCATCTACGGGTTCGGGTCGAGCGCGCACCTGGCCGCGCAGCTCGCCACCGCCCAGGGCGCGGAGCTGTTCGTGATGACCCGCGGCGAGGGCAACCGAGCGCTCGCGAGCGAGCTCGGTGCCGTCTTCGTGGGCGAGACAGCGGACCGCCCACCGGTCCTGCTCGACTCGGCGATCGTGTTCGCCCCGGCGGGCGACGTGGTCCCGTACGCCCTCGAAGCGGTCCGCCCGGGCGGCACGGTCGCGGTCGCCGGCATCTACCTGTCCGACGTACCGGCGCTGAACTACGAGCGGCACCTGTTCCACGAGCGCGACCTGCGCAGCGTCACCTCGAACACCCGCCGGGACGGCGAGGAGCTGTTCCGGCTGATCGCGCGGCTCCCGGTCACCGCGCACGTCACGACGGTCCCGTTCGAGGCTGTCGACCGCGCGCTCGCGGATGTCGCGCACGGTCGCGCGAGCGGCTCGCTGGTCGCCGTACTCGAACCCTGAAATCGGTTGAACCGGTCTGCACCGGGGTGCGTTAGAACTGGGTGAAGATTCCCCGAACGGGTCCTGCGGAACTTCAGCGGCACCTGCTAGCTGCGTTAGATTTGATCAAATCTTACCGAGCTGCCAGGGAGTGAACGTGCGGATGTGGGATCTGACCCACCACTTGAGGTCGGTCCTCGTCGTGTTCACGGGCAGCCGAGAGGGCGGCCGGTGCTGACCAAGTTCCTCGGCGCGGTAGGTGCGGTCCTGCTGGTCGTCGGGGTGGTGCTCGCCGTGCGCCCGGTGCATGCCGGCGGTGACGCCTGCGGTTCGGTCTTCCAGCCCGGCGAGGGCATCACGCCGATGCAGTGCGACGCCCGCCTCAGCAGCCGCGGCACCCTCGCGGCCGGCTTCGGCGCCGGCGGCCTCGCGCTCGGCATCTCCGCCCTGACCCTCACCGCCATCCGCGACCGCCGCGCCCGCAGCACCTCCTGACCTCGGTTCACAGCACCAGGCTGACCGTCGCGAACGAGTGTGGCGGTAGGGTCACCCGCAGGCCGCGCGGCTCCCGTTCCAGCGCGACTGGGACCGGGGCGACCGCGTCCGGGTCGGCGGCGGTGTTGTGCGTCTGCGGTGTCGATGCCGTCAGCAACCGTCCGGACGACTCCCACGACGCCGCACCGCGAAGGTCGAGTACGACGTCCAGCCCGGACGACGGATCGAGGTTGCTCAGCGACACCAGCGCGCGCCCGTCCTTCACCGACGCCGACGCGGACACCAGCTCCATCGCCGTACCGTCGAAATCGTAGGTGCGACCCTCGACCACGTGCACCGGCAGGGCCCGCGCGTCGTGGTGCCCCTTGTTCATCTCGAAGACGTGGTACGTCGGCGTCCGCACGAGCCCGCCGCCTGTGTCGCTGTCGTCGGTGAGCAGCATCGCCTGCAGGACGTTCACGGTCTGCGCGATGTTCGCCATCACCAGGCGCTCCGCGTGCCGGTGGAAGACGTCGAAGTGCAGGCTTGCCACGAGTGCGTCCCGCATCGCGTTCTGCTGGTACAGGAACCCCGGGTTCGTGCCCGGTTCGACGTCCCACCAGGTGCCCCACTCGTCCAGTACCAGGCCGATCTTCCGGTCCGGGTCGTACGCGTCCATCAGCGCCGAGTGCGCGCGGATCACCCGCTCGACGCCCTGCGCCTTCGCCACGGTCCGGTAGTAGTCGTCGAGGTCGAACGAGGTCGCGCTGCCCTTGTTCCCCCACGTGCCCGCGACCGTGTAGTAGTGGAACGAGATCGCCTGGAAGATGTTCTTCGGCTCGCGCCCGCAGCCCAGGCAGCTGACCGCCTTCAGCAGCGCCTCGGTCCACGCGAGGTCGTCGTCCGCCGCGCCGGCCGCGATCCGGTAGAGCTTGTTGCCGCCGTGGTCCTTCAGGAACGTCGCGTACCGCCGGGCCAGGTCGGCGTACGCCTCGGCCCGCAGGTTCCCGCCGCAGCCCCACGCCTCGTTGCCGATGCCCCAGAACGGCACCCGCCACGGCTCGTCCCGGCCGTTCGCCTTCCGCTGCCGCACCATCGGGCTGTCGCCCTCGCGGGTCAGGTACTCGACCCACTCGCTCATCTCCCGCACGGTGCCGCTGCCGACGTTCCCGTTCACGTACGGCGCGGCGCCGAGCAGCTCGCACAACGCCATGAACTCGTGGGTGCCGAAGTGGTTGTTCTCCTCGACGTCGCCCCAGTGCGTGTTCACCATCGACGGCCGGTCCGCCTTCGGCCCGATGCCGTCCTTCCAGTGGTACTCGTCCGCGAAGCACCCGCCGGGCCAGCGCAGGTTCGGGATGTCGAGCGCCCGCAGCGCCTCGACCACGTCCTGCCGGATTCCGCCGACGTTGGGGATCGCCGAGTCCTCGCCGACGTAGAACCCGCCGTAGATGCACCTCCCGAGATGCTCGGCGAAGTGTCCGTACAGGTGCCGGCTGATGGTCGCACCCGGTACGTCGAGGTCGATCACGACACGTGCTTCAGGCATCAGGCCCTCCGAGGTCCTTACAGTGGTCGGCATGGGGAACCGACCGGGGCGGTGGGGTGCGGACAGCAAACACCAGCCGAGCGTGGTGACGATGGCCGATGTCGCGCGGTTCGCCGGGGTCTCGACGATGACGGTGTCGAACGTGATCAACGGCCGGCCCCGGGTCGGTCCGGAGACCCGGGAGCGTGTGCTGGCGGCGATCGGCGAGCTCGGGTACCAGGTCAACCTGGCCGCCCGGCACCTGCGCGCCGGGCGCACCGGCGTGGTCGGCCTCGCCGTACCCGAGCTGGAACGCCCGTACTTCGCGCAGCTCGCCGCCCGGCTGGCCGACCGCTTCGAGGCGCACGACCTGCGGATCGTCACCGAGCGCACCGGCGCCAGCCGGGAGGGGGAGCTGGAGGCGGTCGCGTTCTCCCGGCTCCGGATGTACGACGGGTTGATCCTCAGCGTGGTCGACATCGACCCGGCCGAGCTCGGCCAGCTCCGGACCGACGCGCCGGTGGTGATGATCGGGGAACGCGCGCTGCCGTCCCGCTTCGACCACGTGCTGATGGACAACGTCGACGGCGCGCGCCAGGCGACCGCGCACCTGCTGGCCACCGGCGCCCGCCGGATCGCGATGATCGGCGGCGACCCGGGCGGTACCGCGACCATGCCCGCGCTCCGCGCCGAGGGGTACGCGATCGCGCACGCCGAGGCCGGCGTACCGGTCGACCCGGAGCTGAACACGCGGTGCTCGTTCGGCCTGCGGGACGGGTACGACGCAATCCGGGGGCTGCGCGGTCGCGGTGTCGCGTTCGACGCGGTCTTCGGGCTGACGGACGTGGTCGCGATGGGGGCGTTGCGGGCGCTCGCCGATGCCGGGCTGCGGGTGCCCGACGACGTCCAGGTGATCGGCTTCGACGACGTCGAGGAGTCGGCGTACCTGGTCCCGGCCCTGTCCACGGTCAACCCGGGGCACGAGGCGATGGCCGATGCGATCACCGCGCTGCTGATCGCCCAGCTCAACGGCGGCACGGGCGCCGACCCGCAGGAGGTCGTCGTACCGGCGCGGCTCGTCCTCCGTGGTACCACCAGGTGAGGTCGGGCCGGACGCGTTCACTTCAGATGTATATCGATAAACAAGCGGATCGGGCAAGGCCGCCCTGTTCGATCGGGGTGGATCCGCGTACCGAAGAACGGGTAGTACACCCCGAAACCGCCCCGCCGCGGCGCACCCCACGCCTGCAGGTTCGCCGGCCCCCGGACCACTACCCGTTCTTCGGTACGCCTTCCGCGCGCGCGGCGAGTGCGCGGTTCATCGCGTCGAACTGCGGCTTGATGCTCTTCTTCAGCCATGACTGCGTGAACGGTACGGCGGCGCCGGTGAACTTCTCCTCCTGCACCAGGCGCGTACGGCCACCGGGCAGCGGCGTGAGGCGGAACGAGTGCTCGCCGTCGAACAGCGCACCCGGCGGGACCTTGCCGATCCAGCGGAGCTCCTTGCTCGGGACGACCGCGAGCAGGGTCGGGTCGAACGTGGTCTCGCTACCCGTGGTGTCACGGAGCACGTTGACGATGGTGTCGCCGACCTTCAGGTCACCCGTCGACGACGTGATGAACGGATTCCATTCCGGGTAGGCCTGCCGGTCGGTGAGGACCTTCCAGACCTGCTCAGGCGAGGCGTTGATGTCGAGCTCGGTGTGCAGGACGAACGGCCGCGCGACCGTGTACACCGTCCAGCCCGCGAGCACGACCAGAACGGTGCCGAGGGCAACGAGGAACTTCTTCATGACTGCTCCGGTCCGAGGGTGCTGAGCACCAGCGCCCTCACGTAGGCGGGATCGATCGGCTCGCCGGTGACGAGGAGCCGGTAGTACAGCGCGCCGACCAGCTGGTCGACGATGATGCGCGGATCGGCGTGCGCGGGCATCAGCCCGTCCGCCTGCGCCTGCGCGATGGCCGCGGAGACGGCGGCGTGCCGGTGCGCCCAGAGCGCGCGGACGCCGACGCCGACGCGCGGCTCGCGGGCGGCCGCGGCGACCAGGTCGGCGACCAGCGTGGTCGGGATCGCGTCCAGCGCGGCGGCGATGCCGGCGACGAACTCGCCGAGGTCGTGCCGCGGGTCGCCGCTCGGGTCGAACGGTACGGCGCTGGTCAGCTCGGTGATCATCGCCATCACCAGCTCGGCCTTGCTCGGCCAGCGCCGGTAGATCGTGGTCTTCGCGACCCCGGCCCGCTCGGCGACCCGGTCGACCGACAGCCCGTCGTACCCCCGGGCCCGCATCTCGGTCATCGCGGCCTCCAGCACCCGCGCCTCGACCCCCGCGTCCCGTGGCCGTCCGCGCCCCACCATCCGCGTCTCCTTTATCGCTACTACAGTGTCGAAAAGAACCGTAGCAGTATTTCCGAAACTGCGGTAGCGGAAATAAAGACTGCCAGTGGTTGTCAGGTTTGGCTGTCACCGTTGACGGGTGACTTCGCGGACCCGGTTGCTGCTGCCTGCAACGTTCATCACGTCCCTCGGGAACAACATCCAGTTGCTCGGCGCCGCCCTGCTGCTGGTCCGCGCGCAGGGGTCGATGCTCGACGTCGGGTGGTTGTTCATCGCGGTCGCGGTTCCGCAGGCGGTGCTCTCGCCGTACTTCGGCCGGCTCGCGGACCGGTTCGACCGGCGGCGGCTGTGGGTGGTGTGCGACGTACTGAGTGCGGGTGTGGCGCTCGCGCTGCCGGTCGGTCTCGCGCTCGGGGTGGCGCAACAGCCGCTCGTCTACGCGACCAACTTCGCGCTGGCGGTGATTGCGGCCCAGTTCACTCCTGCCAGCGCGGCCCTGATCCGCGAACGCGTTCCCGCCGACAAGCTACGGCACTTCAACGCCCACTGCGAGATCGCTCTCCAGTCGGGGATGCTTCTTTCCGCGGCCGCCGGCGGCATAGCCCTGCAGTACTTCGGTCCCCAGCCCCTCTTCGCCTTCAATGCCTGCACCTTCGTTCTCTCGGCGGCGTTTGTAGCAGCAGTTGGTCGGAAGCGTGGAACGGTCGCTTCTGCGGAGCCTGTGCACGTACCTCATCCATCTACTCGCGGACGGGTTGTTGGGTTGGGCCCGTTGGTACTGCTGTTCGGGCAAGGGCTTGTGGTGGTGACTGTCTTCAACGCATTGATGCCAGTGCTTGTGGTGGGGGAGTGGCATCAGGGCGCGAGTGTCCTCGGGGTGACGGATGCCCTCGGTGGCGTCGGGTTCTTGCTGGCGGCGGCGGTCTACCGGTGGTCGGCGAAGTGGTTGGGCGATGTACGGCTGGCCGTCGGCGGGTTCGTGGTGTGCAGCGGGCTGCTGGTCCTGCAGCCGCTCTTCGGTGTGCCTGCCTTGATGGGTCTCGTACTGCTCGGCGCGTTCCTGTTCGGCCAGTCGCGGATCGCCACCCGTTCCCTGCTGATGACGTCCGTCGACGAGTCCCGCGTCGGCCACGCGTTCGGGATGGCCAACGGGTACGGTCTCGCCGCGACCGTCGTGGTGATGCTGATCGCGTCCGTCGTCACCGGGCACTCGGACACCCGCTTCGGGTTCGCCGTCGTCGCGCTCATCGGCGTCCTGTCCGCCACCCTCGCCGCCGCCTGGATCTCGAGCGGATCCCGTCGTACGGAAAAAGTAACAGCACTTATATAAGTGCTGTTATGATCGGCGCATGGAGGATCCCACCGAGCAGAGTTTGTGGCGGCCGTTGCACCAGTTGCTGGAGCGGATGGACAGCGAGATCGGCCGGATCTACACCGACCGGGCGGTCCAGGGGCTGAAGCCGGCGTACGTCCGTGAGTTGCTGCAGCTGCACCTCAAGGGCCCGATGACGATCACCGAGCTGGCCGACGCGATCGGGCGGACGCACTCGGCGCTCAGCCAGAAGGTGTCCGCGATGCGCGCCGCCGGGCTGGTCCGGACCGTGCCGGGCGCGGACGCGCGCAGCAAACAGGTCACGCTCACCGCCAAGTCGAAGAAGCTCGTCGAGCTGCTGGCCGCCGAGTGGCGGGCGACCGAGGACGCGCTCGCCGAGCTCGAGGCCGAGCTGCCGTACCCGATGTCGCAGGTCGTCCGCGACGTCGAAGAAGCCCTCGCGAAGAAGAGCTTTCACGACCGGATCGCGGAGAAGCTGCGGTGAAGAACGCGCTCATCGACCTCGGCCCGCTGAAGGTCCTGACGTACCGGCGGCTGTGGATCGGGCAGGTGCTGTCCGGGTTCGGCGGTCAGCTGACGTTCGTCGCGGTGATGTTCCAGGTCTGGGACCAGACGTCCAGCCCGGCGTGGACCGGCGCGGTCGGACTGGCGCAGGCGCTGCCGCTGATCGTGCTCGGGCTGTTCGCCGGTACGCTCGTCGACCGGCTGGAACGCCGCAAGATCTACCTCGTCACCACGATCGGCCAGTGGCTGGTCGCGACCGTGATGGCGAGCCAGTTGGTCTTCGGCCGGGTCCCGGTCGGCGTACTGCTGGCGCTGATCGCCGTCCAGTCGTCGTTCGGCGCGACGGCCGGACCGGTGGCGCGGACCGTACTCCCCAAGCTCCTCAGCAGAGACCAGTTGGCCGCCGGTATCGCGCTGAACCGGATCGGTTTCCAGGGCGCGATGCTGCTCGGCCCCGCACTCGGCGGCGTGATCATCGGCACCTGGGGCGTCGGTGTCTGCTACCTGATCGACGCGCTCAGCTTCCTGGCCGCGCTGTACGGCGTACTCGGCCTGCCGCGGATGCAGATCGAGACCACCGCGAAGCCGGGGCTGCGCGGCGTGTGGGACGGGCTGCAGTTCATCACGGTCACGCCGGTGATCCGGGGCGCGCTGATCACGGACCTCGCGGCGACCGTGCTGTCGATGCCGATCAGCCTGTTCCCGGTCATCAACGCGGAGCGGTTCGGCAACAACCCGCGGACGCTGGGGTTGTTCCTGACTGCGATCGCCGTCGGCGGGGTCGCCGCGTCGCTCTTCTCGGGTTCGTTCACGCGGCTGCCGCGGCACGGGCTGGTGATGTTGTGTGGGTCCGCGGGCTGGGGGATTGCCCTGCTGTTGTTCGCGTTCTCGCCGGTGCCGTGGCTGGCGTTGGTGTGTCTCGCGATCGCCGGTGCCGCGGACACGGTCGCGGTCGTGTCGCGCAGTACGATCGTCCAGCTGCACACGCCTTCGGAGCTGCTCGGGCGGGTGAGTGCCGCGGAGCAGATCGTCGGTCAGGCGGGTCCTGACCTCGGCAATCTCCGCGGCGGGGTCGTCGCCCAGTTGACGTCACCGGTCGCGTCGCTGGCGTCGGGTGCCTTGCTCTGTGTCGCGGCCGTTGCGGCGGTCGCTGCGACCACCCCGGGCCTGTCAGCGCGCGACGGTGCGGAAGCCGGTGTTGCCCATTGACGAGTCCGGCGTGTTCGACGAGCGGGCGGCGTTCCGGTAGCGGTTGCAGTACGAGTCGTGGCACAGGTACGAGCCGCCGCGCATCACCCGGGCGGCGCCGAGCGAGGGGCCGGCCGGGTTAGCGGCGGGGGAGAACTTGTAGTACCGCGGGCCGAACCAGTCGCCGCACCACTCCCAGACGTTCCCGACCATCTGCCACAGGCCGTAGGCGTTGGGTTCGAACGTGCGTACCGGGGCGGTGGTGAGGAAGCCGTCCTCCTCGGTGTTCGTCCGCGGGAACTCGCCCTGCCAGATGTTGCACCGCCACCCCCTGGTGCCGCTGCCGTTGCCGCTGCCGTCGTCGCCGATCAGCTCGTCGCCCCACGGGTACCGCTTGCCTTCCAGCCCGCCGCGGGCGGCGTACTCCCACTCGGCCTCGGTCGGCAGCCGCCGCCCGGCCCACGCGCAGTACGCCGTCGCGTCGTTCCAGCTCACGTGCACCACCGGGTGGTCGTCGAGCCCGTCCAGGTCCGACCGCGAACCACCCGGGTGCCGCCAGTCGGCGCCGCGCACCCCCGCCCACCACGGCGTCCCCGCCGCCGGTCCCATCACCTCGTCCGGCGCGGCGGCGAGCGCGAGATGGAACACCGCCGAGTACCCGAAGGTCTCCGCCTCGGTCCGGTACCCGGTCGCGTCCACGAACCGCGCGAAGTCCGCGTTCGTCACGCTGGTCGCGTCGATACTGAACGCCGCGACCTCGACCTGATGCACCGGCGTCTCACCATCGGCAACGTTCTCGTCCCCGTTGCCGTTACCCATGGCAAACACCCCACCACCCACCACAACCTGCTCAACCCCATGCTCCCCCCGCTCCACCGGCACGGGCGGAGGCGCAGCACCATCCCCACCACGAGAAGGCGCACAACAAGCCGGCAGCTCATCACTCATGCTGCAAGCTTAGATTCAGGCCTCGTCAGTGGAGATCCAGGAAGTCGCGGAGCCATTGATCGATCTCGTCGAGGCACTCGGGGTCGACCTGACCGGATGAGCGGCTGATCCGTTCACGGCTGATGGTCCGTGGCTGTTCGGTCAGGGCCCAACTGGCCTTGCGTAGCTTGAGTTTGGTGCCACTCAAGCGAACGTGATGCGGCCAGCCACGGTCCTTCGTCGTGACCGGAAGGGCGATCGCCAGCTCCGGTACGGCGTCGAGATAGTCGTTCGAGGCGACGATCACCGCCGGTCGTTCGCCGAACTGTTCACGACCACGGGTCGGATTGAAGTCGACCCACACCACGTCGCCGCGGCGCAGTTCACGCATCGGCCAGGCCGTCCTCGCCCGCCTCGTCCCAGGCTGTGGTGAGCTCGTCGTAGTCGCTGTCCCGGCTGCTTTCCGCGTACGCCCGCCGGACGGCGGCGAACCGCTGATGCCGGGCGTGCTCCTCCGTCACGCGCTGCAGGAACTCGGCAGCGGTCAGCCCCTCTGCGCGCGCACACCGCATGACCGTGTCCCGCACGTGCTTCGGCACCTTGAGGGAGGTCATCTCAGACATACCAAGAGGATACCAGCTCTTACCCACGCCCAGGGATACCGTCCGGCATACCCGACGCTGTCAGAGCTTCGGCGGGCCTTGTTCGATTCTGTGGAGGACGGGGGTGAGGCGGTAGAAGTCGGAGCCGGTGATGAGTTGGCGTTCGTCCCACCAGGTGGCGCCGGCTTCGGCCAGGGGTTCGATGACGGGGTGGGGGTTCTTGGCGGGGGTGATGCCGCCGACGATGACGTCGTACGGCGTGGTCGGGTCGGGGCGGTGCTGGGTCAGGTAGGTGATCAGGTCGCGGACGTCCTCGACGGCTGGGGCCTGTCCGTGGTTGGCGTTGGCGAAGAGGGGTACGGCGCCGTCCCAGCGGGCGGCGCGGCGCATCGGGGCCTTGCGGGGCCAGTAGCCGGCGATCCAGACCGGTGGGCGCGGGCGCTGGATCGTTGCCGGCAGCAACTCCACGTCGTCCGCGCGGTAGTGCTTGCCGTCGTGGTTCACCCGCTCCCCGGACCAGTACGCGGCCATTAGGTCGAGGCCTTCGTCGAGCCGCTCGGCCAGCACGCGAGGATCGGTCTCGTCGCCGAAGCTGCCGAACTCGTCGTCGATCGGGCCGCCGAGCCCGGCGCCGAAGATCACCCGCCCGCCGCTCAGCGCGTCCAGCGTCGCGACCTGCCGGGCGAGCTGCTCGGGGCGTCGCCGGGCGACCGGCGTGACCAGCGGGCCGAGCTTGATCCGGGAGGTGGCCAGCGCGGCCGCCGTCATCAGCATCCACGGATCGCCGAACGGCTGCCCGCGGCGCTGCGCCTTGCTGTGTACGACGTGGTCCCAGAAGAACAGCCCGTCCCACCCGGCCTCCTCGGCGGCCTTCGCCACCCGGATCACGGCCCGGGCGTCGGCGAAGTCCCCGAAGTTCGGAATGTTCACAGAGAAACGCATGGTCACAACCGTAGTTCGACGAACGGAATCGTGTCGCCCGGCAGCAGATACGTCTCGACCTCGGCGAATCCCTGCTGCTCGGCGAACCGCAGCCCCTCGGTGTTGCTCGCCAGGATGTGCGTCTCGATCCCGTCGCCCAGCTCGCGCCCGCGGCGCAGGCAGTGCTGGTAGATCGCCGTACCGAAACCCCGTCGCCGGTACGCCGGCAGTACCCGGGCGATCACCACCGCCGCGGTGGTCTCCTCAGACGGCGGCCGTACCGTCGAGCACCCGACCAGTACGGCGTCGTCGTACGCGACCTCGAGCACGTGCCGGGCTGCCCGCTCGCGGATCTCGTCGACCGAGAGCGGAGCCGTCGGGATGATCTCGTTGTGCACCCGCTGCCAGTCCAGCAGCGTCGCGTCGTCAGTGAGCCCCACAATCCGCAACATCCCGCCAGCCAACATTCCCGCGCGCCGCCGGTCAAATGAGTAGTAGCGTTCGGTGGGTGCGGATCCTCTTCGTCGGGAACAGCTTCACGTCCAACAACAACCTGCCCAAGCTGCTGAAGGATCTCGCCGGTGCGCGCGGGATCGAGGTCGAGCACAAGGTGATCTCGGTCGGCGGCGCCTCGCTCCGCCAGCACCTGAACGCGGGCAAGGCCCTCGACGCGATCGCCAACGGCGGGTACGACGTCGTCGTACTGCAGGAGCAGAGCACGCTGCCGATCAAGAGCCCGGCCCGCTTCCGGGAGAGCGCCCGCGACTTCCACCAGGCGATCGCGGCGGCCGGTGCACGGACCGTGTTCTACCTGACGTGGGCGCGGAGCAACGCACCGGAAACGCAGCAGGCGCTGACCGACGCGTACGCCGGAGCCGCGTCCGAGCTGGGTGGGACCTTGATCCCGGTCGGCATGGTCTGGGAACGCTTCCTCGCCGCCCACGACAAGCCCGTCCTGCACGAGTCGGACAACAGCCACCCGACCCTGGCCGGCAGCTACCTCGGCGCCTGCGTCTTCCTGATCGCGCTGCTGAACGCGGACCCGGTCGGCATCGACGTACCCGTCAAGGGCCTCGACGCCGAGACGACCGCCCTCGTCCAGCAGGCCGCGTGGGACATCTGTACCGATCTGAGCGCTCGATGAGCGCTTGACGTTTTGCTATAGCATCGGGCAATCTGTGGGACATGGTCAAAGGCAGCCTCGGTCCGATGGAGACCGCCTCGCTCGCCGATCAGGCGTACCGGCGGCTTCGCGACGCGGTCCAGGACGGCGACCTGCGCGCCGGTGAGAAGATCACCGAACGGGACCTGGCCGCGCGCCTCGGCATCAGTCCCACGCCGGTCCGTGAGGCCTTGCGGCAGCTCGTGCTCGAGCGGATCGTCGAACGGTCCGGCCCGCGCTCCCTGCGCGTCGCCGACCACAGCGCGACAACCCGTCGCGAGGTGATGGAGGCCGAGGTGCGGATGTCCGCGCTGATGGCGCGACTGGCGGTTCGCCGCGCGACAGCTGCGCAGCTCACCGAGCTGGTGGGCCTCTTGGATCGAGCCGACCAACTGGTCGCCGGAATCGAGGAATCGCTGGCTGAGCAGGGTTTCAGCGGTCCGGTCGCCGAGCGGCTGACTGAGGTGTTCCAGCTGATGCGCGAGTTTCACCACCGGGTGGAGGCCTGCGTGGACAACCCCGTGCTGCAGGGGTTGCTCCGGCAGGCTCGCGCGTTCAGTGACGAGGAACGCCGCGACCTGACCATCAGGCTCGCGCCCGCGCGTGCCGCGAGCTTCCGTTCCCGGTACCACGAACACCGTGAGCTGCTCGATGCCATGCTCGACCGCGACGAGGACCGCGCCGAGCAGCTTGCCCTCGACCACCATCGCGCCGCCCTGACGGAGCTCGCCGGCCTCTGATCGCCACGCCCGCTCGCGCTGGTGCCCGGCGCAACCCAATCCATTCCGCTAGCAGTGTTGCTATAGCATATGGCAAGGAGTGCCATGTCCGGTCAAGCATCTGAGCCCGCAGAACCAATGGGGGCGGCCACCGCCGTCCCGGGCGGAACGAACCGGATGAAGGCCGGCCCCGTGGTCTGGGTCGTCCTCGCCGTCTTCGCGCAGGAATCGGTCTGGAACTTCTACGACTCCCAGGTCCCGGCCCAGCTGCGGCAGTACCTCACCTCGGCCGGCCTCATCGGCCTGATCATGGGCATGGACAACCTGCTCGGGGTCCTGGTCCAACCGTGGATGGGCAACGTCTCCGACCGGCGGGCGGGCGGCCGCCGTGGTCGGTGGCCGTTGATCCTGGCCGGGGCCGCAGTGGCCGCCGTGCCGTTCGCGCTGATTCCCTGGACGAACAGTCTTCCGCTCCTGCTGGTGTGCATCGTCGGCTTCGCGCTGACCGCCAACGCTTTCAAGGGCATCACCGAGACGCTCGTGTCCGACTACGTCGATCCCGGCCATCGCAGCAAGGCCCAGGGTTTCATCAAGGCAGGCGTCAGCCTCACCATCGTCGTCTCGTCACTGATCAGCCTGCTGGTCGTCGATCGCAGCCTCGAGCTGGCCTTCGCGATCCCGGCGGTCCTGATGGTGATCCTGTTCGCGGTGTCCTGGGCGTTCCTCGGCCGCCGCCACAGCCGGTACGTCCGGCCGGAGCGCCGGGAGACCGCCCCGGAGGCCGAGAGTCCGGCGCTGGTGACTGTCGTCAAGGAACTGATCCGCGATCCGTCGGGTTCCAGGCTGCTGCTGATGGCCGGGGTGTTCTGCTTCGCGGGGATGTGGTCGGCGTTGCGGACGCTGCTCACGCCGTACGGCACCGAGGTGCTCGGTCTCACCCGTGGCGCGGCGGGCGGGCTTTCCCTCCCCGGCGCGATCGCCTTCCTGATCGGCGTGGTACCGATCGCCTACGCCTCCACCCGCCTCGGTCAGTTCCGCGCGATCCGGTACGGTCTGGTCGTCTTCCTGGCCGGCCTGCTCGTCGGGTACGCCGCGCCGAACACCGCGATGACCGTCATCGCGCTGGCGCTGTGTTCGATCGGGTACGCCGCCTTCGCCGTCAACGCACTCGTCGCCCTGTGGAACCTAGCGCCAAGCGATCACGTGCTCGGCACCTACACAGGCCTCTACACGGTCGCGTCGGCGAGCGGGATGGCCCTGGGCCCCGCGCTCCTCGGAGTGGCCGTCGACCTCACCGGCTGGCGGCACATGTTCCTCGACGCCGCCGTCTTCGCCGCGGTCACGCTGTTCGTCTTCGGCCGGCTGACCGATCGGCACCGTACCAACTCCACCGACCTGGAAGCGTCGTGATGGAATACCGCATTCTCGCCCCGACCGGCGTACTCGGCGCCGGCTTCGACGCCGAGGCCTTCGAGCGCGGTGTCGCGGCCCGGCCGCACGTCATCGCATGCGACGCCGGATCGACCGACTCCGGTCCGGCGGCCCTGGGCTCGGGCGTCGCCAAACTATCCGCCGCGGCCGTCACCCGGGATCTGCGGCTCCTGCTGACAGCCCGCGACAAGCTCGGCGTACCGCTGATCATCGGCTCCTGTGGCACCAGCGGACGGGATGTCGGCGTGGACTGGGTCGCCGGCCTCGTACGGGCCGTCGCCGCCGAGGAAGGTCTGCACTTCACCCTCGGCCTGCTCTACGCGGACCAGCCCGCGGCTCGGCTTGAGAGCCTGTACGACGAGGGCCGCATCCAGCCGCTCGCCAACGCGCCGGCCATTGACCGGGAGCTGTTCGCGCGCAGCCACACGGTCGCGATGATGGGCGTCGAACCGATCCAGGATGCCCTGACCGCCGGCTGTGAGGTGATCCTCGCCGGACGTGCCAGCGACACGGCCCTCTTCGCCGCGCTCCCGAGCCTGCACGGCGCGGACCCCGGCCTGGCCTGGCACCTGGCGAAGACGGTCGAATGCGGCGCCGCGTGTGCGATCCCGCCGTCCGCCAACAGTCTCCTGGCGTACCTGCGCGACGACCACTTCGACGTCACCACCCTGGTGGAGGGAACCCGACTGACGCCGCGCTCGGTCGCGGCCCACACGCTGTACGAGAACGCGGACCCGTTCGGCATCGTCGAGCCGTCGGGCGTTCTGGACACCAGCGAGGCGACGTACGAGGCCGTCGACGACCGGACGGTCCGCGTCCGCGGGGCGCAGTACCGGACGGCCGTTGGGTATACCAACAAACTTGAGGGCGCCGAACTCGCCGGGTACCAGACCGTGGTCATCGGCGGTGTTCGTGACCGGGTGATCATCGACCGGCTGCCGGAGCTGCTGCCGCTCGCGCAGAAGTACTTCACCGGCAAGATCCTGGACATCTTCGGCGGACAGCTCGCCCCGGACTCCGTCGACATCGACTTCCGGCTGTACGGCGGAGGCGCCGTCCTGGCCGGCAGCGAGCCGTTCGGCTTGCGCCCGCGCGAACTCGGCGTCCTGATCACCGTCACCGCGGACGACCAGGCCACCGCGCATGCCGTCGCGACCTTCGTCGCCCACGCCGGCAGCCACCTGCCCGTTCCGGAGTACGACGGCCTGGTCTCGACGCTCGCCTACCCGTTCTCGCCACCCGAGATCGACCGCGGTGCCTACTACCGCTTCACGCTCAACCACGTCGCCACCGGCGTGACGCCGACCGAGCTCTTCCGCACAATGACCGAGGAGGTCTGAGAGCCATGGCCACGCTGCTCGACTACTGCTCGCTGATCCGCTCCAAGAACGCGGGGCCGTTCACGGTCACCTTCGACTTCCTGTGCCACGATCAGATGTCGTACGACGCGCTCATCGCCACCGGATTCCTGAACCGGCAGCTGTTCGCCGACCTGTTCCACACCGATCCCGAACAGATCCTCCTCGTCAACCACTCTCGGGCTCTGGCTGTCAAGGTCTCCCTCCCGCGCCCGATCCCGCAGGGCGACCTGCGCGATTCCGACTGCTACGCCGGTCAGCAGTACGCGCCGCTCCTGGACCTGACTCTGCCCTGATCCGCCGCGTCTACTTAGCGTCGTGGAAGACCAGGCCGAGGGTGTGGCGTTGGCCTGAGCGGATCGCGGAGACGCCGTGCCGGACCGGGGCCGCCGACCAGCCGCGGGACGAGCGGACCGGGCGGTCGCGGGTCGTGAAGAGCAGGCCGTGGCCGAGCGGGATGAGTGTCGACGTACCGCGGGACTGGGCGCGCGGGCGTTGCTCGACCAGCAGGAACTCGCCGCCGGTGTGGTCGATGCCGGGCTCGTTGAGGTTGATCACGACCTGCAGCGGGAACACCTTGTCGCCGTACAGGTCGCGATGCAGCGCGTTCCAGTCGCCCGCGCCGTACCGGAGGAGGATCGGGGTGGGACGGGTCTGCCCGGCGCGGTGGCAGTGGTCGAGCCATTCGTCGAGGGTGTCCGGCCATTCGGCGTCCCGGCCGAGTTTGGCGTACCAGTCCCTCGCGATCGGCAGCAGCCGCGGGTAGAGGGCGTGCCGGAGCGCGTCGATCGCCTCCGGGAACGGCTGGTCGAAGTACCGGTACTGACCCTCGCCGAACCGGTGCCGGGCCATGTCGATCGTCGCCCGGAACCGGCGTACCTCGTCGTACATCCCGGCGATCGTCGCCGCCTCGCCCGGCGTCAGCAGTTGCGGCAGCAGCGCGCACCCGAGGTCGTTCACCTCGGCGGTCACCGTCTCCCAGTCCGCCCCGGCCACTCGTCGTTCGTACTTGTTCATAAGTACTGAACGGCGAGGGCCGCGGACGTGTGAGGGCTACTGCGGGTAGTACACCCCGCCGGCGCCCCAGACCGAGGGGAGCAGCAGGAGGCTGCCGTAGTGGTGCATGGCGATGCCCGCGAACGCCGGGGACGTGGACTCCGCCGCGTACACCTTGTCCAGCTCGGACTCCATGTACGTGCGGCCCTCCTCGTAGAACGTCACCGAGGGCGGATCGCTGGTACCGGACAGGTCCTTGGTCTCGACGCCGATCACCACCGACTTCGGCTTGCCGATCGAGTCGGCGTACGCGACCTCGTGGGACGCCCGCGCGATGATCCCGGTCGCGGTGTCGGTGTAGTCCATCAGCGCCACGTAGTCGGTGAGGTCCTGCACATGGTCGCTGAGCGGAGCGGTCTTGCCGTGCCAGGTGATCGCCGTACAGCAGTCCGAGCTGTCGAACCAGAACGGGATCGCCGGGCCCACCAGCAGGCGCTGGCCGGACCTGTTGCGCAGGTCGACGAACTTCTGCAGCAGGTTCAGCCAGTCGGTCGGCAGCGTCGTACCCGGCTCCTTCCACTGCGGCAGCAGGTACGGCTCGATGTCCACGTTCACCCCGTCGAACCGCGCGTTCTCGGGTACGGCGCGGTTGTAGTCGAGGACCTTCGTGAACTCGGCGACGGCCAGATGCTGGTACTGCGGCAAGGCACCCAGGTACGGCGGTGTGGTCCCGCCCGCGATCACCCCCTGCACGTGGTACCCACGCCCGCGCGCCCAGCGGACGAACGCCGCCACCTGGTGGCGCGAGTCCCGCAGCATGTCCTTGCCCTGGTACGCCGCCACGCCGAGGTAGATCGTCCGGACCGGGTCCGAGCCGAACGTGGTGGTGTCGTCCATCACCCGCCCGAGCTTGTCCCGGGCCGCCCGGTCGAAGACGGCGGGGTACGAGTTCTGCTCCCACACCCACATCGCGCGGTCCTGCGTGTACGTCTGCTGCCGCGGCGCCGCGCTCGCGGGGACGACGGCCCCGAACGCCAGCAGCAACGCGAGTGCCGCGACGAGCCGCTTCACACCTGCTCCAGCACGGTGATCGGCGCGAGCATGCTGGCGTCGTCGAGCGGCCGCTCCCGCGTCTCCAGCATCCGCAGGAAGACCTGCAGCCCCGGTACGACGTACTCCGAGTCCAGCCGTACGTCGCGACTCACCAGCGCGGTCCGTCCGACAAGCTCGGCGTGGAACGGGACCCGTCCGTCGTCGGTCGGCTTGACCAGCTGCAACGTGACCAGGACGCCGTCGCACCGGTACCGCACGACCACGGTCGACCCGACCCGCTCGACCTGCACCGGACCCGGCTCGCCCGGCGCGAGCCGCTGCGCCAGATCGGCCGCGTGGATCCCGTAGAAGAAGATCCCGCTGTACTCGCTGTCCGGATCCGCGGGCCCGGTGATCGTGACCGCCTGCAGGTCGTCGACCTGCGCGTTCGCCAGTTCGTCGGCGTCCGCGACCCACCGCACCGCGGAGT
Organism: Kribbella sp.; assembly: GCF_035655035.1. Taxonomy (GTDB): domain Bacteria; phylum Actinomycetota; class Actinomycetes; order Propionibacteriales; family Kribbellaceae; genus Kribbella. Next base: position 5,802 of record NZ_DASRVN010000238.1, on the reverse strand, counting down.
ACGACGTCACCGGCGCGCCGCCGCGCCGGGCCGCGTCGAGGATCGCCTGCGCGTCCGCCGTACTGGCCGCGAGCGGCTTGTCCACCCACACCGGTACGCCGGCCTCGAGGAACGGTACGGCGTGCTCGCGGTGCAGCGCGCCGTCGCGGTTCGTGACGATCAGCGCGTCGACGTCGCCCAGCAGCTCCTGGGAGGTCGGGACGATCCGGGTGATCCCGCCGGCCGCGGCGAGCTTCCGGTTCCGTTCGTCGTCGGCGCCGGCCAGCGCGACGACGCGGGCCTGCTCCGAGATCTGGTCGACGTTCAGGTGCCGGACGATCTCGTCGGCGTGGCTGTTCTCGGTACCGACCAGGGCGATGCGCATCAGTCCTCCAACTCGACAGGACGCCCGGTACGGGCGGACTCGTACACGGCAAGCACGGTGGCCAGCGACCGGCGTCCGGCCTCCAGCGTCACCGCGGGCGGGCGGCCGTCGCGGACGGCGGCGATGAAGTCCCGGTACTGCGCGAGATGTGCCAGCTCGACCTCACTCCAGTCGTCCGGACCCTGGAGTGCGGCTGCCGCGGGCGGCTCGCCGTTCGCGGACGCGAAGTACGCCAGCGCGTCGTCGTCGAGGACCGCCGTACCTTGGTCGCCGTGGATCGTCAGGCGAACCGGGCGGCCCGGGTACGCCGCCGTACTGGCCAGCATCAGGCCGATCGCGCCGCTCTCGAAGACGATCGAGGCGCCGGCCAGGTCCTCCACCTCGATGCCCTCGTGCGCGAGCCGACCGGTCTGCGCGCTGACCTGGACCGGGCGGCCGAGCATCCAGACCAGCAGGTCGAGCGCGTGGATGCCCTGGTTCATCAGCGCGCCGCCGCCGTCGACCGCGAGCGTGCCGCGCCAGTCGTCGCCGTCGTAGTACGACTGCGGGCGGAAGAACGCGGACTCGGCGATCCCGGAGGTGACCCGGCCGAGCGCGCCGCCGTCGATCGCCGCCCGGATCTGCGCGACCGGCGGCTGGAACCGCCGCTGGCTGATCACGGACACGGTCAGCCCGGTCGCCCGCTGCGCCGCGATCAGCCGGTCCGCGGCGGCGAGCGTGATGTCCACCGGCTTCTCGACGATCACGTGCTTGCCGGCCCGCAGCGCCTCGATCGCGACGTCCGCGTGCAGCGCACTGGGCAGGCAGATCCCGACCGCGTCCAGCTCTTCGGCCGCGTAGACCTCGGCCGACGTCGCGTAGACGCGCGCTCCGTACTGCTCCGCAAGCTTCCCGCCACGCTCGAGGTTCTGATCGACCACCGCGACCAGCGCGACCTCGTCACCCAGCGCATCGATCAGACGCGCATGCACGGTGCCGATCGCCCCGGCACCAATCAGAGCAAAACGCATGGAACCCCTCTTCATCCGATGGACCAGTCGACAGGTACGCCGCCACGCTCGGCCGACTGCTGCGCGAGCAGTGCGATCCGGGTGGCGAGAATGCTTCGCTCGGTGGTGATGTCAGGTTCGTTGCCAGAGGCAAGCGCCTGGAGGGGCAGCTCCGCCGGGCGGTACCCGTCGGGCAGCGGTACGTCGTACGGCGCCGACTCGTGGGTGGTGAGGACGAGCCGATTACGCGCCCACAGCAGCTCTGCCGTTCCGTGGGTACCGATCAGCTTCATCCGGTAGTCGCCGTGCACCGGCGACCCGGCCGGGTTCATCCAGTCGACGCCCGCCGTGACCACCGCACCAGGTCCCCTCAGCGTCGCCACGCCGTACGATCCGCCGACCACCGCGCCGCTCACCGTTCCACTCGTGAGGCCGGTGAAGAGCAGCGCCGCGTCGATGTCGTGGACGGCGAGATCGTTCAGCACGCCGCCGTACCGCTCCGGCTCGAAGAACCAGTCGGGCCGCGTCGGCCGGTTCAGCTTGTGCGGGCCTGACGACGTCACCCCGTGGATCGTACCGAGTTGCCCGACGATCTCCCGGGCAGCGAGCGTCACCGGGTAGTAGCGCTTCTCGAACAGCACCGTCACCTGCCGGCCGGTACGCCGCGCAGCTTCCGCGATCGCGTCCAGGTCCTCGAGCGTCGTACACAACGGCTTGTCGGCCAGCACCTGACTGCCCGCGTTCAGCGCGTCCACGACCACCTGCCCGCGATCGCCGTAGATCCCCGCGACCATCACCACGTCCGGCTCGACCTCGCGCAGCATCTGCTGGTGGTCGGTGAAGACCTTGGCGTCGTACGGCGCGGCCCAGCGCTCGGCGGTCTCCCGCGACGGATCCGCGACCGCGACCAGCACCGCTCCGGGAAGGTGGTCGAGCTCGGCGGTCACATAGGCCACATGCGGATGGGCGGCGCCGGCGATCGCGATCCGAGTCATGGACGTGAGTCCACCATGCAACCGGTTGCATTGCAACAGGTCGTCCGCGGCCGATACCGGTTACCTCACGACTGCGAGTCTGAAGTTCAGGCCGTCGGCGGTGCGTACTTCGAGGCGGGTCGGCGCGACTCCGGGACTGTCGTAGAAGCGGGTGCCTTCGCCGAGCAGCACAGGTGTGACGTGCAGGACGATCTCGTCGACGAGGCCTGCCTCGACGGCCAGCCGGGGTACGGCGCCGCCGGTGACGATCAGGTCCTTCCCGCCGGCCGCCTTCAGCCCGTCGGCGATCACGTCGCGGATGTCGCCGGAGACGTAGGTGAACTCCGGGATCGGATTGGTCGCCGGATCCTTGTGCGTGTAGATCAGCACCGGCCCCTGCCAGGAACCGCCGTACGGCCGGTTCTCGCCGAAGACCTCGACCAGCCTGCCGCCGCACAGGAACGCGCCGCAGTTCGCGACCACCTCCGCGCCCAGCGCGGACGGCCCGGCGTCGGCGAGGCGCATCCAGTCGACCCGGTCGTCGCGGTCGGCGATGAAGCCGTCCAGGGACATCGTCATGTGCCAGATCACTTTGCCGGTCATGGGCACCAGCCTGCGCTCCGTCGGATTCATGTGTCCAATGCCAATTCGGCGGGGGATACATAGATATCATCGATACATGCTCGACCTCGTTCGGCTGCGCGTGCTGGCCGCGGTCGCCGCGCACGGCTCGGTCACCGCGGCAGCCGCGGCGCTGCACTACACCCAGCCCACCGTCAGCCATCACCTCGCCCGGCTGGAGGCCGCGACCGGCGCGAAGCTGGTCCGCAAGTCCGGCCGCGGTATCCGGCTCACCCCGGAAGGCGAGTTGCTCGCGCGCCGGGCGGCGGAGATCGTCGGACGGGTCGACGCCGCCGACGCCGAGCTCGCCGCCCTGGTCGGGCTGCGGTCCGGCCGGGTGCGGGTCGGCGCGTTCAGCTCCGCGCTCAGCGAACTCGTACCGCCTGCAGCCGCGGACCTCCGCCGCGACCACCCGAACCTCGAACTCGAACTCACCGACCTGCACCCACGGATCGCCGTGCGGCGGTTGCGTGCGGGCGAGATCGACCTCGCGATCGTCTTCCGGTACGACGACGAGCCGCCGGACGACGGCATCCGCTACACGTACCTGCGCGACGAGCCGATCCACCTGCTCAGCCGCCGTACCGGGGAAACGCTGGCCGACCACCGGGACTCGGACTGGATCGCGGGCTGCGTGAACTGCCGCCGCGAGTTGCTGCAGCACTGCGCGGACGCCGGGTTCACGCCGCGGATCGCGTTCACCAGCGACGACGTGATCGTCAAGCAGGCCTTCGTCCGGGCCGGTCTCGGCGTCACCACCTCGCCCGGTCTGGCACTCCGCGCACACCGCGCGGCCGGCGTCCGCTCGACCGAACTCCCGATCGTCCGCCACATCCTTCTGGCCACCTACGGCGAACCACCGGACCCGCCGGCAACGAGAGCCTTCATAGAAGCGCTAAAACGAGTAACACTGGACTAGGAGCCGTCCGACTCCGGTTGGAGGACCGGGTGATGGGGCACTTGGTGAGAATGGTGGACGTCGGGCTGCGGTACGAGCGGATCTGGCGGGCGGCCGTAGGGCTGCTTGCCGCGATCGGGGTGCTCTCGGCGCTGGTGTTCGTGTCACCCGCGACGAATCTGGCGGCGTTCCTGGTGGCCGCGTTCACGATCGGCGCGGTCTGCCTGAGTATCGGTCTGGGCCGGGATCTTCCGAATGCGGACCTGCTCCGGACGGTTCCGCGCGGTGCGGTGCTCGGTGCGCTCTTCGTCCTTGCTATTTGTGGGTACGCCGCCGCGGTCGGCGCGCGCACCGTGATGCTGGTGCTGGTCGTAATCGGCGTGTCCCCGCCGGTTGTCGGCTGGCTGCGTTCCGGGTCCTCGAACGGCGAACCTGCCTGGACCAATCCGGGCCGGGGTACGAGCCCGGCCCAGTGGGCCGAACAGGACGCCGGGCGGCCGCGCGCGCCGTGGGGAGGCCAGGGCGGCGGGACAGGTTCCACTTGGGATGAGCGAGGGCGGGGCGGCGGCCGTGTGGGCAGCGCGGGTTCTGGGCGGGGCGACGCTCCGGAGCCTGCTGGCGGGGGAAACGGCCGGACTGGTTTCTGGCGGCGGAAGCAGCAGCCAGGGGCCGCGTGGGGTGAGCGGCGTGACGCGGGTTCTGAGCGGGGAAAGCAGGACCGGGGCGACGCCACCTGGGGTAAGCGGGGCGACGGCTCGACGCGGTTCGGGCGGAGGAGTCGGCGGCGGGTGGACAGGAAGTTGCCGTTGGCGCCTTCTCTGCAGGAGGAGTTCCGGCTGCCGAAGTACCTGACCGCCGTCGTCCGGAACGTCGGCGAGCTGACCGACGAGGAGCTCTGCCTGGCCTGGCGGCGCAGTTTCACGCAGCTCGAGCGCGCTGTTCGCGTCGACCACCGCCAGGCGATGGTCGACGTACGCCGCGCCTACCTCGACGAACTCGAACGCCGGCACCCGGAATCCTTCGCCAGCTGGCTCGCCTCGAACCCGCGCGCCGCCGGCAACCCAGCCAGGTTCTTCACCCACCGAGCAGACCACTAGGAGAGACCTTGTCGTGAGCGGGACGGACACCGCACACAAAGACCGCACGTTCTTCGGGCACCCGCCGGTGCTCGCCAACCTCTTCGGCGTCGAGCTGTGGGAACGGTTCTCGTTCTACGGCATGCAGGGAATCTTGCTGATCTACCTGTACTACTCGGCCGGGCGCGGCGGCCTCGGCATCGACGAGGGCACCGCGACCAGCATCGTCGGCGCGTACGGCGGGCTCGTCTATTTGTCAACAATCCTCGGCGGCTGGCTCGCGGACCGCCTGCTCGGCGCCGAACGCACCCTGTTCTACGCCGCGATCGTGGTGATGTGCGGCCACATCGCGCTGGCGCTGATCCCGGCCCTCGGCGGCGTCGCGGTCGGCCTGGTACTGATCGGGTTCGGCAGCGGCGGCGTCAAAGCCAACGCGACCTCACTGGTCGGCACGTTGTACGGCGAGCACGACGAGCGCCGCGACGGCGGGTTCTCGCTGTTCTACCTCGGCATCAACCTCGGTGCGTTGGTGGGACCAATCCTCACCGGCCTGCTGCAGAAGGGAGCCGGCTTCCACTACGGCTTCGGCCTGGCCGCGGCCGGGATGTTCCTCGGCATCGTGCAGTACGGCGCGGGCCGCCGTCGTCTCGGTGCCTCCGCGCGCGAGGTCCCGAACCCGTTGCCGGCGGCAGCGTTACGGCGTACCGCGCTGATCGCCGCGGGCGTCGTACTGGTAGTCGTGGCGCTGCTGATCTCCGGTGTGCTCCCGGCGTCCCGGTACGCGACGGCGGTCGCCGTGATCAGCGCGGTCGCGGCGGTCGTGTACTTCGCGGTGATCCTCCGCAGCAAGCAAATCACCGACATCGAACGGCGGCGGGTG
>NZ_DASRVN010000237.1:0-1799 GCF_035655035.1 Kribbella sp. | reverse complement strand
TCGAAGGCCTGTTCGGCCAGGGGGTAGTCGCGCTGGGCGACACCCAGGTACAGGGCGTCCAGGACGAGCATCTGGGCGTGGCGACCGGACAGACCCCCGGTGCGGAGCGTCACGTCGCGGGCGGCGGTGACCAGGACGATGTCCGCGACCTCCGCGAGCGGCGAGCGCGGATAGTTGGTGACGGCCACGGTCGTCGCGCCCTGCCGGCCGGATCCGGTCAGCGGTTCGATGACTTCCAGCGTCTCGCCGCTGTGCGAGATCCCGACCGCGACATCACCCGCACCAAGCAAGGCGGAACTCGCCAACGCCGTGTGGACGTCGCTCCAGGTACTGGCGGCCCGCCCGATCCGATGCAGCCGCAACCGCAGATCCTCGGCCACCGCCGCGGACCCGGCCACCGCGTACAGGTCGATCCGCCGCGCATCCGAGATCGCCGCCGCGGCCCGCCCGAGCGCACCGACGTCGAGCGCCGCGACGGTGTCCTCGAGCGCGCGGGTGTCCGTCCGGAGCAGGGTCCGCAGTACGTCGTCCAGCGAGTCGTCCGGCCCTACCTCGGACCCGGTACCGCGCTCCCAGCTCGGACTTGTCCGGCCGCTCTCGGCCGCCAGCGTCAGCCGCAGCTCGGCGTACCCGGACAGGCCGAGCGCCAGGCAGAACCGCGTCACGCTCGGCAGCGACGTACCGCAACGCTCCGCCAGCTGCCCGATCGTCGACGACGCCACCGCCGCCGGATCCCGCAGCACCTCGGCCGCGATCCGCTCCTGCGCCGGGCTGAGCACCGGCAGCAGGCCGTGGATCCGCGCCTCGAGACTCGGCAGCGGTGACTCGGCAGTGCTCATGTAAAGAATTCTCAGAGCACTTCAAGCACCTTTACAACAATTCACACTGGCCGATTCCGGCCACCGCGGTCAGAACAGCGCGGCCATCAACCGGCGGCGAGCCTTCACGACGCGCTCGTCGTCCGCGCCGACCACGTCGAACAGCTCCAGCAGGTGCAGCCGTACGGCGTTGCGCTCGTCGCCGGACGTCGCCTGGACGGTCGCGATCAGCCGGGCAAACGCGTCGTCGACATGCCCGCCCATCAGGTCCACGTCCGCGACCAGCAGCTGCGCCTCGACGTCGGCCGGGTTGTCCGCGGCCCGCGTCCGGATGTCGGCCGGCACGTCCTGGGTGCGCTTGACCAGCTGCACCCGGGCCAGCCCCGACTTCGCCTCGGCGTCGTTCGGCGTCTCCTTGAGCAGCTCCTCGTACGCCGCGATCGCGCCGTCCAGGTCGCCCGCGGCGACCGCGTTCTCGGCCTTCTCGTACCGCGGGTTCGGCGCGTCCTCCGCCACCGGCTCCGCGACCGGGCCGATCGGCTCCGCGCGCCCGGTGATCCCGTTCGCGACCGCGACCGTCAGCAGCTGGTCGAGGTACTGCCGGACCTCCGGCTCGCCCAGCACGCCCTGGAACAGCGGGACCGGCTGCCCGCGCAGGATCGCGATCACGACCGGCACCGCCTGGACGCCGAACGCCTGCGCGACCTGGGGGTTCGCGTCGACGTCGATCCGGGCCAGCAGGAACTTCCCGGCGTACTCCGTCGAGAGCTTGACCAGCACGTCGCCCAGGCCGCCCTGCGCCCGCGGCGAGTACAGCTCGACCACGACCGGGGCCTGCAACGAGCGCTCGATCACGTCGGCCTGGAAGTTCGCCTCGGTGACCTCGAGCGCGTAGGCACCGCCACCGGCCGCCGCCGGTGCACCGCCGGCCGCGGGCGCCGCGCCGGCCGGCTTGCGGAGGGACGACAGGTCGACCGCCCC
>NZ_DASRVN010000236.1:0-6739 GCF_035655035.1 Kribbella sp. | reverse complement strand
GCCAGCAGGTCGACGCTGGTCGCATAGGCCAGCCGTACGCCGCTCCGCTCCGCGACCTGCACCAGCGGGACGTACTGGCCCAGCACCCCGCGGGCGCCGTCGAAGTCGTACGGGCGATCGAACGTGACCATCAGCGATCGCACACCCGGACGGCGGTGCGGGCCGTGGTACAGCGAGTACCCGCCCCAGGCGTTGTACGCCTCCTCGGTGTTGACCGCGTCGACGATCAGCACGGCACCGCGAGCGCTGTCCGAGCGGACCACGAACGGGATGTACTTCTCCTTGCCGTTCGCGCCCCGCAGCAGCAGGAGGTAACTGCCGGCCGGCCATCCCTTGGTCTGCACGGTCAGCGAGGGCGTCCAGTTGATTGCACTGACCATCCGGACCGAGGTCCGAATCGGCTGCGGCTGCGCCTTGCCCGGGAGACGTGCCGACGTCCAGATCAGCTTCGCACCGGCGCCGCCGTACCACCCGACCCGGTAGGCACGAACGGTGTAAGCCCCCACGGACGAGGTCACGAACAGCCGGAACGACTCACCGCTGCGGACGCTGACGTGGTCGGCGTACCCGGCGAGCTCCATCGGGCCGGCAACCTGTCTGTCCGGGACCTGCCACGGCTGTCGCCCCCAGCCGATAGCGCTCTCACTCTGCTCCGGTCCGACGTCCACCTGGCCCTGTCCGGAGCCGGCCGACGGCCCCTGGCAACCGCTCACGACCAGTAGCGCCGCGACCCCAGCAGCCAGCAGCCTCGCACCTCTCAACAGCACCTCCCGAGTCCGGGAAGGATCGTAGACACCCGGCGATGAGGAAACGCTGAGACTCGGCCGACCACGCAGTACTGTCGACGCGGCAGCCCTGAGCGGAAGGCGAGTGAGATGGACGAGAAGCTGATCGCGCTGACCGGCGACCTGCACCGGTACGGCGTCGAGCTCGACGCCGACCGCAGCGCCCTCCTGGTCGTCAAGGCCAGCTGAACGACTCGACGAAAGGCCGACCATGACCGACCAGCGTTTCGAAGTACAGAACCGTCCCGCGGAATCCAGATACGTCCTGATCGACGCCGAGTCCAACCAGGAGATCGGCGAAGAGGACTACGTCGACGTCACCACCGACGGCCGCGTCGAGCGAGTCCTGTTCCACACCGGAGTCTCCGACGACTACAGCGGCCAGGGCCTGGCCTCTCAGTTGGTCCGCGCAGTAGTCGACGACGTCATCGCCCAGGGCTACACCATCGTCCCCGTCTGCCCGTACGTCGCCGCCTGGCTCCCCAAACACCCCGAATACGCCGCCCACGTCACCAAACCCCGCCCCGACCACCTCCACGCCGTCTCCACCCGCGAAAGGTAGCCCGCACGTGCGCGTACGTCCCTATGGCCCCGATGACGCCGGCCCGACCTGGGAGGCGTACTTCGACGCGGTCCGTGGTACGGCGTCGAAGGACTACTCGGCGGAGCAGGTGGCGGCGTGGGCGCCGCAGGAGGTCGACCTGGATGAATGGAACAAGCGCCGCTCCGCCGCTCACACCTTTGTCGCGGTGATCGACGACCAGGTCGTCGGGTTCAGCGACGTCACCGACGACGGCCTCCTCGACATGCTCTTCGTGCACTCGGACGCCGGCGGTCGCGGTGTTGCCCGGGCGCTGGTCGAAGCGGTCCTGGCCAAGGCGCGCGAGCTGGGTCTGCGTGAACTCCACACCCACGCGAGCCGGACAGCCCGGCCCGCGTTCGAGCGTTTCGGCTTCGAGGTCGAACGGGCCAACGAGCAGAACTGGATCCGCGGCCAGAACCTCCCCAACTACGACATGCGTCTGAAGCTGGACGCCTGAGACCGCAAAGGGGGGATTCGGCAGGCTCGGTGGTGCAAGGGAACGAACCGAGCACCGAGGAGCGAGCAGTGGACGGGCTCAGGCTGCTCGCGAGTTGGGCCGCGACAGCGATCGAGGATCCGGTTGGCGACTGAGCAGGTCGGCCTCGGCGCGGTAGGCGAGGTACGGCGCGGTGCTGTGCAGGTACGCGAGCCAGATGAACGTGAGGCCGAGTAGATAGGTCGCCGGCGCGGCAGGCAGGACGAGCGGGCAGAGGATGGCGGCGGTCAGGCAGGCGAGGGCGAGGACGACCTCGGTGCGGGCGCTGGCGAGTGCCCGCCGCAGGCTGGCCTGTTGCTGGAACTTGTCGGTGCGCTGGAACGACGTACGACGACCCAGCAGTACGTCGAGCCCGGCACCGGCCATGGTGGGACGGACGGCGAGCAGCGCGACCAGCCCGCCGGCCGTGGTGCGGTTGTCGAATCCGACCACCTTGCGGTAGATCGTCCACCGCATCAACCGGCGCGCGATCAGCATCGCGACGACGCCGGCGAGTACGGCGGGCACGACCGGCGGCACGGTGCCCGAGACACTCATTGCCACCAGCAACGCTCCGCTGATCGGCAGCGACAGCACCCCGGCACCAGTCGTGAGAATGACCAGGTCGTAGTTGCCGTGCCGCCAGCGCTGCCCCGTCGTCATCCGGGTCCGCACCCGCCACGGCCCGGGGACGAACATCCTCCAGTGCCGCTTGAACTCCTGGCCCGGACCGTACGTCCAGCGGTAGCGCTGCTTCTTCAGCTCCTCGAAGGTCTCCGGGATCAGCCCCCGCCCGTACACCCTGGTGACGAACTTCGACCGCCAGCCGGCCGCGTGCACCCGGATCGCGAACTCGGAGTCCTCGGTCATGCACCACTCCGCCCACCCGCCGGCCTCGTCCAGCGCGGTCAACCGGATCAGCGACATCGTCCCGACCGTGATCCCCGCGCCCTGCTCGTTGCGCGAGACCATCTCGGTCGACTGTGCCCACTGGTACGCCGCGTTCGCCATCCGCTGGTACCGGGAGTGCTCGAAGTCGCGATAGGCGTGCGGGCACTGCACGAACCCCAGCCCGGGATCCTCGAACAGGCCGACCGTGTGCCGCAGCCACTCCGGCGACACCTGATAGTCGGCGTCGACGAGCGCCACGAGTTCGGTCCGGGGATCGAGCAACGACCGGGACCAGTTCAGCGCGCCGGCCTTCGCCCCGGTGATCCCCTCGACATGAACGAAACGGAAGCGCTGCCCGAGCGTCGCGCAGTACTCCTCGACCGGCCGCCACAACGCCGGATCGCTGGTGTTGTTGTCGATCACCAGGACCTCGTACGCCGGATAGTCCAGCCGGGCCAGGTGGTCGAGGGTGGCGATCACGATGTCCGGCGGCTCCGCGTGGATCGGGACCTGCACCGTGACGAACGGCGCGTCCGCCGGGGGAGTCCACCCGGTGAGCGGCTCGGTCGAGACCCGCCAGCGCCGCCGGATGAGTGGGTCCCACCCCTCGTACTGCTGCACCAACGCCGGCACCGTCCGGATCACGCTCAGCACCGCCACAACCCACAGCAGTACGACGGTCACCGCGTTGCCCCTGAACTCCGCGAGCGCCATGAACACCCGTACGGTCCCAAGACCGACCAAGGCCAGCAGCGTGACCCACAAGACCATGCCGGTGGCCGAGTAGTCGCCCCACAGCGGCCCGCGTCGCTCGCTGAACACCTGCGCCGACAGGATGCCCGCGGCAACGACATGCACCACCGCCAGAACACCGATACAGACATCAACCACCAGCACAGCTACTCCTCCGCAGACCGGACAACCCTTCGCAGCCTAGGAAGTCGGAGGTTCGTGCCCGGTACCTTTCGGCGACAGTCGAATAGCCGGTTCAGCGGACGATGCCCGATTCCCACGCCCAGACGGCGACCTCGGTGCGGTTACGGGCCAGGATCTTGCGCTGGACCGAGGCCAGGTGCGACTTCACCGTCGACAGCGAGATCGTCAGCTCGGCGGTGATCTCGGCGTTCGTCCGCCCGCGGGCGACGGCCCTCGTCACCTCGAGTTCGCGCTCGGTCAGCGCCGGTTCGGCGCGGCGCGTCCGGCCGCTCGGCGTACTGAAGTGCGCGAGCAGCCGAGTCGTGATCGACGGTGAGACCAGGGACTCGCCGTTCGCGGCGGCGTGCACCGCCTCGACCAGCAGGCGCGGACCGGCGTCCTTGAGCAGGAATCCGCAGGCCCCGGCCTGCAGGGCCTCGTGGACGAGCTCGTCGAGGTCGAACGTCGTGACCACCAGCACCCGCAGCGGGTCCGCGACCTCCGGTCCGGCCAGCAGCCGGGTGGCGGCCAGGCCGTCGAGCTGCGGCATCCGGATGTCCATCAAGGTCACGTCCGGACGCAACTCCCGCGCGAGATCGACCGCCTGCTTGCCGTCCTCGGCCTCACCGACCACCTGGATGTCGTCCTCACGTTCGAGGATCAGGCGGAAGCCGGTCCGGACCATCGCCTGGTCGTCGGCGAGCAGGACTCGAAGTGTCACGGTGTTCCCTCCGTAGGCGCCGCACCAGCTGGCAACGGCAGCTCGGCCAGGACCCGCCAGTGGCGGTCGCCGTACTCGCCGGCCGTCAGCGTCCCGTCCAACGCGTGGATGCGCTCGCCCATTCCGACCAGCCCGTAGCCATCGGCCGCCCGATGCGCCAGGCCACGACCGGGTCGCACTCCGTCGTTCTGTACGTCGACCCGCAGCAGCGCCCGCCCGCGTTCGACGGCTGTCCCCACCGAGACGGTGATGACCTGCGCGTCCGGGGCGTGCTTGCAGACGTTCGTCAACGACTCGAGTACGACGCGGTGCACGGTCGACACGGTCTCCGGGGCGACGGTCAGATCGGCCAGCCCCGGCGCGAGTCGCAGCTCGACGTTCGCGGTGCCGTCGACCGCCGACTCGACCGCCTCCACGATGCCGCCCGACCGCAGCGGAGATTCCTGCTCCGGGCTCCGCAGCATCGTGACGAGCCGGCGTACGGCGGCCAGCGCCTCCGCGCCCGCACCTTCGATCTCCCGGAGCAGGTCCTGTTCGGGGCCGTCGGCAAGCACCACCTGGGCCGCCTGCGTCCGCACCACCACCCCCGTGATGTGATGCGCGACCAGGTCGTGCAGCTCCCGGGCCAGCGCGAGCCGCTCACGGTTGCGCGCGGTCGCGAGCGCCACCTCGCGTCGCGCGTCGGCGTCGCGCAGCATCAGCCCGATCGCGACGCTGCAACCCCACAGCACGGCCCACAGCACCGAGATCGTCAGCGTCGTCGAGTGGCTGCCGTACCGCAGGATCGGCGCCAGGACGATCGCCAGCCCGCCGGCGATCGCGACCGTTCCGGCCGCTCGCGCCCGGAGCAGGTGGCAGCCGGAGCCGACCAGCAGCACCAGCCCGACCGTCTCGCCGTCACCGGCCAGCGGCGCGGCCGGTTCCGCGAGGTAACCGACCACGCTGCACACCGACGAGACCCCGATCGCGCCGACCACGAGCTGCAGGGTCGCGCCCGGGTACCGGTGCCGCAGCAGCGCGAGCGCTCCGATCACCGCGCTCGACCCGAGATACAGGATCCCGCCCAGCTGGGCGGGATGCTGCAGGAACAACCGTCGGACGCCCTCGTCGACGTTCAGGCCGGCGATCGCGAGGAGCTCGAGCGCGAACAGCGAGCGGCTCAAGGTCCGGTTGGTGGTACGGATCACCGGGGGGCTGCCTCCGCGGAACACTCGTAGTCGCGCTCCGGGAGCTTGCCCGTCAGCAGGAACGTCGTACCTGCGTAGTTCGCGCACTGGTTCTTGTTGAGCATATAGACCCCGTGACCGCCCTGGTCGGCCGTGACCATCCGGGCCCGGTCGCCGAACGCCTTCCGCAGTTGCTCGGCGCCGGCCAGCGGCGTGGCCGGGTCGCGGAGGTTCTGCAGCATCAGTACGTTCGACGGACCCTTGTCACCGACCTTCACCGGTGCCTCGGCCGGCTTCGGCCAGAACGCGCAGGGCTGGATGTTGGCCCCGGCGGCCCCGAACATCGGGTGCCGGATCCGGTCGACGGCCACGGCGCGCTGGTACGTCTCGACCGAGGTCGGCCAGCGTGAGTCGTTGCAGATCATCGCGTACCGGCCCGCGACCAGGTTGTCGACATCGGCAGCCTTGGTCGACGCGGCCTCGGCTGCTACGGCAGGCGCCGGCGGCTGGTTCGCGTCCAGCGCCTTCCAGACCTCGGCAAGCTTCGGCAGTTGCACCCCGCCGTACGAGTAACCGAACGAGACCAGGCGGAGCATCGCCCCGTCCCACGCCATGTCCGGTCCTTGGACCGGGTGCTTGTCGAGCCGCGCGGTCAGCTCGAAGAACTTCGCCTTCACCTGTGCAGGCGTCCGGCCGAGACCGTACTCGCGGTAGTTGGCGGCGGCGAACTTCGCGAAGTCGGGGAACCGGTCCTCGAAACCCTGCGACCAGAGCCGCTCGCTCTGGTAGTCCCAGCCGCTCGGGCCGAGGTTGCTGTCGAGCACGATCCGGTCGCTGCGCTCCGGGAACATGGTCGTGTAGACCGCACCGAGGTACGTGCCCCAGGACGCCCCGAGGTACGAGATCTTCGGCTCACCCAGCGCGGTCCGGATCCGGTCCAGGTCGCGGGCGGTGTTCGCGGCGCTCACGTGCGGCAGCATCCAGGCGCTCGCGGACGTCGCGCACTGCTTCGCGATCTGCCGCGACTGCTCGGCCCGCTGGGCGACGTCGGCGGCATTCTTCGCGTACGGCGGGATGTTGCCGAAAAGCAGCTGCTCGTCCGTGAGGTTGCACTTGACCGGCGTACTCCGGCCCATGCCACGCGGGTCCATCCCGATCAGGTCGTAGCTGTCGAGCACACTCTGCGGCATCTTCACCGCGACG
>NZ_DASRVN010000235.1:0-21646 GCF_035655035.1 Kribbella sp. | reverse complement strand
AAGGGCGAGGCGGCCCGTGCCGAGATCCTCGCCGAGCACCCGGACGCGCAGCTCGAGGTACGGCGGATCGACCTCGCCGACCTCGCCTCGGTGCAGGAGTTCGCCGAGCGGCTCGCTGCCGACGAGCAGCACCTGGACCTGCTGGTGAACAACGCCGGCGTGATGACGCCGCCGACCCGGCATGCCACCAAGGACGGCTTCGAGCTGCAGTTCGGGTCGAACTACCTCGGTCCGTTCGCGCTCACGGTCCGGTTGCTGCCGCTGATCCTGGCCGCCCCGGCGCCGCGGATCGCCACCATGTCGAGCGGCGCGGCGTACCTGGGGAAGATCGACTTCGACGACCTCCAGTGGCAGAGCCGGCGGTACCGCCGGACCGCGTCGTACGCGCAGTCCAAGCTCGCCGACCTGATGCTCAGCAACCACCTGGCGAAGCTGTCGGTCGACCACGGCTGGGGCCTCGTCAGCGTCGCGGCGCATCCCGGCTACACGCGGACCAACCTGCAGACGGCCGGTGCCGCCCTCGGCCGGGAGCGGCCGTCGACGCTCAACCGGCTGATGATGCGCTACAACCCGCTGCCGAAGCAGGACGTGGAGACCGGCACCGAGCCGCTGCTGTTCGCGGCCGCCGACCCTGCGGCCAAGTCCGGCGAGTACTACGGGCCGGATGGCGTCTTCGGCCTGGTCGGCAAGACCACGCTGGTCCGCAACCCGAAGACCGCGACCGACCCGGCCACCAACGCCCGCCTCTGGCAGGTCTCCGAGACCCTGACGGGAGTCGCGCTGCCCTCTATGCTGCGGAAGTGAGCGAGTGGTCCAGTGGGGGAATCTACGAGTCGTACGTCGGCCGGTGGAGCCGTCTGGTCGCGGCTGAGTTCATCGGCTGGCTGGAGCAACCGCCAGGACAGCGTTGGCTGGACGTCGGCTGCGGTACGGGCGCGCTGACCAGCACGATCCTGGGTACGGCGGACCCGGCCGCGGTGCTCGGTGTCGACCCGTCGGAGGGCTTCGTCGAGTACGCGCGGCAGACCGTCGACGACCCGCGGGCAACCTTCGAGGTAAGGTCCGCGGCCGAGCTGCCGGACGGCCCGTACGACGTGGTGGTCGCCGGGCTGGTGCTGAACTTCGTACCGAAGCGGGTCGAGGCGCTGCGCCGGATGCGTGAGATCGGTACGACGGTTGCGGTCTACGTCTGGGACTACGCGGGCGGGATGCAGCTGATGCGGTACTTCTTCGACGCGATGACCGAGATCCGCCCGCAGGACCGCGAGGTCGACGAGGGGCGGCGGTTCCCGTTCTGTACGGCGGAAGGGCTCGAGCGGCTGTTCGGCGAGGCCGGCTTCGCGGACGTGCGGACGCGGGAGATCGTCGTACCGACGGTGTTCGCGTCGTTCGACGACTACTGGCAACCGTTCCTCGGCGGCCAGGGCGTGGCACCGGCGTACCTGCGCAGCCTGGACGTCACGGACCAGGAGGCGCTCCGGGACGCCGTACGCGAGCGTCTGCCGATCGCAGCAGACGGCTCGATCAGGCTGACTGCCCGCGCGTGGGCTGCTGCGGGTTGAGGTAGCCGTACAGCAGGTCGTCGGTCCACTCGCCCTTGAACCACGTGTGCGACAGCCGTAGACCCTCGCGAGTGAAGCCGACACGCTCCAGCAGCAGGGCCGACGCGGTGTTGCGGGCGTCGCACTCGGCGGAGACCTTGTGCAGTGCACGATCCACGAAGAGGTACTGCAGCAGACCGCGGACCGCCTCGGACGCGTACCCCTGACCCTGGTACTCGGTCGCGAACGTGAACCCGATGTCGGCCTGCATCAGGTTCTCGTGCAGGTTCACACCGAGATCCCCGATCAGTACGCCGTCCAGCGCGACCGCGTACTGGAACCAGCCGGCCGCCTCCGGGTCGGCCTGCGCGAAGCGTTCCACCTGTTGCTGCGCGTCGGCGAGCGACACCGGCGCCTCCCAGCCCTGGAAATGAGCGACGGCCGGATCCGAGCGGTACGCCGCGAACCGCTCGGCATCCGCGGACGAGAAGCGGCGGACGGTCAGCCGCTCGGTGCGCACGAACATCCGGTCATCATGTCAAGAAACGGCGTTCGGCTCCGTCCTGGTGGTGAGAGGAGAGCGCCGATGAAGTTTCTGGTGATTCTGCAGGGTGGTGGTGATCCGCGGCTGCCGCGGCACGAGTTCGAGCGGGCCGCCGGGGACGCAGGCGAACTCGTGTCCGGCGAGCTGCTCGCCGACGCACAGTTGTCCGTCCGGCTTCCGGCCGGCGAACCCTCCCGGATCGACGGGTACTACGTGATCGACGTCGAGGACCGCGACCGCGCCGTCGAACTCGCCTGTCTCCTCCCGGACGCGCACACGACCGGCCGCTCGGTCGAGATCCGTGCGCTGATGCATCCGGCCGCCGCGGATGTCTAGACCACGTCGAACCACAAGCTGGTCGCCAACGGGGTTTCGGTGACGCTGCGGCGGTGCAGGCGGACCGTACGGCCGCCGGGGTGTTCGAACAGGCGGGTGCCGTCGCCGAGCATCACCGGGGCGTAGAGCACCAGGACCTCGTCCAGTTCGCCCGCCTCGATGCACTGCTTGGCGACGGTCGCGCCCATCACGTTGACGTACCTCTCACCGGCCGCCTCCTTGGCGGCGGCGAGCGCCTTCGCGAAGTCGTCGACGTACGTCACGCCGGGCCGCGAGTTCGCCGGCAGGCGGTGCGTGACGACGTACTCCGGCCCGTCGTAGCCGCCGCCGAACGCCTCGCCCTCGTTCGGCTCGCCCTTGTGCGGGTCGTCGCCGTCGTGCGTCCGGCGGCCGACGAGCAGCGCGCCGATCCGCGGCACCAGCTCGTCGACCTCCGGGTTCGGGCCGAGGTACGGGCGCATCCACTGCATGTCGCCGCCCGGTCCGGTGATGAAGCCGTCCACCGACAGCGTCACGGAGTACAGCACCTTCGCCATGGTCGTTCCTCTCGTTCGGGATGTCCTGGTTGAGACGAGCGACGGCCGGAAAACTCATCGCCATCCGGTCCGGACCGGTCCATCATGGGGGCTACATGACAGCTCAGGTGCCGTGGATCGAAGTCGCGTGCGACGAGTCGGGGTTCTCCGGAACCAACCTGCTGGATCCCGCCTCGCCGGTCATCACGCACGCGAGCGTCGCCCTCGACCTACCCCAGGCCGCCGAGATCATCGCCGTACTGCGCACCAGTCTGCGCCGGAGTTCGGAGTACAAGTCCAACCAACTGCTGCGCCCCGAGCAGCGGCCCGCGCTGGAGTGGTTGCTGACCAGGTTGCGCGGGCAGGCGCACGTACACGCCATCGACAAGACCGCGTACGTCGCCGCGCGCGTGTTCGAGCTGTTCACCGAGGAGCCGACGTACGGCGCGGGCACCAGCCTCGGGTCGGACCACGCGGAGGACGCTGCGGCGCTGCGGCACCGGACCGGGTTCCTCGCGGCGTTCGTGGAACTCACCCGGACGAAGCGGGTGCGGCTGATGGACCACGCGGCGGTCGACCGGTTCTTCGCGACGATGCCGGCCGACGTACCTGCGCTGCGGGCAGTGACCCGTGCCCGGGTCGAGACGGTGATGCAGCGGCTCATCGACGAGGACCCGGAGCTCCCGCCGCCGCTGGAGCCGCTGGTCCCGGCGCTCGCCGAGACGGTGCTGTACTGGAGCGCCGGTGGTCGTCCGGTCTCCGTCGTGCACGACGAGCAGAGTGCGTTGACACCGGGACGGGTTGCGCGAGTGGGCGCGTTCCTGGCGTCCCGCGTGCAGCCGGCGCCGCTGCGGTCGTTCGCCCAGGTCGACTCGCGGGACGATCCGCGGGTCCAGGTGGCCGACTTCCTGGCCGGGATCGCACGTCGCCGGAGGCCGGACCTGCTGGAGCTCTTGGAGCCCTATACGCGTACTACGGCGCCTTGGGCGGCCACGAAGTCCTCCCAGGTGTGAGTGCCGACCGTAGCTCCGGTGAGCGTGAGGTTGTCGCCTGCGCGGTACACCTTGCCCGCCTTGCCGGGGACCCGAATCGGCAGCGACAGCCGACGCTTGCCAGTGGCCTGCAGGTAGTCGTGGGCCAGCTCCGGCAGCGTGTAGACCTTCGGCCCGACCAGATCGGCGACCAGGCCTTGCGGCTCGCCGAGTACCAGCTCGGCCAGCCGCGCGGCCACGTCCCGGCCGTCGACCGGCTGGAACCGGATCCCGCCCGGCATCGGCATCACCGGCAGCTTCGCCATCGCCTGCACCGTCGTCCAGGCGAATTCGTGCAGCTGTGCGACCCGCAGTACGGTCGACGGGACCTTCGAGTTGCGGACTGCCTGCTCGGCGCCCAGCTTCGACTTGAAGTAGCCGAACGGCAGCTGGTCGACCGCCGTCACCGAGATGTGCACGAGGTGCGCGACCTTCGCCCGCTCGGCTGCCTTGACCAGGTTGGCCGTCGTGACCTCGTCGCCCTTCGGAGCGCCGGCCAGGTGCAGGACCACGTCCACACCGTCCAGGGCGGCGTCCAGGCCGTCACCGGTCAGCAGGTCGACGGCCAGGTACTCAACGCCGTCGCCGCGGTCACTGGCATGCCTGCTGAGGACCCGGACGTTGCAACCGGCCGCCTTGAGCAGCGGCACGACCTGCTGGCCGATCCGTCCGGTTCCGCCTGTTACCAGCACTGTGCTCATGGTCTTCCACTCCGTTCCTGGGGGTCTTGTAACGCTGACGGAGCCCAGCGGGTTGAGTGTGACCGGATGTGAGCTGGAATACATCCAGGCAAAATGTCGAGGGCATGTCAGCGCCTCCGACGTCCGGGGTGTATCGGCACAACACTGGAGGTTCTGAGATGAAGTACGTGGTCCTGATCCACTCCAACCCGCAGCCGTGGGGACACCCGACGATCGACTTCACCGAGGTCGGCCGGGCCATCCCGGCCGACGAGCGGGCGGCGATGGGCAAGGAGTTCGACGCGCTGCTCACCGAGCTGTCCGCGTCCGGCGAGCTGGTCAGCGGGATGGCGCTTGACGCGCCGTCGACCTCGCGGACCTACCGCTGGGAGGGCAAGAAGCCGGTCAGCACCGACGGCCCGTACGCCGAGTCGAAGGAGCAGCTCGCCGGGTTCTTCGTCCTGAACTGCGCCACCCGGGAGCGCGCGGAGGAGGTCGCCGCGAAGTTCGCGGGGCCGGGCGACGTGGTGGAACTGCGTCCGGAGATGGATTTCTGAGCGCGCTTGCGGACAGTTCCGCGCGGATGTGACGTACGTCGGATATTTCGAGTGACGTACGCCGTACCGCGGGCTCGGCCGGTCCAATAATCTTGGGGGCTTACCGAGAGTCAGGAGCGCGCCGTGACGACTGTCTTGCTGATGGGACCGCCCGGAGCGGGTAAGGGCACGCACGCGGGCCATCTGGCCGGACATCTCGGCGTACCGGTGATCTCCACCGGCGACCTCTTCCGGCGCAACATCGCCGAGGGGACGGAGCTCGGCCGGACCGCGCAGCGCTACCTCGACGCCGGGGAGTACGTCCCTGACGAGGTCACCAACGACATGGTCCGCAGCCGGCTCGCGGCGCCCGACGCCCGTCCGGGATTCGTCCTGGACGGGTATCCGCGGACCCTCGACCAGGCCGGCGTACTGGACCGGATCCTCGGCGCGCAAGGCCGTTCGCTGGACGCGGCCGTGGTGCTGAAGGTGCCGGTCGACGCGCTCGTCGGCCGGCTGCTCCGGCGCGCCGAGATCGAGCACCGCTCGGACGACACCGAGGAAGTCATCCGCCGACGCTTCGAGGTCTACCACGAGCAGACCGCGCCGCTGCTGGAGTTCTACTCCGCCCGCGGGATCGACCACGAGGTCGACGCCTCGCCGGACATCGACACCGTGCGGATCCACGTCCGCGAGGTCGCCGTTCAGCTCAAGACCGCGGCCTGAGTCTGTGGGAACAACTGCCGTTCGGGGCCAGTTGTCCTGAACATGCATGGTGAGTACAAGGTCCCGGGCGGGAAGCTGGTCGTCGCGGACCTGGACGTGGTGGACGACCGGGTGCGGTCGGCGCAGCTCTCCGGGGACTTCTTCCTCGAGCCGGACGACGCGCTGGAGCGGATCAACGGGGCGCTCGCCGGGCTACAGGTCGACACCGCGGCCGCGCAGATCGCGGCCCGGGTGCGCGGTGCGCTCGGCGACGGGGTCGAGATGCTCGGGTTCTCACCCGAGGCGGTCGCGGTCGCCGTACGGCGGGCCCTGACCGGGGCGACCGGGTGGCGCGACCACGCGTGGGAGTTCGTGCACGACGTACCGCGGGAGCCTGCGCTGCAGATGGCGCTCGACGAGGTACTGACCGAGCAGGTCGGTTCGGGGGAGCGGCCGCCGACGCTGCGGGTCTGGGAGTGGGCGTCGAACGCGGTCATCATCGGCAGCTTCCAGTCCGTCCGCAACGAGGTCGACCTGGACGGCGCCGCGCGGAACGACGTCACGGTGGTACGCCGGATCAGCGGCGGCGGCGCGATGTTCGTGGAGCCGGGGAACACCATCACGTACTCGCTGTACGTCCCGGAATCGCTGGTGTCCGGCCTGTCGTTCGTCGAGTCGTACGCGTTCCTCGACGACTGGGTCATTGGCGCGCTCAACGATCTCGGGATCGCCGCGACGTACCAGCCGATCAACGACATCACGTCGCCGGCCGGGAAGATCGCCGGCGCCGCGCAGAAGCGGTTCGCCGGCGGCGCGGTGCTGCACCACGTGACGATGGCGTACGACATGGACGCCTCGAAGATGCTCGACGTACTGCGGATCGGCCGCGAGAAGCTGTCCGACAAGGGCACCACGAGCGCGAACAAACGCGTCGACCCGCTCCGCAGCCAGACCGGTCTCGAACGGGCTGACGTGATCTCGCGGATGGTCGGTACCTTCCGGAACCGCTACGGGCTGGCCGACGGCACGATCTCCGCGGACACCGTGGCGCTCGCCGAGGAGCGGGTGGCCGCGAAGTTCGGCACCGAGGAGTGGCTCACGCGGGTGCCGTGATCGGCACGGCGGTGCCGCGGAGGCTTACGCGGGTGCCGTGATCGGTACGGCGGTGCCGCTGACCCGGATGCGGCGGTCGTCGGGGCGGACCTCGACCGTGATCAGGCTCGGCCGGCCGAGGTCGTCGCCCTGGTGCAGCGTGATCGTCGGCTGCTCGCGGCCGATCTCCCGCAGGTACGCACCGAACGCGGCCGCGGCGGCACCGGTCGCCGGATCCTCGACCACACCACCGACCGGGAACGGGTCGCGGACATGGAAGACGGTCGGCGACTCCTGCCAGACGAGCTGCAACGTGGTCAGGTCGCGGTCGAGCATGTACCTGAAAAGCCCGTCGAAGTCGTAATCCAGCTCGGCCAGCCGCTCCCGGGTCCGGGTACTCAGCACGAGATGCCGGGCACCGGCGTACGCGATCCTCGGCGGCATCTCCGGGCTCAGGTCATCGGCGGACCAGTTGAGCAGGGCCAGCGCGCCCGGTACGTCGTCGGCGTCCTCAACATGCGGCTCGACGCTCGTCAGGGTGGCACGCAACTCCGCGTCAACGGCAACCGGCACAAGACCGGCCGCCGTCGAGAACACGATCTCACCCGGCCCGTCCCGCTCCGCCAGCGCAACCGCGGTCGCCACGGTCGCATGCCCACAGAACGAAACCTCAGCCTTGGGCGAGAAGTACCGCACCGGCTGCACGTCCGTCGCCGGCGCGGTCAGAAACGCAGTCTCGGAATACCCAACCTCACCAGCAATCACCTGCATCGCCAGGTCATCGAGCCCATGGGCGTCGAGCACCACCCCCGCCGGGTTCCCACCCGCCGGGTCGGAGGTGAAGGCCGCATACCGCAGTACCGTCGTCATGGCGCTATCCAATCACCGCGTCCAGTCCAGTTGCGCCTCCGGAATCCGCAGCCCCCGCCCGAATTCCTTCGCCGCTTCCCGCGCCGCGTGGTCCCACGCTCGTAGCGGAGCTGATCTGCCGACGTACCTTCAATCGCAATCCGACTGATTTTCCGCACCAGCAAGGGCACGTCGGCCAGCACGGTCCCGACCTTGAGACTCTCCAGAATCAACACACCGTCGTACATGCGCCGGACCCTACGGCCCGGCGCCGACAAGTTTCAGTGTTGCCAGCGGCGGCGGGAGATGCCGCTGAGCATGACGATCCAGAAGACGCCCCAGAGGAGCCAGGGGGCGGTGAGGGCGACCGAGCCGATCACCAGGCCGATCATCAGGAACGGGGCGATCATCAGGAACGCCGGGGGTGGGGTGGGGCGGCGGCGGAGGGTCGGTGGGACGGCCTGTACGGGTTGTAGCTGGCCTGACCTCGGGAGTTCGTCGAAGAGTTGCTCGAACTCGTCGGCGTACCGGGCCTTGGTCGCCCGTTCGCTCCGCTCCTCGAACTCCTCCTGCGTCAACCGCCCGGCGACGAAGTGCTCGCTGAGCATCGCGACCGCCTGGTCCCGCTCAACATCGCCGATCCGCACCCGCTTCCGCGGCACCTCATTCACCCGCGGCGCATCAGCCCCGCTCCCCGCCTCCCTCGAACTGTCAGCCAAACCCGCTTCCCACGCCCCGCCGGCCGAACCCGCGTCCCGCGAACTGTCAGCCGAGCCGGCTTCCCACGGCCTGCTGGCCGGGCCGGCTTCCCACGGTCTGGTGGGCGAGCCTGCTTCCCACGCACTGTCGGGCGCGGAGTTGCTGGTGGGGCCGGCGCCCGGGGTGGTTGTCGGGGGCTCGTTCCGGGGGTGGGCGTTGTCGGTGGGCTCGCTCCAGGCGGTGGCTCGCCAGTCGCCGGACCAGCCGTGGGCGTGCCAGTCGCCGCCCCAGTTGTGCTGGCGGGACCGGCCGCGGCCGCCGTCGTCGTCGAACCAGCCGTTCCAGCCTTCGTTCCAGTTCGGCCCGAAGGCCTGCCAGTCGCGCCGGCGGCGGCCGGCGGGACCGCCTCGGCGCCGGCGATCCCGGTCGGCGGCGCTCACGACGGCTCCTGCTCGGTGCCGTCGTCGGACTCGGCGAGGATCCCGTACAGCTTCCGGCGCAGCTCCACGACCGCCTCGCGGGCCTTCGCCTGCTGCTCCGGCGTACCGCTCGCCAGCACCTGCCACATGGCCGTCGCCACCTGCCCGAACAGCGGCTTGAACCCGTTCTCGTCGTCACCGGACGGCGCGCTCATCGCCTCCCACGGCGCGGACACCTCGTCCTGGTGCTCAGCGACGTACGCCCGGCCCTCGTCGGTCAGCCGGAACGTGCGCCGCCCGACCTCCGCGTCCGCCGTCACCAGGCCCTCGTCCTCGAGTTGCTGCAGGGTCGGGTAGATCGAGCCGGGGCTCGGCTTCCACACCCCGCCGCTGCGCTCGGCGATCACCTGGATGATGCCGTACCCGTTCATCGGCTGCTCGGCCAGTACGGCGAGGATCGCCGCGCGGACGTCCCCGCGCCGCGCCTTCGGCCCACGCCAGCGCGGCGGCGGCGTACCCCACGGCGGCGCGAACATCTGCCCGCCGCCGAACATCCCCCACTGCGGCCCGAACCCCTGGTGGTGCGCGCTGTGGCCCTGGTGCCCGCGGCGGCCGGTCATCGCCGCGCGCCACTCGTTCTTGAGGTCTTCGAGGGCGGCACAGTTCCGCCCGACCTCCCGCTCGAACTTCTGCTCGAACTTCCGCACGAAGTCCTGCCACGGGAACCCCGCGGCGTACGCCGATCCGGTCATCTCGACCACCCGTCCCTCACGAATGTGATTGCGATAGTTCGACGATATATCGCGAACCATCGCAACCCAAGGGTGTCACCGGGTGAAGCTGAGGTCCTTCACGGTCGCGTCCAGGACCACCGCGTTGTCCTGGATGCTGACCTGCGTCAGCTGGGCGTTGTACGGCAGCTGCGGGAGTTCGATCCCGCTCGCGAGCTTGTTCTTCAGCCCGTCCGCGATCGCCGGCGGGATGGAGCCGGACAGCTGCCCGAGCGTGATCGCGATCTTGCCGTTCTGGAGCTGCGGCTCGATCGGCACGTCGAGGTTGATCCCGTTCGACGCCAGCTTCGCGTGCAGCTTGCCGCCCTCCGCCACCATCGACAGGCCGGCGAGTCCGGTGGTCTTCACGGCCAGCCGGCCGAGCTCCCGCGGCGACATCCGGACCTGCATGTTGGTGGTACCGACGGTGACGGTCCCGCTCTGCTGGAACAGCAGCGATCTCGGTACGTGCACGTTGCTCATGTCGACCGTCAGCTTCTCGCCCGGGACCCTGGAGAAGGCCGGCTTGCCCATGGTCAGCGTGACCTTGGAGAAGTGCTGGTTGATCAGCTGCGGCAGGAACCCGAACCCGCCGATCTTCACCGAGGTGTCGGCCGAGCGGACCTGGTACTTCGCCGCCTCCTTCTGCGCCATCGACGCCAGCTGATTCTGCGCGACGACCGCCGCGATCCGGTCGACGGCGACCACCAGCACCACCAGTACCACCAGCGTCACGACGAGCCGGCGCAATCCCCGGCCCTGCCTGCTAGGACTCATTACTGCCCTTTCCGATCATTTCCCGGAGCGCGTCGTCGGTCGGCGCCGCTTCGATGCCGAAGGCAACCGTAGCCGCGGTCGAGTCGACCACGAACGGCCGCTGCCACTGGTACTGCATCTCCACCATCTCCCGCGCGGCCGGATCGACCAACCCGGCTAGCCGGAGTACCGCGGCGGGCATCGCGGCGACCCGCGCCGGCGGTGCACCCGCCAGTACGGCGGCACGGGTGGCGAGTTGACGTACCGACAGCGGCTCCGGTGTCGGTACGTGCCAGGCGCGGCCCCACGCGCTCTCGTCGTCGGCAACCGCTATCAGCGTCCGCGCGACGTCGCCGACGTACGTCCAGCTGTGCGGGGCGTCGAGGTTGCCCGGCAGCATCCCGCGCTTCCCGGCGACCACCTTCGGCAGCACGGTCACGCTGAACGGCGACACCGCGCCGGCGCCCAGGTAGTCGGACCCGCGGACTTCGGCGGTCCGGATCCGGCCCGCCTCGTGCGCGGCGAGCGCGTCGTTCCACAGTTGCGCCCGGATCCGCCCTTTCACGGTGTTCGGCCGCAGGGGGAGGTCTTCGGTCATCGGTCGGTCGACAGGCCCGTACCCGTACAGATTTCCGGTCGTGACCAGCACAGCCCCGGACGCCTCAGCCGCCGCGATCAGCGCCGCGCCGAGTGGCGGCCACTCCGTCGTCCACTTGTCGTACGCCGGTCCCGCACACGAGTAGATCGCCGTCGCGCCGTCGACGTACTGCGTCAGTCCGGCCTTGGCATCCGCCGCGATCAGCTCGGCCCCGTCCGGCCCGGTGCCCGAACGGGTGATCACCCGCACCTGCTCGCCGCGCGCCAGCAGGAGTCGCGCAACGACGCTCCCGACCGCACCAGCACCTACTACGACCTGCACCCGATTCCCTTCCAGCCGACCAGGCCCACACAGTACCGATCAAACAGCCTGCGTATTCGCGGGAGCTGAAGGTCCTCTCAGGTTGAGTGGTTCCCGACGGCCGGCGGCCACCGGTACGCGATCCAATCGCCCCAGGTCGCGAAGCCGTCCGGCGGATCGCCCACCGGGTCACTCCCGTCGAGCTCGCCCGCCGTCGGTACGTCGAACCGCGCCGCCCAGGAGGCAAGCTCCGCGTCGGAGATCGGCCAGGTGTCCTGCGGCCGCTCCGCCAACCGCCGGTCCAGCCGCCGCCGCTGCTCGTCCACCGGCACCTCGAAGTACCGCACCTCGACCGCCGCCCCGACCTCCGCCGCCGCCTGCCGCAACGCGTCCCGCTCCGCCCGGCTCCACAACCCGAAGTCGATCACCACGCTCGCCCCGAGCTCCAGCACCCGCAACCCGATCCGAATCAACCGCCCCTCAATGACATCCGACACCACCTCCGGATTGTCATCCCCGTACAACGCCTTCACCCACTCGTCCTTCGTCAACCGCAACGCCCCCCACTCAGCCTCCACCCACCGCGCATAAGTGGTCTTCCCAACCCCAGGCAACCCAACAGTCAAAAACAACGTCGGCCCGTCGCCGCGCAGGATGGACATGCCCACCACGGTAGGCATCCACCAGGGCAGGCTGCCGCCTAGGCGAACGCCAGAACAGAGCAGAGGGCTTCGGCGCGAGGGGGTCGCGCCGAAGCCCTTGGTGGGTTAGCGGTGGGGGGCCGGGGTGAGGGGGAAGACCGGCAGGATGTTTCGCTTCCAGGTGAAGTTGGTGACGCCGGCCAGCGAGGTGTACCAGGCCACGACGGCGGTCACCAGGCCGAGCCAGCCGCCGATCTGCGTCATGGTCGACGAGGGCGCCCATGCCCCGATCGTCAGGAAGAGGAACGTGAGCGTCAGGAACACGAAGACGGCCAGCACCGCGGCGTTGACCCGTGCCGCGGCCACCGTCATGTAGGCCGTGAAGATCGTCCACACCAGCAGGAACAACCCGGTCGCGGTCGACGCGTTCGCTCCGAGCCCTGGTGCGACGAACTTGACGTACGCCGCGAACGACAACCAGAACGCCCCGAACGAGGTGAACGCCAGCGCGCCGAACGTGTTGCCCTTCCGGAACTCCCACATCCCGGCCAGGAACTGCGCGAGCCCGCCGTAGAACAGGGCGAGCGGCAGCACCACGGCTTCGAGTGTGGTGTTGCTGATCAGCTTGGCGTTGAACCAGCTGAGGACGAAGGTCGTCATCGCGAACCCGGCCAGCCCCAGCGGCGCGGGATCGGCAATGACCGCACTCGGCTCGACTTGCTGCGGGGCCGGCGCTACGACGTCCGAACCCTGCGCTTGAACTGCTGCACCTCTCTGTGTGTCTGCCATCACAACTCCTTCTCGCGGACCGGCTACACGCGCCATCCAATGTGTGACGTACAACTCAGCGTAGTCCGACAATGCGAGAATCCACCCGCCGATCGACGATCAGACAGGCGTGGGCCGTGCACAGCGCGGGCACCAGCTGGCCGGCGCCGCCCATTTCCCGGCGCAGTACCGGCAGTAGTACCGGCGCGCCCACCAGACAACGGCCAGCGTCGGCACACTGACGGTGAGTACCAGTCCGGCCACCAGGAGCGCCGGAACGGCCAGCAGATCACCCAGAGCTACGAACATCACTCCGAGCACGACCCCGAAGGACAGCCCGAGTACTACGTGCAGCGACGCGACACCACCCTGCCGCATCCCGGCGAGACGGTGATCGAGCTTCGGATCCTCCGCCCGCAGCGCACGTTCCAGTACGACCAGCTTCTGCTGCTCGTCGTCACTCAGCTTCACTCGAGGCCTCCTCACTACACCTGGTGCCCCCGGCAGGATTCGAACCTGCGACGCACGGTTTAGGAAACCGACGCTCTATCCCCTGAGCTACGGGGGCGCACGCGGGGACAGCTTAGCGGAGGTGGGAGGGGTCAGCCGGTCAGGGCGGTGACGCCTAGGTGGCCGGCGATCGAGTTGTAGCGCTCGGCGTAGAGGGTGGTGCAGCGGGAGGCGGCGCAGCCGGCGCCTGCGAAGGCGATGCCGCGGATGGTGGCGGAGTTGCTGCCGCGGCGGCTGTAGACCGGGCCGCCGGAGTCGCCGCCGATGATCGCGACCAGGCCGCCGCGGGTGGCGCGGATGACGTACGTCGTGCAGCCGTCGGTGTCGCAGTAGCTGGCCGACGTGGAGCGGACCGTGAGGTTGCACACCGACGTACTGAAGCTCCCGGACTGGCAGACCACCGTGCCGACGCCGGGGTCGCCGCCGCCGGTCACGGTACGGGTGCTGGCGGTGTCACCGGGCCCGTCGGTCCAGATCTTCGCGCCGTACGAGCTGCCGGTGACCAGCGACTGGTCGTAGTCCGGGTAGTTCGTACGCAGCGTCGTGGTGCCGTAGTAGTTCGTGCCGGACTTCCACACCGTCCCCGGTCCGCCGCAGTGGCCGGCGGTGACCGAGCCGCGCTGGCCGTTCGACCGCCGTACGACGGAGAACCCGGCAGAGCAGTTCTTCAGCGCGGACGTGATCCGCGCTCCGCCCCAGTGCCCGCCCTTCGGGGTATCGCTGAGCCGCGACGTACGGGCGAGCGAACCGGCCACCAGTTGTACGCCGGACAGTTCGCGGAGGCCCGCGAGCGAGGCGGGGGAGGTGGTCGCCTGGTCGTACTCGACGACGACGTTCTCGCTGGCCGGATCCAGGTCGGCGGCGAACGTCGTACGGGCGGCGTCCCCGGACCAGGCGCGCTTGCCGACTGCCCGCCACGTGTCGGCGATCGCCTGCGCCGAGCGGCAGCTGCGCTCCACCTTGACCAGCTGCTTGCCGGCCGCGGGCAGGTTGCGGGCCATCGCCGACTGGTACTTGTTGCCGTCCATGTGCTCCGAGTCGACCACGACCTCGTACCCGGTGGTGGCCGAGCCGACCACGCCGATGACGCCCTGGCTGAGCCCGTACGGCAGGCCGGACGTCGGTCGGCCGGTGGCGTCGACCGGTTCCAGCGAGCGGACCGCGGCCGAGATGCCGTCGCCGAGCGACTCGCCGAGGGGGCGGGCGTCGGACGCGGACGTCGGCTGCGCGAGCCGGGTCGCCTCGGTCGAGCTCACACTCGGCTGCGCGTGAGAGCACGCCGCGGCGCCGGTCACCACGCCCGACGAGGGTGCGGTGACGGCGACTGCGCAGAGTGAGACTGAGCCGAGTGTGACCAGCGGGACGGTAACGGAGAGTCGCACGAAGCTCCCAAGATCGGTGGACCAACCACTAGATGGTCCGGTCAGGAACTCCGTTCCGTCAAGAGGCGATCACCGTCCGCGAGCAGATTCGACTACCGTGCGCGAGCGTAACTCGCAAGTCGAGTCCCGTCGGCGCCGAAGAACTGCAGTGTGTCGCCGCTGATCGCGACCCGCTTGGCCGCCGTCAGTACGCCGGTGTGCGGCACGTTGTCGCAGCCGATCATGTGCTGCGGCCCGGCCGTCGCACTGAACGCGCCACGCTGACCGATGCTGTACGTCCCTTGCAGCCCGTTGCAGCCGTCGGAACCGGTCCAGGTCCCGTTGGCCTTGAAGACGAGCACCGGGTCGTCCGGCCGGGCCATCTTCAGCGACGTGAAACCGGGCTTCTGCTGCATGCGCCAGGTGCCGGACACGGTCTGCGCGGTCAGAGGCTGCTCCGACGGCGTCGTCGCCGCGGACTGCGGTCCGCCGGCGACCGGTGGCTGGGCGGGCTTGTTCTGCGAGCCGGCCAGCCCGAAGGCGGTCACGGCGATCGCGGCCACCGCGACAGCGGCCGCTCCGGTGCCGATCCAGGTCCGGCGCTGTGCACGCCGGGCGCCGGTGGTGGCGCGCTCGGTCAGGTCCGCGCTCTGCGGCACGGTTGCCGCGGCGCGTTCGAAGGTACCCCGCAGGTCATCCTCGAGATCGGTGTTGCTCACTTCAGCCTCTCATCGACGCGTTGGGAGTCTCTTGATTTCCGTAGCGAGGCGAGTGCCCGGCTCGCGGTCGCGCGCACGGAGGACGGCTTGATGCCGAGCACGTCGGCGATCGTCTGGTCGTCGAGGTCCTGGTAGTAGCGCAGGACCAGCACGACCCGCTCACGGGCGGACAGCGTTGCCAGCGCGCGCCACAGGTCGTCGGAGTTCGCGATGTCGGTCGCGTGGTCCCGCACGGTGCGTTGCGGGTCCAGATCGGCCGTCGGCGCCTCGCTGAACGAGCGCCGCCGGGTCATCGACAGGTACTCGTTCACCAGGATCCGCCGCACGTAGTGGTGCGGGTCGTCCGCGCTGCGCACCTTCCGCCACTTGCGGAACGCCTGCAGCAACGCGATCTGCGCCAGGTCCTCCGCTCGCTGGTAGTCGCCGGAGACGGTGAACCCGAGGCGCACCAGTTCCTGTCCGCGGGCGGACACGTACTCCTCGAACTCCACTCGCCACTCCCTGGCTGGGCGTACAACTCCTCACACCTATTAGACGCATCGAGTCGTCCGGCTGCTGCAACCGTTGCCGCACAGTTCGATCTCTAGTCGAGCAGAAAGGTACGGACCGCCTGGCGGCCGCGTGGGTCGCGCTGCACGCTGTGGCCGCTGCCCGGGATGACCACCAACTGTGCCGAGCGGGCATGATCCTTCTCCCATCTGGACCAGTCCAGTGGGCAGAACAAATCGTTGCTCCCGTGCAGGATCAGCGTGCGGGGCAACAGTTCCTGCGCGGCCGGGTAGGTCGACACGCGGGCGGCCGGCCAGCGCAGGCAGCCCTGGATCATCAGCTGCTCGCGGGCGGTCGCCACGTCGTACGGGTACAGCCGCTTCGGGTCCAGGCGACGTACGGCGTCGTCGAGTGCTGCTTGGCGGTTGGGCTTGCCGGACCAGGGGAAGTGGAGGTCGGAGCAGAGCGTGGCCATGTGAAGTCCCGCGGAGAGCTGGTCGTAGGGCAGGCCATTGCTGGTCGTCCGCTGGAACAGCTCCTTCAAGGCGGACTCGTCGCCAGTACGTGCTGAGTGCAGGGCGGCTGGGATCCCCTGCAGCGTCGGGTTGACGGAGTTGAGGCTCGACACGGACAGCATCTCCATGAGGTCCGTCCCGCTCACACCGTGCTGCACCAGCCACGCCAGGTCCGCGATACACGTCTGGCAGGTCGCCCGTAGTACCTCGTTCGTTGCTGCCATCAGGTCGAGGCCCATCGGGTCAAAACCCTTGTGCGGTACGACGGAGTCCAGCACGAGCGCCTGTACGCGGTCCGGGTACTTCAGGCCGTACTGCTCCGCCGTGAAGCTCCCGTACGACGTGCCGTCGAGCGTGAGCCGGTCCACCTTGAGGAACTGGCGCAGCTGCTCGATGTCGTCGACGGTGTCCGGCGTGCCGTAGTACCCGACGCCGGAGCCGATCTGCTTGGCGCACTGGTCGACGGCCTCGGTGGGTGGGGTGAGGAAGTCAGATCCGCCCACGGTCTCTTGTAGAGCAGGGCAATTGAGACCGCCGGCCCCGGTGCCGCGCTGGTCGAACATGACCAGCCGGTACTCGCGCAGTACGTCCGGATCCACGTTGCGGCTGAGCGTGGGGATGGCGGGCTGGCCGGGGCCGCCGGTGAGTAGCAGGAGTACGCCGCGAGGAGCGTCGACGTTGTCGGCCGCGATCACCGGAAGGTCGAGCGAGGGTCCGTCGGGACGTGCGCGGTCGAGCGGGACGTGCAGCGTCGTACACGTGAATCCCTCGGCGCACGAGCCGTCCGCCGGCTGGTTGGCCGAGCAGGCCGTGCAGGCAGTGGAAGCCAGGACGAGCGCACAAAGCAGTCGGATCGTACGCATGCACCCTCCCCTCAGGCAGAGGGTGCATGCAGTGCGACCGGCACCGCAACCTGCCTCGCGGGTCGACCTCGAGAGGGACCCGCAAGGCAGGCGCGGCTCGACCCCACCCGGACGGCTTCGGGGGGCGCGTCCGTGACGGGGTCAGCGAAGACCGAGCGACTTGATCAGCTCGGCAGTCACCTGGCGGGGCGCCGGCAGTACGCCGGGCTTGCCCTGCCCTTCCAGAGAGGTCGCCACCAGGCGGTGGCAGCCGAAGGCCTCGGCGGTGAACGACAGGACGCCCCGGTCGTTGTCGGTGAACCGCAGGACGTAGGTCGGGCCGAGTTCCTTGGTGCAGACGCTCGGCTTCTTCGCGACGGGTTTCGCCGCGTTCACCAGCGCGAACAGTTCGGTTGCCTGCTTGCCGGTGCGCCTGGTGGTGACGGTCGCGTAGTTCTGCCCGGTCGCCTGCGCGTCGTACTGGCAGATCGTCACGCTCACCGGGACGAACTTCGAGGTGGCGACGCCCTGGCCCCAGACCACCTTCTCGGTGGCGGTGCGGACTGCGGCGATGGTGTTCGGGCAGTCGGTGCTCGGCTTGCCGCTGGGAGTGCTGGTGGGTGTGCTGGTGGGTGTGGGTGACGGGGTGTCCGTGGGCTGGGCGGCGGGCGGGGACGAGGCGTTCTCGGTGCCGCAGGCGGCGGCGATTCCGAGCACAGCCACGACGAGCGTCGCACCGATCAGGCCCCGTGTCCGTTGTGCACTCACGACTCGGTCCTTCCGGGTTGGCAAGGGCAACATGATGGTGGACCGGAGTCTCACCCGGGCGTGCCGGAACATCACGGCGGCGCGTCTATCCGGTCACGCCGCCCGATCGATCCGCAACCGAGGCACACCTGTAACGTCCACGCACTGGCCGCGCTCCCGACGCGTACGAGCTGCCGGTGTCCCCGTGCGCACCTAGGATGCTGTCTCGTGGCCAGGAAGAAGGCGAACGCGGACGCCGCCGCGCAGCGGGAGTGGGAGCTCGGTATCGACTGGGCGCGCTGGCTCCTGGCCGGCAACGCCCCGCAGCCGCTACGGGTGTACGGCGTGGTCCTGGAGCCGAACGAGTACGCCTACCTGCAGACCACCGCGCAGTACTCCCGGCTGTACGGCGGGAACGGGCGCTACACCACCAGCGGCGGATTCTTCATCGGCCGGCCGGGCATGGTGCTCGGCATGATGGCCGCCAACGCCGCGGTGAACGCGGGCCGCAAGGCCGCCGCCAAGCGTGACATGCAGGCGACCTGGCGGGACGTCCAGGAGCTTCCGGTGCTGGCCACCAACCTGCGGCTGATGTGCCACCTGCCGGCCAAGGGCTGGATGAGCTTCTACTACAGCGCGGTCCAGGAGTTCTACCCGGATACGGCGAACTGGATGATCACCTTCGGCTTCCAGAACGCCGTACCGTTGCGGATCGCCGGGCTGACCACGCCGACGCTGGCCGTACTCGCCGCGTGGTGCGTGCACGGAAACGGGCGCTGGCAGGGCGAGCCCGGGATCGCGCCGCTGGTCCAGGCCGCGCTCACCCCGCGCGGCCCGGACACCATCGGCGAGGTCCCGTACGACTCCACCGCCGAACTCCAGGACGACCGCCCGACCGACACCACCGCACCGGCCGGCAACACCAGCACCCCGGCCGGTGACGCCGGGACCCCGGCCGGTGACAGCGGGAACTACGCGACCGGCAACGCGTACGAGGATCTGATCCGCTCGAAACTCAATCCCGAAGACCGCCGCTGACTCGGTAATCTGGACGCATGACGAGCCCGTACGAAGACGACGAGCCGCTGCTGCCCGAGCAGACCCGCGACGACGACCCGCGCACCTGGGGCGACAACGACTTCGGCAGTGACGACGACGATCGCATCCTCAACGAGGTCCCTCCGCACCACGGATGACGATCTCGGTGCTCCTCGTCCACGGTGGCCTCTGGGACGCCATGGACGCCGAGGCGTTCTGGGGAAGGCCGGGCATCACCGCCGCCCTGACCACGGCGCTCGACCCGGACGGGGCCGGGCAGGTGGAGGTGCTAGCGCCCGACCGCCCGCAACGGCCCACCGGCTGGGACCTCGAGGTCGCCGCGCTCGCTGAACAGCTGGCGAAACGTTCCGGTCCGGTAAGGATCGTTGGGGGCTCCAATGGGTGTACGGCGGCTGTCCTGCTGGCGACGAGATTTCCGGAACTGGTCGACCGGTTGTTACTGGCCTGGCCCGCCACCGGCGACGACCCCGCCGGGAACGAGCGTGCCCGGGCCGGGATGATGAACCGCGGTTGTCCCGCGGGTGTCGCGGACGGACTGCTCAGGGGTGGGATTCTGCGCGGGGTCCCGGACTCCGAACTGGCCTCGCTGACCCGGATCCGGGTGGCGGTGCTGCCGTCGGTGCCGGAGAATCCGTCGCATCAGCGGAAGACGGTCGACGCGTTGCTGCGCTCGATCCGGGGGAGTCGCGAGCTGACCGGATGCGCCGAGCCACCGGCACCGGAATTCCCGGCGTCCCTGGATCAGCTGGTGCGAACGATCGTGGAGTTCGTCAACTGAGGGGATCAGCGTGGAGCTTCGGGGGTTCGACGACGGGTACGGGGTCCAGGTCGCGGGCTGGGCCGTGGACGAGAAGGAAGTCGCGCTGCTCTCCGGGCGGGTGGCCTACCCGTTCCCGGAGGAACTGCGGACGAGTTGGCGGAAGGCCGACGCGGACATCTACTCCTATCTGCTGTTCGACGGCGAACAGCCGATCGGGTACGGCGAGGTCTGGCTGGACGACGAGGAGGACGAGGTCGAACTCGCCCGGATCATCGTGGACCCGGCGGTCCGCGGCCGTGGCTTCGGCGGCGAACTGGTCCGGGCATTGCTCGGGCCGGCGCTGGACGCCGGGTACTCGGAGGTGTTCCTGCGGGTCCGTCCGGAGAACGCTCCGGCGATCCGCGCCTATCACCGCAGCGGCTTCGTCGACGTCCCCGCCGCGCTGATGGAGGAGTGGAACGACGGCCAGCCGGTCCCGTACCGCTGGATGCGCTACGCGGGCTGAGGCTGTGCTACCCGAGCGGCGAGCCGGGCCGGACCGAGAGCGGCGGCCGACACGGGCCAGAACGTGAAAACGGTCGTCGAAGGCGTAGACCGCGAGTTGCAGGTCGCATGCCTCCGGGTCTATCGGGGTGGCGCGGTAGCAGGCGGGTGCCGGCGAGCTCAGGGGCTGAGGATGGTTGCAGCCGCCTGCCTGGGCAGCCCGGGCTACCGGTCTACCTGCCGCGCGCGCAGCAGGTCGCGGATCTCGGTCAGCAACTCCTGGTCGGGGGTCATCGCCTCGGCCTCTACCTCCGGCTCCAGCCCGCGCTTGCGGCGCTCGTTGAGCTTGTTGAGCGGCAGCACGATGAAGAAGTAGACCGCCGCGGCGACGAACAAGAAGTTCAGAGCTGCCTGCACGATCATGCCGATGTGGAACTCGGCGCCGTTGACCTTGAAGAAGAACAGTTTGCTGGCGTCCGCCTTGCCGAAGATGGCTGCGACCAACGGGTTGATGAAGTTGTTCACGACGGCCGTGACGATCGTGCCGAACGCTGCGCCGATGACGACCGCGACCGCGAGGTCGACGACGTTGCCGCGCATGATGAATTCCTTGAAGCCCTTGAGCATTGTGGTGCCTCCACGAAGCGGGTGGTTGTACCCGGACAAGGTAGGGCCGCAAGGTCGCCCATGCGAGGGACCGCGCCGGACGGCGACGCATCGTGCCGTCGCAAACTCACACCGTGATCATCCGGTGTCCGGCGCCAGCGCCACGGTGATTCGGGAATTCGTACTGGCCTGGGCCAGTCGGGTCGCGACGTCGGGTCCGGTGGCGACCACGATCAGCGCCCCCGACGTCCCCGATCGGGGCGTCGGCAGGGCTACCACCGGAACGGAGCGGGCGAGCAGCCGGGCGGCGTCGGCGGTCGTGCCGACGGCGGCGTACAGGTTGAGGTGGTCGCCGACACGCAGCAGGGCGGTGATGTCGGCGTCGTCGATGTGGAACGGGTAGGCGACCGACCCGGGCGGCACGGCAGGTGGCGCCAGGAATCGGGCGTCGGTGAGCGGCTCACCGGCTCTGACCGGGCCGCTGAGCACCCTGGTGGTCAGCGCGCTGCCGGGTCTGGGCGCACCGGCGGGCACGGCGCCCGGAGGCAGCTCGACGGTCCGGAGGTCGGCGCGCGTCGGCGCGGCGCCGCCGGTGAGGTCACGCGCGGCGGCCAGCACCTCGACCGTCGGCGGTGGTGCGGGGGAGAGGGCGAGAAGTCCGAAGTACACCGCGGCCGCGGCGGTGGCGCCGGCCAGCAGCCGACGGTGCCACCGGGCGGCCCGGAGCAGGTCACGAAACAGCGAGGAGAAATTCATGCCGGGGAAAGTACGCGTT
>NZ_DASRVN010000234.1:0-24970 GCF_035655035.1 Kribbella sp. | reverse complement strand
GTCCGGGCGCTGACCGTGAACGTCCGGTCCGCGGCGGTGCCGCCGGTCGGGGCGTTGAACGTGACCGCCATCGGCTGCGGGTTCGCGGAGTTGGCTGCCGTACAGCTGCCGGTCGCCTTCACACACGTCCAGCCCGGCGGGTTCGTCGTCAACGGCCACTCGAGCTCCGCGCCGTACGTGAGCCGAATCACCACCGGATTCGCATTCTTCGCCGGCGGCTTGATCGTAACCACGAACTGCACCCCAGCCCCCGCCCCCTGAGCCCCCGCACTACCCGCCCGAGGCGTCACGGTGCCGGCCTGCGCCGACCCCCCGCCCTGCTGCAGCACAGGCGCTCCGCCACCCTCCTGCACAGCGGGCGCACCGTTGCCCGCGGGCACGCCCCCGCCCCGCTGGGACGCGGGCGCGCCTCCTCGCCCTTGTACGGGCGGCGCGCCTCCGCCTCGCTGTGTTGATGGTGCGCCTCCGCCGTGGGGGATGCTGATGGTGACCATGCCGGGGTAGTGGATCGGCGTGGTGGGCGTCGGCTTCGGGGGTGTTGGGGTGGCGGGCGGCGGGGTCGGCACCGGTGTGGTCTGCGTCGGTGTGGGAGTAGTCGGCGCGGTGGTGGGCGCCGTGGTGGGGGCGGTCGTCGGGTTGGATGCCGGCGGTTGGGTGGGCTTTGTTGCCGGCGGCTTCGTGGTCGGCTTCGCCGGTGGTTTGGCCGGCGGCTGGGTCGGCTGGTTGGTCGGGTTCGCCGGCGGGACGGTCGGCTGGGACGGCTGCGACGGCTGGTTGATCGCCGCCGGGGGAGTGTGGTTGCCGGTCAGCGCCATCGCCGCGAGCACGGCGGCGACGGCGACCACCACGACAGCACCGGCGCCGACGGCGGTCCGGGTGCTGTTCTCGGTGACCTTCTTCCAGCCGGTGACGAAGATGCCGACCAGACCGACCTTCGCGCCGGAGGCCGCGGCCAGGTAGCCGAGCCCCGCGGTGCCCAGCAGCGCCGGGGCGAGGAGCGCCGGCAGCGCACTGTTGACCTCGACGAGCTCGAGGTACACCGCGGTGCACTTCGCGCAGTCGTCCAGGTGCTCGCGGACGTTCTTGTTCTCGCGCTTGGTCAGCCCGCCGCGGACGTACGCGCCGAGCCGCTCGGTCGTCCAGCGGCAACGATCCCCGGCGACATCGGCCAGGTGCTGCTGCAGGTACGCCTGCCGCAGGCCCTCCCGCGCCCGGTACGCGAGCGCGGACACACCGTTCGCGGTCAGCCCCAGCAGCGGCGCGATCGCGGCCGGCTTCTCGCCCTCGACCTCGGTGTGCCACAGCACGGCCTGCCAGCGCTCGGGCAGACTCGCGAACGCCTTCGCCGCCGCCCCGCTCTCGAACCCGGTCACGGTCGGGTCGTCGAAGCCTTCCGGCTCGCGCTCGTACGACGCGATGTCGTCGGTGGACTGCACCTTCTTACCGGAGCGGATCCGGTCGACGTGCACCCGCCGTACCGTCGTCAGCAGATAGGCGCGGAAGGAGACGTCCGGGCCGCCGCCGGCGCGCAGCGCGTCCAGCACCTTCGCGAACGCGTCACTGGCCAGGTCGTCGGCGTCGTTGGCCGGCACCAGTTGGCGGGCCATCCGCTCGGCGGCGTGGTGGTGCCGCGCGTACAGCTCGCCGTACGCCTCCAGGTCGCCGTTGCGGACGCGCGCGATGAACTCGGCGTCACTCGGACCCTCTGGCGTCTCCATCCATCTCCCCGCTAACTCTGTGTACGACGACGTGACGGACCGTCACGTACCGCCGGAGACAAGGCTCCCACGTAGGACGGATCTGCGCACCTTCCATGACGCGGAAACTGTGCCTCTTTCCTTACGACAACGCCAGTCCCGAAGTTACGCCGAAAAAATTCTCGGAAATCCGCGTCATGAACCGTCATGGGCGCTGTCTCTTCGGCGTACGACGCTTCCGGCCGACCGGTCGGGAGACTGACGGGGCTAGCTGAGGAGGACCATGTCGCTGTTCGCGGACATCCGTCGACGGCTCGACCTGCGTCCGGCCAAGTCCCTGAACCTGGCGGGGTCGCCCGCCCGGCTCGCGCCGGAAGCGTCGTCCACTGCTCAACCGAGCGGGCGGAGGGATCCGCTCGGCACAGCTGGTACCGACCACAGCGCCTATCTCGCGATCGCCGAGGCGCTCCGCGACGGTGCCGATGTCGTGCCTGCGTCGGACGAGACCGGACGCCGCCTCGCGGCCGACGGTATCTCGCTGGTGGAGGCACTTGATGGGCTGAGTGCGCTGTACCGCTCGATCGCCGGGGGCGAGCCGGCTTTCGCCGCGGTACGCGCACTCAGTTCCAGCTGGGCCGAGGCATCACTCGTCTATCTGCACTCGCTGTCCTGCGAGGACCCGCTGACCGGGCTGTCCAGCCTGGCGCACCTGCGGTCCCGGCTCGGCGAGCTCTACCGAGAGGCGGAATTCCGTGGAACTTCCGTACCGCAAACCCACGCACTGGTGGTTGTCGAACCGCTCAATCCGCCGGGCACCTCGCCGTTCGACCGCGAGCTCCGGCTCGTCGACGTCGCGGAATGCCTGCGGATCGTCTTCTGCGGCGGTGACGTACTGGGCCGCGTCGGCTCACGCCGCGCGGCGGCGCTCGTCGGCCGCGAGCCGAACCTGCCGGAGCAGGTCGCGACGGTACGAGCCCTGATCACCCAGTGGCGGCTGGACACCGACGTACCGCAGCTGGCCCGGATCTGGATCGAGGGCCTGCCCGGTAGCGACGCGATGGCCGGGAGGCTGCTCGACGAGCTGGCCAGAACCTGAGACCTGCGTCCGGACGCCTACAGGGGGGCGCCCGGGCGCACTTTACCGGCGGCGGATCGCCTAACACGGGGTGGGCGATCCGCCGCCGCTTGTCATGGTTGTACGGCGGTGGCGGGCAGCCGGGCGTCCTCCGGCTCGGTGTGGATGTACCGCGGCCCGCGGAACAGCGAGGCCGCCGCGCCGACCAGCGACATCCCGATCGCGACCGCGAACACGATCACCAGACCGTGGTGGAACGGCCCCGAGATCAGCTCCGGGAAGAACTGCTTGCTGGTCAGCGTGCCCAGGTCCGCACCCTTGATCGCCGACGCCGGTACGGCGTTCAGCGCGGTGCCGATCGGGTTGTACCCGAGGAACGCCGCGAACAGGCTGCCCACCGGCGGCTGGTTCCCGATGCCCGCGGCAACGTTCAGCGGTACGCCGTGCGCGTGCAGCCCGTCGGTCAGCGTCCGCGGCAGCGTGGCCGCCAGTCCGGCGATCATCATCGTGAAGAACACGCCGATCGACAGCGACGTACCGGAGTTCAGGAACGTGCCGCGCATGCCGGAGGCGGCGCCGCGGCGGTTCGCCGGCACGCTGTTCATGATCGCGGTGGTGTTCGGCGCGGAGAACAGCCCGGAGCCGATGCCGTTCAGCACCAGCAGGCCGGCGAACGCCCAGTAGCTGAAGTCGGTGGGCAGCACCATCAATCCGGCGAAGCTCACCGCGACCAGCACGAGCCCGCCGGTCGCGAGCGTACGGGCGCCGAGCCGGTCGGAGAAGTACCCCGACAACGGCCCGGCGATCAGGAACGCGACGGTCAGCGGCAGCAGGTAGATCCCTGCCCACAGCGGCGTGCTCTCGAAGCTGTAGCCGTGCAGCGGCAGCCAGATGCCCTGCAGCCAGATGATCAGCATGAACTGCAACCCGCCACGGCTGATCGACGACAGCAGGCCGGCCAGGTTCCCGGCCGAGAACGCCTGGATCCGGAACAGCGACATGTCGAACATCGGGTCGGTGGTCCGCGCCTCGACGAGGCAGAACGCGACCAGCAGGACGAGCCCGGCGATCAGCCCGCCGAGAACCCACGGACTGGTCCAGCCCATCTCGTGCCCGCCGTACGGCTGGATCCCGTACGTGATCGCGACCAGGATCGCGGTCACGCCGACCGCGAACAGCGCGTTGCCCCACCAGTCGATCCGGGCCGCGGAGCGGGTACTGGTCTCGCGCAGGCTGTGGTACGACCAGACCGTGCCGAGCAGGCCGAACGGGACCGACACGAAGAACACCAGTCGCCAGTCGACCGGCGCCAGTACGCCGCCCACGATCAGCCCGATGAACGAGCCGCCGATCGCGGCCACCTGGTTGATACCGAGCGCGAAACCGCGGCGGTCGGCCGGGAACGCGTCGGTGAGGATCGCGGTCGAGTTCGCGAACAGCATCGCCGCTCCGACGCCCTGCACGACCCGCCAGAGAATCAGCCAGAGCGCGCCCGCACCCTGGGTCAGCGGGTCGAACACCAGCGCCACGGACCCGATCGTGAAGACCAGGAAACCGAGGTTGTAGATCTTCACCCGGCCGTAGATGTCGCCGAGCCGGCCGAGCGTGACGACCAGGACGGCGGTCACGACCAGGAAGCCCATCAGCATCCAGAGCAGGTAGCTGACATTGCCCGGTCGCAACGGGTCGAGCTTGATGCCGCGGAAGATGTCCGGCAGCGAGATGATCACGATCGAGGAGTTCACGGTCGCCATCAGCACGCCGAGCGTGGTGTTGGACAGTGCCACCCACTTGTACCGCGGGTGGTCCCGTTCGACCGCGAACCGGCGTACGGAGTTGTCGCCTGAAGTCACAGCAGCACTTCCCCAGGGAGAGAGAGATTTGCTTAGCAATGCTAAGTATATCTCGCTACCCGGAGGCCGACCTCCGGTGGGGGTGTCTACGGCACCACGACGACGACCGGCGCGTCCTTGCGGCAGGTGAGCCGGTGGCCGAGGGAGCCGGTCAGCCGGTGCCAGCGCTTCGCCGACCGGCCGACCACCACCAGCCGGGCGTCAACCTGCCGCGCGACCCCGGACAGCGTCCCGATCGCGTCCCCGAACTCGCTCACGAAAGTCAGCTGTACGCCGGTCTCGTGCGCGCGGTGCTCCGCCTCCGCCTCGATCTCGGCGGCGAGCTCCTGGCGGCTCTCCTGCGCGGCACCGTAGTCGTACGGAACGCCCAGTGCCGCGGTCGGATCGGAGAACGGCATCACGTAGACCGCGACCAGGCGGCCGTTGGTACGCAGCGCCTCGCCGGCCGCCCAGGCGAAGGCGTCCCAGCTGGTGCCGGAGCCGTCCAGGCCGACGACGATCGCCGGCTCGCCGAGGTGTCGGTTCAGTGGGAGCGGAGTGCGCCGGGCTTCGGCGTCGTAGTTCATCTGGTCACCTCTTCGGCAACGGAGTACGGCTGTCCTGGTCCTCGCCGGCCAGCTGGATCAGGCGGAGGAGTGCGGGGGTGGCGTCGTGCAGCGCGTCGGCGTCGCAGTCGTCGAGCTTGTCGATCAGGTCGGTGATCGTGGACGCGCCCTCGGCCCGCATGTCGCGGAGCCGGCGGCTGCCGGCGTCGGTGATCGCGACCAGTACGACGCGGGCGTCGGCGGCGTCCCGGCGGCGCTCGGCCAGGCCCTGGTCGGCGAGCTGGGTCACCAGCGCGGTCATCGACGGCTGGGTCACCTCCTCGCTGACGGCCAGGTCGGTGAGCCGGCGCGGGCCGGTGCGCTCCAGGGTCGACAGCACCGAGGCGGCGGTCAGGCTCAGCGTCCGTGGCCGGCGCCGGATCGCGACCGTCGCCAGCCCGAACAGTGCCTCGCCGATCGTGGCGGTCCGGGTACTCATACGACAAGTATAGGCACGGTTATATAGATCCGGCTATGTGATCTGGCCCGGTCTAGGCTGGGGGTCCATGTGCGGTAGGTATGCCTCCAGCCGGTCCCCGTCCGACCTCGTCGCCGAGTTCGAGATCGAGACCGGCAACGTCCGCGAGTCGGTCGAGAAGCTCGGCGAGAACTACAACGTCGCGCCCACCAACCAGGTGATCGCGGTGGTCGAGCGCAAGGACCGCGAGCAGCCCGACGCCACGATCCGGAAACTCACCACGGTCAGGTGGGGGCTGGTGCCGTCCTGGGCCAAGGACACCTCGATCGGCAGCCGGCTGATCAACGCCCGGATGGAGACCGTGGCGGAGAAGCCCGCGTTCAAGAAGGCGTTCGCCACCCGCCGCTGCATCCTGCCCGCCGACGGGTACTACGAGTGGTACACCGCCGAGGAGAAGCTGAACGGAAAGCCCGTCAAGCAGCCGTACTTCATCCACCCGCCGGACGGCAGCGTGCTCGCGATGGCCGGGCTGTACGAGATCTGGCGGGACAAGTCCGTCGCCGACCCGGACTCCGACGAGGCCTGGCTGTGGACGTGCACCGTACTGACCACGTCGTCGACCGACGACCTCGGCCGGATCCACGACCGGATGCCGCTGCTGGTCGAGCGCGAGCGGTACGACGCCTGGCTCGACCCGCTGTCCTCCGACCCCGACGACCTGCTCGAACTGCTGGTCCCGGCTGCCCCGGGCCGCCTCGAGGCGTACGCCGTCTCCAAGGCGGTCAGCTCGGTGAAGAACAACGGCCCGCACCTGCTCGACCCGCTCCCACCCGACGGCGAGGACCCGCAGGACGCGCCGACAACCCTTTTCTGAGCCGCCGTACCTCGTCTTCACTTGCCGTGATGACAGGATGGGGCGGGTGACCGACGAACGGATTGTGGGGACGCCGCACGGCGAGGCCCGGATCGTGGCGCACCGTGCCCGCCGCCCGGTGGCGACGCTGGCCCTCGGTCACGGTGCCGGGGCCGGTATCGAGTCGGGCGACCTGGCCGCACTGGCCGCGCGGCTGCCGAAGCAGGACATCAACGTGTTCCTGATCGAGCAGCCGTGGCGCCGCGCGGGCCGCAAGCTGGCACCGGCGCCCAAGGTGCTGGACGAGGCGTGGATCGCGATCATCGGCCAACTGCGGGTCCGTACGCCGCTGGTGATCGGCGGGCGCAGCGCCGGCGCCCGGGTGGCCTGCCGTACCGCGAGCAGCCTGGGCGCGTCCGGCGTACTGGCGCTGGCCTTTCCGCTGCACGCACCGGGGAAACCCGAGAAGTCCCGCGTCGACGAGCTCCGCGGCGCCGGGCTGCCGACCCTCGTCGTCCAGGGCGAGCGGGACCCGTTCGGTACGCCGGAGGAGTTCCCGCCGCTCACCGAGATGGCCGTCGTACCGGACGCCGACCACTCCTTCAAGGTGCCGAAGCGCGCCGAGCTCGACCAGCAGGAGACGTACGACCTGCTGGTCGAAGCTGTGTTCGAATGGGTGATCCGCGAGGTGTCGGGCTGAGGCTGGGAATGCCCCCGTGGCCGGGTGTGTTGTGACCAACATGATGGCGACGAGACAGGCTCCGGCTCGGACTACCGTGAAGACCCCGGTATTCTCGATCCCGATGCCGACTCCCACCACGACCGAGACACCCGAGCAGCGCACCGCGCGCTTCGAGCGCGAGGCGCTGCCTTTCCTGGACCAGATGTACGCCGCGGCGATGCGGATGACCCGTAATCCGTCGGACGCCGAGGACCTGGTGCAGGACACCTTCGCGAAGGCGTACAGCTCGTTCCACCAGTTCACGCCGGGCACCAACCTGAAGGCGTGGCTGTACCGGATCCTGACGAACACCTTCATCAACGGATACCGGAAGCGTCAGCGGCAGCCGACCCAGTCGCCGACCGAGGAGATCGAGGACTGGCAGCTGACCGCCGCCGAGTCGCACACTCCCGGCGGCCTGAAGTCGGCCGAGGCAGTCGCTCTCGAGCACCTGCCCGACTCCGACGTCAAGTCCGCCCTGCAGGCCATCCCGGAGGACTTCCGGCTGGCCGTGTACCTGGCCGACGTCGAGGGCTTTGCCTACAAGGAGATCGCCGAGATCATGGGCACACCGGTCGGCACCGTGATGTCGCGGCTGCACCGCGGCCGGCGCCAGCTCCGCGACCTGCTCGGCGACTACGCCCGGGACCGCGGGCTGATCCCGGACGACAGCACGGACGCAGCCTCGCCGGCCACCGGCGAGACCGCGGAGAAGGAGGAGTCGTGAGCTGCGGCGAGCCCCACGACGCCGACTGCGGGGAGATCCTGCAGCGGGTCTACGTCTTCATCGACAACGAACTCGAGGACGCCAGTTCCGAGCAGATCCGCCAGCACCTCGAAGAGTGCGCCCCCTGCCTCGACGAGTACGACCTGGAACGCTGCGTCAAAAAACTGGTCCACCGCTCCTGCGGCTCCGACCACGCCCCCGACGCCCTCCGCCAAAAAATCCTCCTCCGCCTAACCCAAATCCAAATAGAAACCACCATCACCACGACGGACTGATTGGGCAGCCGGGTCAGAACGTGTGCCGGATGACCTCGTAGCTGGTGATTTCATTCCGCTGTAGTTTGCCTTGTACCTCACGCGCGTCCGCTAGGTAAACGCCCGAGGTATTCCGGAGCAACACCAATGCGGTGTCCAGATGTGCAGCGGCCGCCTCCCGGTCGCCCTGTACCGCGTTGATTCTCGCGCGCTCGACGTACAGGCGGCCCTCGCGCTCGACGTCGTGCGCGATTCGGGCCGCGTGCAGGCCGGATTCGATGTGCCCGATCGCCGCGAGATAGTCGCCCTGGGCCGCGTACGCGGCTGTCAGCAGGTGGTGGGCCTCGCCTTGGACGGTCGCGTCACCGAGGCGCTCGAGGATCTTGAGTGCTTCTGACGCCGTTCTGACGGAGTCCTGATGCCGGCCGACTTGCAGATGCGCGAAGGCCGCGTTCAGGTACCGCTTGAAGAGCGCGCGGCTGTCGTTGTTCCGCTCGGCCAGCGCGATGCCCGCGGCGAAGGCTTCGTCGGCGCGGGCGAAGTCGCCGGTCCGGTCGTACAGCGCACCGACCGCCGTCAGTGCGACTCCTTCGAGCGTCGTGTCCTGGATCGTGCGGCTCAACGAGAGCGCGACCCGGCCGTACGCCAGCGCGTCGTCGATCTCGCCGACCATCCCGAGCAAGTAGGCCAGGGACGAGCAGCATCGTGCCTGACCGAACTGGTCGTGGATCTCGAAG
The DNA here is from genome assembly GCF_035655035.1 of Kribbella sp. GTDB lineage: Bacteria > Actinomycetota > Actinomycetes > Propionibacteriales > Kribbellaceae > Kribbella. The sequence continues at coordinate 16,051 of NZ_DASRVN010000234.1, read as the reverse complement.
AACATCTTCAGCGCGGCCCGGATCCGGGTGGATGCCGCATGGACCGCGCCGTTCTCCGCGTCCGGGATAGCGCCGTCATGCTGCAGCCAGGCGGCGACGTCGGCCCGGCCGTGCCGTTGGGCGAGCTCGACGGCACCGGATCCGACCTCGCGAATCTCCTGCCAGCGACGTCGTGACTCGTGATAGCCGAACAATGCGAGCGGTAGCTCCGCCAGCAACACGTCGTCCGCCAGACTCGTCTGCCGGGCCTGGCGGAAGCGGTCCATGAGATTCCGCTGCTCTGCGTCCAGCCATCGGAGGCTGTCCTCCCGGCTGCTGAACGTCGGCAGCAGACCGCTGACACCGACTGTCGCCATGGGGAGGCGCGGACTCGTCGGGTGTGTCAGCGCGTGGCAACTCCAGCCGGCTTCGACGTAGTACCTGATGACTCGGGCCAGGGCTTCGTCGCGCTCCGCCGGTGAGAGGGTCGTGTCCGCGACCTCTCGCCCGTACGCGCGGATCAGGTCGTGGAACCGGAAGCGTCCCGGGGCGACGGATTCCAGCAGGTTGAGGTCGACAAGCCGTTCGACGATCGCATCGGCTCGGCGCAGTGGTACTTCGAGGAGTGTGGCGGCGATGCCCGTCGTCAGATCGGAGCCGTCCGGAACAGCCAGCACCGGCAGCGCGGCGGCCGCCTTCCGGTCGAGATCGCGGTCGCTGGTTTCGAGGAACTGCACCGAACTGGCGATGCTGGCGCGCACTCCGGTCTCGTCCGAGCCAAGGCTGTCGAGGCGGCGCTCCTCGTCCTTCAGCAGGTCGACGAGATGCTGAACCGGCCACGTCGGCCGGGTAGCGAGCCGCCCGCCGACCAGCCGGATCGCGAGCGGCAGGCGCCCGGCATACCTGGCCAGGACCTGGGTGGCACCCGGCTCGGCGACCACCCGGCTCGGCCCGATCATGCCGGCCAGCAGGTCGACCGACTCCGACTCCGACAGCGCGTCGAGGAGGATCTGCCGGGCGCCCGGGAGATTCGCGAACGAGCCGCGGCTGGTGATGATCGCCGACGAGCCCGCATGCCCAGGCAGGAGTGGCAACACCTGGGCGATGTCCGCGGCGTTGTCGAGCAGCATGAGCACGCGCCGGCCGGCCAACTGGCTCCGCAGCAAGGCAGTTGCCTCGTCGACGCTGTCGGGGATCGAGTCGATGTCGGAACCGAGCGAGCGCAGCAGGTGACGCTGGGCGTCCGTGGGGTTCATCGGCGCGCCCGGGCCGTAGCCGCGAAGGTTCAGGTAGAGGTGGCCGTCCGGGTACGTGGCGGCCAGTTTGTGCGCGGCGTGAACGGCCAGGGTGGTCTTGCCGATGCCGCCCATCCCGGTGATGGACACCAGGCCCACAGCCGACGAATCCCGAAGTACGGAAAGGATTGCGTCGACCTGGGCGGTGCGGCCGGTGAAGTCGGGGGCGGCGGGTGGGAGTTGCCAGGGGGTCGGGGCCTGGTCGGTGGCGGGGTCCTTGGGGGTCGGTCGTGGGGTGCCGAGCTTGCCGCGGGCAACGGTGCGGAACTGGTCGGCTTCGGTGGGTGTGAGGGCCAGGGCCTGGATGAGCGCGCGGACGGTGTCGGCGCGTGGCCGACTGCGGGTGCCGCGTTCGAGGACGCTGATGGCCTGTTCGCTGAGGCCGGCGCTTTCGGCGAGGGCGGCCTGGGTGAGGCCGGCGCGGGTACGGAAGGTGCGGAGCAGTTCACTCAGCGTCGGCGTGGCCGGCTCGTTCACTACCCACCCTCCTCGGGCCCATATCGGTCAGTACCGGAAACCTCCCCGGGCTAACTCTAGGGGGATCCGGCGCCGGGTGCTGGCCGTCGTCCACAGGTCCTGGGTCGCGGATGCCGAATATCCAACGATCGTTTGAAAGATCGCATTCGGTAGACGGGCGAGGACTCTCCGAATACAAGACCTCTGTTTAGCTGGTCTGCTGTAAAGCTGTGACCAAATCGCAAAGACCCCGGATTTCTCCGAGGTCCTCGCTGTCTGTAGCCGCCTGAGTCAGGCGTTGGGGCGCTTGCCGTGGTTAGCGCCCTTCTTCTTGCGTGCACGGCGCTTCCGGCCGGTCTTTCCCATTCCTAAGCCTCCTTGAAACAACTGCAAAGAGTCACAGTCTCTCATATCAGGCCAGGTTCCTCACGTCCTCCGGCGGGTCACCGGTTGGGCTTACAGTGTTTCGGCGCGGCACACGTGAGCAAAATTTTCAGACGAGTCAGCAGTGCGCTGTCTGCCCCCTGGATCCGCCGTAGGCGGTTTCAAGACTACGCCGCTGATCGGAGGTGACTTATCATGCATGGTGACAACTGGGAGTGGTGATCCTGACCTGAAGGCGTGGGATGACGAGTACGCTGCACCGTTCGGCGCTACGCCTCTTGGTGTCGACCGTCGCCTTGATCGCGTTGGGTGTCTGGGTTTACGCACTGCGTCAGTTGACCGACTATTCAACAGCCGTGCAGCTCTGCGTCGTCGTCCTGGCGGCGAGTACTCTCCGCTTTCCTCATGGTCCTGCCCGCGGTGCCACGCTGGCATCCATCGTGACCATGTCTGTGTACGTTATTGCTGGCCCGGCGGCTGCCGTTGTGGTCGCCGGTGTGGGGGCTCTGATGCAGCCGCGAGACGTCCCGCTGATCAAGCGGGTCCACAACACGTCGCAGCGGATCCTCTCTGCAGGCGGCGGTGCCGTTGCTTACATACTGCTCAACGCCCCGACTGGCGATGATGCCTTCATCCATGCCCCGCAGGCCATCCTCGGCGTGACGGCTGCCGGCGTTGTGCATCAACTCGTCAATGCCGTGCTGATGTGTATGGTGCTCAGCCTCGAGCGTGGCGTCACCGTAGTGATCTCGTTCTTCCGAGAGGTTGTCGCGCCGACCGCGTTGCCGATGCTCGGCTACGGGCTGCTCGGGGTGCTGATGGCCGTAGTCTGGCTCGGAGGACTCGGAATTCTGGCAGGCTTGCTTGTGATGGTGCCGTTGATCGTCGCGCGCTGGGCGCTGACGCAGGACGAGGCCGAACGCGCCGCGCAGGCAGCCGCAATGCGGGCGTTCATCGAAGTCATCGAAACCAAGGACCTGTACACGCGCGGTCATTCGGAGCGGGTCAGCCGGGGCGTAGGCATGCTCGGTCGCCGACTGCAGCTGCCTGCGGACCGGCAGCAGGCCCTCGAGCACGCGGGACTGCTGCACGACGTGGGGAAGGTCGGTGTACCTACCAGCATCATTCGGAAGCCTGGCCGTCTGGACGATACGGAGATGGACGCGATCCGGCTGCACCCCGCCCGCGGCGTCGAACTGATCGGGAACATCCCGTTCCTGGAGGAGGTCAAGTCCGCGGTCCTGCATCATCACGAGAAGTACGACGGGAGCGGCTACCCGGCAGGCCTCAGTGGAACCAAGATTCCGTACTTCGCGAGGATCATCGGCATCGTGGACGCCTTCGACTCGTTGACCTCGACGCGCTCCTATCGACCCGCCCGCAGCGTCGAGCAAACGCTGGCGATTTTGGAGCAGGACCGCCTGACGCATTTCGATCCAGCTCTTGTCGACGCATTCGTGCACGTCATCAGAACGCAGGGATGGCTGGCAGCGGCCGAGGAACAGCCGGCGCCGGACAGCAACGTCGACGTCACGATCGACCACGACGACTTGAGTCTGGGTAGCGGCGGTGGTGCGTCCGGCACCGCGGCGGGACCGACATGAGCGATGCGGTGGAGACCACCAATGAGTCAAAGGGGCTCCGTACCGGGGCGGTGATCATCGGTGCGGGCACGGTGCTGGGATTGACCGCACTCCTGATGACGGTTCGTCGTGGTGTGACCGACTGGCCGTACGTCGCAGCGTTCGGACTGCTGATCGCAGTCGGCGAGATGGTCCAGTTCAAGGTCGATCGCAGCCGCAACCGGGCGCCGATCGCCACGAGTGCGGCGCTCGCCTATGCGATGCTGCGCGGATCGACGCTCGATGCAGTGCCTGACGTCTCGCAGGTGATGGCAGTCACGTGGCTGGCCACGACAGCTGGACTGGTGCCGCGCGCGATCGCCGGGTTGAGGGCAGACCTGGTGGTCGCGAACCGGCGGTTCATCTCGGTCGCCTGCGCCGCGGTGGTATTCGCCGGCATCCTCCCGGACGACCTGAACTGGGACCATTCCTGGCAGCATGCTGTGCTACTGCTGCTGGCGATGCTGCTCGGTGTCCTGAGCGCCGGTGTGATCGACGCGCTCGTGGGTGCCGGCCAAACGACGGAGCGTCTCGGTATGCCGTTCCCCGCGGCACTCCGTGACGAGTTGGTGATGATGGGCCGGATCGGTATGGCGATGGCTCTCGGCGGCGTCCTCCTGGCCGCGGGTGTCTCGCTGATTGGGCTCTGGGCCATACCGCTCGTGGTGGTGCCGTTGTTGTTGACGCAGTTTGCGTTTCGGCGGTTTGCTTCGGCGCAGCGGACTTATCGGACGACCGTGCGGTCGATGGCTCGGAGTACGGAGATTGCGGGGTTCAGCAGTCCGGGGCAGAATGCGCGGACCGCGGCGCTGGCGGTGGCTGTTGGCAACGATCTGGGGTTGACGCCGGCTCGGATGGAGGCGTTGGAGTATGCGGCGTTGTTGTCGGGGGTGGGGCAGTTGGCGTTGGCGGATCCCAGTCCTGGTGGGGCTTCGTTGTTGCGGACCCGGGAGGAGCGGCAGCGGGCGGCGGAGATCGGGGCGGCGGTGATCGAGCGGTCGGGGGTGCTGGATCATGTGGCCGAGATCGTGCGGCACTCCAACGATCCGTACCGGCACGGGCGGGCGAACGACTCGTCGATTCCGGTGGAGAGCGGGATCGTGAACGTGGCGCTGGCGTACGAGCAGCTGGTGGGGGAAGGGTCGGGGCAGTCGCCGGACAAGGCGATGGAGTCGATCGGGCTGGGGATCGGGGCGGAGTACGACCCGGTGGTGGTCGAGTCACTCCGGCGAGTCGTGGGGCGCGGCTTCCGCTTCTGAAGGCCCTCCCCGCCCAGCATCTCCTCCAGGCCCAGCATCTGGTCCGGGCCCAGCATCTCCTCCACGCCCGGCAGCTGGTCCGGGCCCAGCATCTCCTCCACGCCCGGCATCTCTTCCAGGCCCTGCGTCTCGTCCGTGCCCAGCATGTCTTCCAGGCCCTGCGTCTCGTCCCCGCCCAGCATCTCTTCCAGGCCCTGCGTCTCATCCCCGCCCTGCGTCTCCACGCACTGCGTCTCCTCCAGGCGCCGCGTCTCCTCCAGGCCCCGCGTCTCGTCCAGGGCCAGCACCTTCAGCAGGTCCAGCACCTTCAGCAGGTCTTGGAGGTCGTGGGGGTTCGGAGGAGAGTTCGCGGTTGGTGTTGGGGGAGAGGTGGAGCAGGGCGGGGGTGCCGGCGCAGGGTTCGAGGGTGGACCAGGTTGGTGCGGTGGTTGCGGGGACGCGGCTCGAACCGCCCATGGCGGCGTACAGCAGGAGGCCGGCGCCGGCTGCGATCAGGACGTCGCCGGGGCTGATCGCCTGGCCGAGGCCGGGAAGGGCCACGGGTACGACGTCGCCGAGCCAGGGCAGGCGGGTTGCCGTGCCGGCGAGCTCGTGGCGGGCGTCGGTGATCGCGGCGTTGCCGACGCCGGCGCGTTCCAGTGCGCGCAGCGATACCGGCATCGCGCCGTTCAGGGCGACCACGACGGCGTTGCAGAAGAAGCCCAACGCCAGCAGGCCGACGCCGGGGTGCCGGAGGTTCAGGCGGAGGAAGACCGCGATGCAGACCGCGGATCCGATCAGCCCGACGGGGTACGCCGTACCGCCGAGGAGCGAGCCGAGCAACTGGCCGATCGCCGCGGCCGCGAGCCAGTGCACGCCGGTCAACGTGTTGCCGGCCAGGTTGCCGAACCGGCCGCCGGTCGCGAGGGCCACCCCGGCGGCGAGCACCATGACGAGGAGGACCAGCAGCACGGGGGTGATTCTGCCGAATCAGCGGCCCGAAACCGGGCAAGCTGACCCCGCAGCGTGTCGACTTAACCGCAAAATGTCACGCCTCGTTTCAGTGGTTCACCACCGAAACGGACCGTTCCAGCCGCGCATGCGCCGTGTGAAGGGGCCGTTTGCGAGGTTCACCACGCAAACGGCCCCTGGGGGTCAGGGCTTGGCGGGGGCCGGGCCGGCGTCGATGACGTCTTCGACGCCCGGGTCGCCGCGGTCGGCGGTGTAGTCCGACGGGTGCGTGGTGTCCTGCCCGTCTGCGACCTTCAGGGCCCGCAGTACGGCGGTCAGGATCACGACCACGATCACGTTCAGTACGAACGCCGTCAGCGCGATGTACGCCGGTGTGTTGGTGAACGGGATGTTCGCCAGCGAGCCGCCGAAGTGCTTCTTGGTCGCCGGGTTCACCACGTTGTACGCCGACACCGTGCCGAACACCATCGCCACCGCCCAGCCGGCCAGCAACGCGTACCGGTGGAACCAGCGGGTGAACAGCCCGACCACGATCGCCGGGAACGTCTGCAGGATCCAGATCCCGCCGAGCAGTTGCAGGTTCAGCGCGATCGTCTTGTCCATGCCGAGCACGAACGCCAGCGCGCCGACCTTCACCAGCAGGGACGCGAGCTTGGACACCTTCGCCTCGTTGGCCGGGGTGGCGTCGGGCTTGATGAAGGCGCGGTAGATGTTCCGGGTGAACAGGTTCGCCGCCGCGATCGACATGATCGCCGCCGGCACCAGCGCACCGACCGCGATCGCCGCGAACGCGATGCCCGCGAACCAGGACGGGAACTCCTGGTCGAACAGCCGCGGGATCGCCAGCTGCGGGTTCGCCAGCCCGTCCAGGCCCTTCACGTTGACCTTCGCCTTGATCGCCATGAAGCCCAGCAGGGCGAGCAGCCCGAGCAGCAGCGAGTACGCCGGGAGGATGGCCGCGTTCCGCCGGACGACGTTCCGCGTCTTGGTGGACAGCACCGCCGTCACCGAGTGCGGGTACATGAACAGTGCCATCGCGGACCCGAGCCCCAGCGTCCAGTACGACACGTAGCCGGCTCCGGCCGGGATGAACGACCCGGTCGGCTTGCCGGTCGCCGGGCTCGGCTTGGCCATCTTGTCCTGCGCCGCGTGGAAGATCCCGTCCCAGCCGCCGAGCACGTGCGGCAGGTAGAAGATCGCGACCAGGATCACCACGTAGATCAGGAAGTCCTTGACGAACGCGATCATCGCCGGAGCCCGCAGACCCGACGAGTACGTGTACGCCGCCAGTACGGCGAACGCGATCAGCAGCGGCAGGTCCTTGGCCAGCGTGTTGTTGCCGCCGAGGCCCATCGTCTCGAAGACGGCCTGCATACCGACGAGCTGCAAAGCGATGTAGGGCATCAGAGCGAGGATGCCGGTGATCGCCACCGCCAGCGAGAGCAGCTTGCTGCCGTACCGGCCCTGGACGAAGTCGGCCGGCGTCACGTACCCGTGCCGGTGCGACACCGACCACAACCGGGCCATGAACATGAACACGATCGGATACGCGACGATCGTGTACGGCACCGCGAAGAACCCGCTGATCGCCCCGGTCGCGTACATCGCCGCGGGGACCGCGATGAAGGTGTACGCCGTGTAGAGGTCGCCGCCCAGCAGGAACCAGGTGATGAACGTGCCGAACCCGCGACCGCCCAGACCCCACTCGTCGAGGCTCTCGAGGTGACCGCCGCTGCGCCAGCGGGCCGCCATGAAGCCCATCACCGTGACGGCGGCGAAGATCACCACGACGATGATCAGCTGCACCCAGTCGACCTTGGTGTTCACTGGTCACCGTCCTTGTCCGGGTCGCCCAGGCCCTGCTCGGCCCGGCGCCGGCGCTCCTCTGCGCGGAGCAGGCGGTAACTGATGCTGACCAGGATCGCGGACAGGAACACCCACAGCAGCTGGTACCAGTAGAAGAACGGGAAGCCCCACAGATGCGGGTCCTGCCGGGCGTACGTCGGCACCAGGAGCGGTACGACGACGGCCACCACGAGGAGCACACCGGAGATCCAGTACGCGGGTCTGATCGCGGACAATCGGGACACTGCAAACCTCCTCGGAGGGACATACAGGCGCAACGGAGCACGCTACCGTTCGTCCGGACAAGCGACCAGACCATCGGGTGTGTGCATGGGTAACACTGCGGTACCTATTGTTCGTTCGCTGCGCTCAGAAAGGGCATGGTTCGTACGGCGGATCGTGCTGTCCGTGCTGTTCCTCCTCGTCGTCGCCGTGCCGCTGTTCCCGGAACTGTTCGGGCTCGACGAGCTGACCCCGTTCACCCAGGTCGCCGCGTTCCGCCCGCAGATTCTGGTCGTCGTACTGGTACTCGCCCTGCTGATGCTGGTCCGCCGGGGCTGGCGGATCGCGGCCGCGTCGATCGCCGTACTGGCGTTGATCGGCGCGGCACTGACCACGCCGCGCCAGTTCTCGCACGCGCGGCCGGCGCCGGCCGGGTCCCGCCCGCTGACCATCATGGTCGCGAACGTGCTCGGTGGCGCCGCCCGGGCCGCGGACGTGGCGCAGCTGATCCTCGACCGCAAGCCCGACCTGGTTTCGTTGCCCGAGGCACAGGCCGATGTCCGCGAGCAGATCCGCGCGCTGCTGCCGGGCCGGCAGTACAAGGGATACACGGCCCAGGCGAGCAGTGCGGCGCCGAGTGCGACGAGTGTGCTGGTGTCGCCGGCGCTCGGCGACGTGGCGTTCGCGTCCGAGCCCGGGACGACGTTCGGGAACGTCGTCGTGACCGGTGGGAACCTCGGCGAGGTCCGGTTGATCGCGTACCACGGCTACCCGCCGCTGCCGGCCTCCGTGACGACCTGGGCGCACGACCTGCTGAAGGTCCGCGAGTGGTGCTCGCAGGATCCGCCGACGGTGATCGCGGGCGACTACAACGCGACCGTCGACCACGCGGACTTCCGGGCCGCGCTGGGCGGTTACTGCCGCAGCGTCGGGCCGTCCGTGGGCGGTGGGCTCCAGGGCACCTGGCCGGCGGATCAGCCCGCCGTACTGCGGACACAGATCGACCACGTGGTGGTGACGCGACAGTTCGAGCCGGGCCGGTTCGCGACGTACCCGATCCATGGCACCGACCACCGGGCCGTTGTCGCGACGATCGCGCTGAAGCCCTAGGACGTTGCTGCAGGCCTGTAGATGTACGGCTGGGAGGCCTGCACCGCTTCGGTCAGCATCAGCAGCAGGTCCGCGCGGGCCTGGATCGGCCGGCCGAACAGCTCGTCGTCGCCGGGGATCGGGAAGCCCTTCACGCCGATCGCGAGCTGGCTGAGCAGGACGTGCAGCACGCCGCGGGCGTTGAACACGTTCGGCGAGGGCCACTCCGGCAGCGTCTCGTGCATCAGCGGCTGCTGCCCCGCGGTCGCCGCGATCGGCTTCAGCCAGCGCTCGAGCTCGTCGCTGGACAGCATGTTCCGGTGCAGGATCGTCATCACCGCGTGCGCCACCCGGTCGTGTTCCTCGTGCACCCAGCGGTACGGCGTGTCCTTGACGATCCGGTCCGCGAGCACGTCGAGCAGCGCCCGCAGTACGCCGGCGTCGCAGTGCCGGGAGCGGGCCAGCGCGCCGATCGCGTCGGCGCCGTGGGCAACGGCATGCGCCCACCCGCAGTCCTGCACGTAGCCGCGCAGGTCGCGTTCGCGCAGCAGCCAGGTCGCCAGCCGGTCGCCCCAGCGCATCACCACCTCGTCGTGCACCAGGAACTCGGCGTTGTCGCGGTGGATCACCTCCGCCAGCGTCAGCGCGGTGAACGAGCGGCGGAAGACCGTGTCGGTACCGTCCTCACCGAGCCCGTAGTTCAGCCCGGCGCAGAGGCCGTCGCCGAACCCGGGCAGCAGGTCGTCGTACACCCCGCGCTCCAGCCAGGTGGCGAGCGTCGGGTACGCGAGGGCGTCACGGACCTGCGGATTGGTGCTGGCCAGGCCCCGGACGAGCTCCTCGGTGAGATCGGTCAGCGTACGGTCGTGGGGTACCGCGTAGTCCGCGGCCATCACGTCCTGCCAGTACGTCGACTCCACCCGAGCATCCTTTCATCTCTCGCTGCTCAATCAACACCCACACACGCCCTCTTGTCGAGCGGACCAGTTATCACCCTGGTATAAGCCGATCGATACCATCGGAGCGTGCCGTCTTTGACCGATGTGGCGCGCAACCACACCACGCTCGACCAGGCCGACCTGGACCGTCTGCAGCTGCTCGTCTCGGACTGGCAGATGCTCGCCGACCTGTCGTTCGCCGACCTGGTGCTCTGGCTCCCGGACACCGAGGGGCTCGGGTTCTGGGCCGGTGCCCAGATGCGCCCGACCACCGGACCCACCGCGTACCTCGACGACATCGTCGGCAGCTTCATCCCGCGCGGCCGCCGGCACCTGCTGGACCAGGCGTACGACGGCGGCCGGATCTGCCGCGAGGGAGACCCGGAATGGCGCGACGACGTACCGGTCCGGGTCGAGACGATCCCGGTCCGCCGGGGCTCCCGGGTGATCGCGGTGATCGCCCGGAACACCAACCTGCTCGGCGTCCGGACCCCGTCCCGGCTGGAGATCGCGTACCTGCAGAGCGCGACGGACCTGGCCCGGATGATCACCGACGGTATCTTCCCGTACGGCGGCGAACGGCTGCTGTCCACCACCCCACGAGTCGGTGACGGCTGTATCCGGGTCGATCGGCACGGCATGGTGACGTTCGCCAGCCCGAACGCGTTGTCGGCGTACCGCCGGATGGGGCTGGTGACCGATCTGGTCGGATCCCGGCTGAAGGACATCACCGCGGAGCTGCTGCATTCCGGGCACAAGGTCGACGACGTGCTCGCGTCGGTGGTCACCGGGCGGGCCGCCAAGGAGATCGAGATCGAGAACGCCGACGCGACGCTGTTCCTGCGCGCGATCCCGCTGCGCTCGGACGGCCAGCACGTGGGGGCGCTGATCCTGCTCCGGGACGTGACGGAGCTGCGCAGCCGGGAACGGGAGCTGGTCACCAAGGAGGCGACCATCCGGGAGATTCATCATCGCGTCAAGAACAACTTGCAGACGGTCGCCGCGTTACTCCGGATGCAGGCCCGAAGGATCACGGTGCCCGAAGGTCAGGACGCGCTGGCCGAGGCCGTGCGCCGGGTCGGGTCGATCGCGATCGTGCACGAGACGCTCTCGGAGTCGTTCGACGAGCACGTGGACTTCGACGACGTCGCGGACCGGGTCGGTGCGATGGTCGCGGACGTGTCGACGGTCGCGACCACGGTGCAGACCCGGCGCAGCGGGTCGTTCGGCGTCCTGGACTCCGAAGTCGCGACTCCGCTGGCGATGGTGCTCACCGAGCTGATGCAGAACTCGGTGGAGCACGCGTTCGGGGCGCGGGACTCCGGAGCGGCCAGCGGGACGATCGAGCTGGTGGCCGAGCGGGCGCTCGGCCGGCTGCACGTCGACGTACTGGACGACGGCAAGGGTCTGCCGCCGGACTTCGACTCCGAGCTGTCCGGGAACCTCGGACTCTCGATCGTCCGCACGCTGGTGATCGGCGAACTCGACGGAACGCTGCGGTTCGGTCCCCGCCACGACGGCCGGACCGGTACGCAGGTCACCCTGGACGTCCCGGTCAAGGAATGACAAAGGCCCCGCGGTGCGTTCCGCGGGGCCTCGAAGAGGACTTGCTCAGGCGGTGCGGATGCGTTGCCGGGCGTTGCGGCGCTTCAGCGCGCGGCGCTCGTCCTCGCTCAGGCCGCCCCACACACCGTGGTCCTGGCCGGCTTCCAGCGCCCATGCCAGGCACTGCTCACGCACGTCGCAGCGTCGGCACACCTGCTTGGCCTCCTCGATCTGCATGATCGCGGGCCCGGTGTTGCCGATGGGGAAGAACAGTTCCGGGTCCTCGTCGAGGCATACGGCCCGGTGGCGCCAATCCATGGCGGATCCCATCTCTCTCAGTAGTTGACGTATGCTGACGGGTAGGTCTGTGCCCAATCAGCGGTGCTGTACTCGTCGGTTCGTGAGGCACGGGGTTTGGTGCCGCGTCTTGTTGTGAACGCTTTCACGAACGAGACCATGTTCCCAATCTTGGCGGATCGAAACAAGGGTTATTGAGTTGTCGATCCGATCACAACGCTTCCTTAACACTCCGAACCGGCACACAGCGGCGCTCTCCATCCGGTTATCGGACGAAGCGGCCCGTCTGCAAGTACCCGTTCACTGCAGGTAACCGTTCCAACCATCTTTTGGTTACGCAGAACCTCAAATCCCTGTGGGGCCGGGGTTTCGCGCGGCTCCCGGGTCCTATGCTGGCGACGTGCCGACCGACTCCCCAGCTGCCGCAGTCCCGAGACCGCTCAAATTAGCTGCGGCAGTGGTCGCTGTGGAAGGGCTTGTGCTCATCGTTCTCGGAATTGCCCAAGCCTTGACGGTCGACAGTTCCCGGCTGGTGCTCGGTCTGACCACGACCGGCTTCTTCCTGGTGTACGGCGTCGGCCTGGTCTTCGTCGCCGTCCGGGGACTGTGGAAGGCCGCGCGCTGGAGCCGCGGGCCGACGGTGTTCACGCAGCTGATCCAGCTCCTGATCGCGTACAGCCTCTGGGACGGCGGCACCAAGGCCGTTGCCGCCGGCCTCGCCGTACTGGCCGTCGCGATCCTGGTGTGCGTTTTCCAGAAGGCTTCCACCGAGGCCCTGACCGCTGGTGACTCCAACGATCACGTCCTTTAGTCCTACTCCTTGAGCAGGCCTGTCCGGAGTTCGGTCAGGGTTCGGGCGAGCAGCCGGGAGACGTGCATCTGGGAGATCCCGATCTCCTCGGCGATCTGCGACTGCGTCATCCCGCGGAAGAACCGCAGTGTCAGGATCCGCTTCTCGCGGGTGTCCAGCTGGGCCAGCAACGGTTTCAGCGACTCCCGGTACTCGACGCTCTCCAGTGCCTCGTCCTCGCCGCCGAGCCCGTCCAGCACCGTGGTCGCGTCGGTCTCGTTCTGATCGGGAGCGTCCAGGGACAAGGTGTTGTACGCGTTCGCGGACTCCAGGCCTTCGATCACCAGGTCCGGCGACAGGCCGAGCCGGTCGGACAACTCCGCCACCGTCGGCGCCCGGCCGAGCTCCTGGGTCAGCTCCGCGGTCGCGGCGGTCAGCGACAGCCGGAGCTCCTGCAGCCGCCGCGGCACCCGGATCGCCCAGCCCTTGTCCCGGAAGTACCGCTTGATCTCGCCGAGGATGGTCGGCGTCGCGTACGTCGAGAACTCCACGCCCCGGTCCGAGTCGAACCGGTCGATCGCCTTGATCAGGCCGATCGTCGCCACCTGGACCAGGTCGTCGTACGGCTCGCCGCGGTTCCGGAAGCGACGGGCCAGGTGCTCCACCAGCGGCATGTGCAGCGCGACCAGGCCGTCGCGGGCCGCCACGTACCCCGGATCGCCCGGGCCGGCCGCCATCTGCTGGAAGAAGCCGGCCGTTCGGGTCCGAAGATCAGGAGATTCCTGCGTCTGTTCGTCGGTCACGCCTGCGCCTCGCTGCGCTCGGCTCCGGCGCGACCGACAGCGGTGCTGTGCTGATTGTTCGCTCGCTGCGCTCGGCTCACAGTGTCTCCGTGGCGGTGGCGGTGGCCGTCACGGTGATGGTCAGCCGGCCGTCGATGGTCTCGGCGGCGGCCGACTCCACGAGCGCGGTCAGCACGGTCCAGCCGAACGACGTGGTGTCCGGGCGCCAGCCGTTCGGTACGACGGCGCTCGTCCGCACGGTCAGCTGCGGCGGCGCGATCTGGAACACGCACTCGAGTACGCCGTCCGCCGACTGCGGCAGCAGCAGCGCGCACGCCTCGTCGACCGCGATCCGCAGGTCGTCGATCGCGTCCAGCGTGAAGTCGTTGCGGGCCGCGAGGTTCCCCACCACCGACCGCGGTACGGCGATGTACGCACCGTCCGCCGGGATACTCAGGCGAACCTCGGCGGCCCCTGCGCTGCTGCTCACATCGTCTCCCTCGAATCGACCCACTCGCCGTACATCATCCAACAGTACTTTTGGCCGCGCCTCCGGCGCGGCGTGGTATCAGGGGTGTTCGTGTTCGGAGCGGAGGCGGGTGAGGAAGGTCTTGGTGCGGGCGTGTTGCGGGTTGCCGATCACGTCCTTCGGCGGGCCGGACTCGACCACGACGCCGGCGTCCATGAACACGACGGTGTCCGCGACGTCCCGGGCGAACGCCATCTCGTGGGTGACCACGATCATCGTCATCCCGTCCAGCGCCAGCTCGCGCATCACCGCCAGTACCTCGCCGACCAGCTCCGGGTCGAGGGCCGACGTCGGCTCGTCGAACAGCATCAGCTTCGGCTGCATCGCCAGCGCCCGGGCGATTGCGACCCGCTGCTGCTGGCCGCCGGACAACTGCGCCGGGTAGGCGTCGCACCGGTCCGCGAGGCCGACCCGGTCGAGCAGCTTCATCGCCCGCTCCCGCGCGCCCTTCTTGGACTCCCGCCGGACCTGGGTCGGCGCCTCGACGATGTTCTCCAGCGCGGTCATGTGCGGGAACAGGTTGAACCGCTGGAACACCATCCCGATCTCGCGCCGCTGTGCCGCGATCTCCTTGTTCTTCAGGCGGTACAGCTTGCCGTCGCGCTCGGTGTACCCCATCAGCTCGTCGTCGACCCAGATCCGGCCGCCGTCGATCGTCTCGAGCTGGTTGATACAGCGCAGGAACGTGGTCTTCCCGGACCCGGACGGGCCGAGCAGACAGACCACCTGCCCGCGCTCGACGTCCAGGTCGATGCCCTTCAGTACTTCGTTGTGGTGGAACGACTTGGTCACGTTGACCGCGTGCACCAGCGGCATCAGGCGCCTCCTGCCCCGGCCGGACGCGCAGCGCGCGGCGCCTTGGTACCGAACCCGCGGCCGAAGTGCCGCTCCAGGAAGTACTGCCCGACCATCAGCACGCTGGTCGCCGCCAGGTAGTACAGCGTCGCCGCCACCGCGATCGGGAACGTCTTGTAGAAGTTGCTGCCGATCGACTGCAGTTGGTAAAAGAGCTCGCCGATCACCGGCACCGCGACCAGCAGCGAGGTGTCCTTGAGCATCGCGATGGTCTCGTTGCCGGTCGGCGGCACGATCACCCGCATCGCCTGCGGCAGCACCACCCGGCGCATCACCTTGCCACTGCTCATGCCGAGCGCCTGCGCGGCCTCGGCCTGGCCCTTGTCGACGCTCATGATCCCGGCCCTGGCGATCTCCGCCATGTACGCCGCCTCGGACAGGCCGAGCCCGATCACACCGGCGACCAGGCCGGTGAACACCTGGTTCGCGTCCAGGTTCAGGAACCGCCAGTCGCCGGACAGCCCGAACCAGTCGATCAGCTTCCAGTCGAACGGCACACCGAGCGCGATGCCCTTCGGGAACAGGATCCCGAGCGTACCCATCGTGAACAGCAGGATGTACCGCGGGATGCTCCGGAAGAACCAGGTGAACACCCACGAGACACCGGACAGGATCGGGTTGTCCGAGAGCCGCATCACGGCGAGCAGTACGCCGCCGCCGACCCCGACGACCATCGACAGCGCGGTGACCAGCAGCGTGCCCTTCAGGAAGCCGTTGATGACCGGCTGCTGGTTCATCGCCTGGAAGACGAACTTCCAGTCGAAGGCGCTGTTCGTCACCAGTAGGTGCAGCAGCATCGCGGCCAGCACCGCGATCACGGCGATCGCGACCCAGCGGCCGGGATGCCGCACCGGCACGGCCTCGATCGCGCCCGGCCGCTGAGGAGCGTCCTGCGGCCGGGCTTCGGTTTCGGTACTCATCTCTCAGCTCACGGGTTGACGGCGAAGTCGGTGATCGCACCCGAGTCGTTGTTCCACTTCTGCAGAACCGACTTGTAGGTGCCGTCGGTGTTCAGTGCCTGCAGCGCCTTGACGAGCGCCTGGGCGAACGCCGTCTCCGACTTCGGGACCACGTACCCGTACGGCGCCGCGTCGTAGATCTGGCCGAGCTGCTCGAGCTGGCCGTTGGTCTGCTTGATCGCGTCCAGCACGACCGGGGAGTCGGCGAGCATCGCGTCGGTCTTGCCGGAGGCGAGGTCCGCGGTCGCCTGGTC
>NZ_DASRVN010000233.1:0-5574 GCF_035655035.1 Kribbella sp. | reverse complement strand
GTTGTAGCCGCGTCGCTCGTACCGAAGGCCAAGCAGGCGAGTGCGATCGCGTTGATGTTCACCGGGCTGACGATCGCCAACGTGCTCGGCGTACCGGGTGGGACCGCGCTCGGGCAGCAGTTCGGGTGGCGGTCGACGTTCTGGGCGGTCACCGCGCTCGGTGCGATCGAACTGCTCGGCATTGTGTTCCTGGTACCGCGGCAGGGTTCTGCTGAAGGCCCTGGTCTCAAGAGCGAGCTGGCGGCGTTCAAGAGCCTGCAGGTGTGGCTGGCGCTCGCTATGACTGCGCTTGGATTCGCAGGTGTGTTCGCGTCGTTCACTTACATCGCACCGATGATGACTGAGGTGGCGGGCTTCTCTGCCGGCGCTGTGACCTGGCTGCTCGTGCTGTTCGGCGGTGGGCTCGTAGTGGGCAACCTGCTGGGCGGTAAGGCAGCGGACCGGTCGCTCATGCCGAGCCTGTACCTGATCTTGACGCTGCTGGCCGCAGTACTGGTGGTGTTTGTCTTCACGGCGCATGCCAAGATCCCCTCTGCCGTGACGATCGCGCTCTTCGGTGCAGCCGGCTTCGCCACGGTCGCCCCGCTGCAGAAGCGAGTCATGGACAAGGCACACGGAGCTCCGGCGCTGGCCTCCGCGGCCAACATCGCCGCCTTCAACCTGGGTAACGCCGTCGGCGCCTATCTCGGCGGACTGACCATCGAGCACGGCCTCGGCTACACCGCTCCCAACTGGGTCGGCGCAGCCCTCGCTGTTGCCGGTCTGCTCGTCGCTCTCACCTCAGGCCTACTGGACCGCGGGCACACGGTTGTAGAAGCCCGCCACCGCGTGGAAGGACTTCTTCGGTAGCCAGCGATACGGTGATGCCGGGTTCTGGTCTTCGTAACGGAGGACCTTGCACAGGCTGAACGCGGCCATGTCCTCGTCGTGGGGACGGTCGTGGGGGCGGTGTGGGGCGTCGGGTGAGATGAAGGTGTACGGCGAGGCGCCCAGGAAGCCCTGTTCGGTGAAGACCTGCAGCATGTCGGCCAGGTGGTCCGCCTGCTCCTGCTCGTTGCGGACGTACTGCGGCGGGATGACGGGGACGTCGCCGCTGTAGTCGACGATGTCCCACCCCATCCCACCCAGCCTCGCCGCACCGGTGAACGTGCAGCACCCGAACTCCAGGATCAGGATCGGCTTGTTCCACCGCCGGGACGGCGCCAGCTCCTTCGCGTGGCCGGCGTGGTTCGCGTGGTACGAGTAGTAGTCCAGGCCGACGATGTCGAAGATCGACCAGTCCACCTGCTCGAGATCGGACGCGGCGCCGTACGTGACCCGCCCGTGGAAGTTGCTCCGGGCAACCTTCACCATCCGGGCGGTGAAGGCGCGGAACTTCCGCTGCAGCGCGGCCATGTCGAAGCCGCCCTTGGTCAGGTACTCGACCCGCTCGGAGAAGCTCGCGCCCGGCACGATCCCCGGCGTGAACAGCATGAACTCGCACCCCACGACCAGGATCACCTCACGGTCGTACCGCCGCCGCAACCGCTCCGCCTCGACCGCGACCCGGCGCAGCTTCTCGAGCTCCGCCGTCTGCGGCTCGTCGAACGCCCGCGGCTGGATCGACACCGTCAGCCCCTCTTCGAGCGCCGCGGTCGCGGTGTCGATCAGCCTGCGTACGTCGCTGCCGTAGATGCTGACCCAGTTCGCGTGCAGCCGGTGCCGGACGGCGTGGATCTCGCCGCGCATCAGGCTGTTCCGCCAGCGCGCCCGGCTGTCGTCGGGGCCGCCGCCGGTGTCGTACGCGACGCCCTTCAACGTGAGCCGCTTCGGTGCCGCCGCGGCTGGTGTCACCATTCCCGCCGTCGCTGCGGCTGTCCCGAGGGCGAGGAACTGGGCCCGGTTGATCGTCATGGCTTCGAGTCTTCGCCAGTACGGCGGGCAGGTCGTCGTACCGAGGTCGCTGGCTGCTCTGACTTTGGTTGTGAAACGGTGTTCCCGGATGTGACACACTGTTTCAGTGCGTGAGGCAGATCGACGGACGGCGCTCGGATCCGTGTGGTTGCGCGATGAGCCGGAGCCGACCCGGAGCCGGCTGAGCCGGGAGGACATCGTCGCGACCGCGATCCGGGTGCTGGACCGGGACGGGCTGGACACGTTCTCGATGCGGGTGATGGCGGCCGAGCTGGGCACCGCCGCAACCTCGGCCTTGTACTGGCGGATCGCGAACAAGAACGACCTGCTCGAGCTCGTCGTCGACACTGTCCTGGGTGATGCGTTGGTCGAGGTGCAGGGCGATTGGCGTGAGCAGGCGACCGGTGTGTTGATGGCTGCGTACCAGGCGTTGTGTGCGCATCCGTGGGCCGCGCAGCTACTGCCTACGCACGCTGGGCTCGGGCCCAACTACCAGGCGCTGACCGACCGGGTGCAGGGCATCCTGGCCGCAGCCGGGTTCAAGGGGACGCATCTGGACTCGGCGGTGTCCGCGGTCGTGCACTACCTGATCGGGTCGGCGGTGGCGGACTCCGCGTGGCTTTCAGTGGTACGCCGGAGCGGGCTGAGCGAAGCGCGTTGGGCGTCGAAGTCCGCGGACCGGATGGGCCTCGACTCCCACCACCTCGCCGCATACCTGAACCCCGAAAGCACCGCCGGCCCAGAATCCCGCTTCACCTCCGGCCTCCGAGTAATCTTCATCGGCCTCCGCCCACGCCAGATCTCCTAAGGTCCGCTCTCCGAAGGGCCCGCTCTCCTAAAGGTCCGCGAATGCGGATGCGGGGTTCTCGAAAGCGTCGGCGACGAAGCGGAGGAAGGCGGCTGCGGTGCCGCCGTCGCAGACCCGGTGGTCGAAGACGAGGGACAGCTGGGTCAATTTGCGGACGGCGATCTCACCGTCGACCACCCACGGCCGGTCGATGATCCGGCCGACGCCGAGGATCGCGACCTGCGGGTGGTTGATGATCGCCGCACTGCCGTCCACGCCGAAGCTGCCGTAATTGTTCAGTGTGAACGTCCCGGAGGTCAGCTCCTGCTGGGTCAGCCGCCCCTCGCGTGCGGACGCGGTCAGCCGGCGGATCTCCGCGTCGAGGCCGCGGGTGGTCAACGTGTGCGCGTTGCCCACCGCCGGTACGACGAGACCACGGTCCGTCTGTGCTGCCAGGCCGAGGTTCACCCCGTCGTACTGGACAAGCTCCTCGCGCGCGGTATCCACGTACCCGTTGAGCTCCGGGTACTTCAGCAGTCCGGCGACCACGAACCGGGCCATCAACGCGAGTAGACCAGGCCCCTGGTCTGTTGCTGAACGCAACGATTCGCGGAGCTCGAGGAGCGCGGTTGCGTCCACGTCGACCCAGGTGGTCGCCTCCGGAATCTCGGCGCGACTCCGGCTCAAGGTCGCGACGACTGCCTTCCGGAACCCACTCATCGGCGTACGCCGCAACTCGTGTAGACCAGTCCGCGACTCCACCGCCCCACCAGCAGACCCCACCACGGACGCCTGCGCCACGGACGCCTGAACATCGGAGGTTTGGTGGGCGCGGAATGCGATCGCGTGTTCCACGTCGCGGCGGACGATCAGGCCGTCGGGACCGGATCCGGTCAACTCGTGTAGATCCACCCCGCCGTCCCGCGCCATCCGCCGTACCAACGGCGAGATCACCAACGGAACGTGCCTTTCCGGAACCTTTTCGGCAACTGGTGCCGGATTTGTTCCGGAAACCCGCGGTTTCCGGCGCCGCCCCGCCCCGGCCGACTCCACCGTCCCGTACCCGACCAGCACGTTGCCCGACCCGGCCCGCTCCTCCTCGCGGTACGCCGCCCCGGACGCGTCGCCAACCGTGATCAACGGCTGCCCGACCGGGACCGTCGTACCGGGCTCGCCGTGCAGCTCCTCGATCACCCCGGCGTACGGCGACGGCAGCTCCACGATCGATTTCGCCGTCTCGACCTCCGCGATCGGTGTGTCGACGGCAATCACGTCGCCGACCTTCACCAGCCACCGCACGATCTCCGCCTCGGTCAGCCCTTCGCCGAGGTCGGGGAGCAGGAACGTGTTCACGAGTCCTCCCACTGCAGATCGTCGACCGCGTCCAGGATCCGGTCCACGCTCGGCAGCTGGTACTTCTCCAGCTTCGGTGGCGGGAACGGGATGTCGAACGCGGTCACCCGCCGCACCGGCGCCGCCAGCGAGTGGAAGCACTTCTCGGTGACCCGGGCAACGATCTCCGACGACACACTCGCGAAACCGCTTGCCTCCGCGACGACAACGGCCCGACCGGTACGCCGAACCGCCGCGCACACCGTCTCCTCGTCGAACGGCACCACCGACCGCAGGTCCACCACAGTCAGCTGCCGCCCCTCGGCCGCCGCGACCTCGGCCGCCTCCAGCGCGACCGGCACCGCGGGGCCGTACGCGATCAGCGTCGCGTCCGCGCCTTCCCGCCGTACCACGGCCCGACCGATCCCCGGCTGCGACTCGGTGAGGTCGACCTCCTCCTTGGCCCAGTAGAGCTTCTTCGGCTCCATGAACACCACCGGATCCGGGAACTCGATTGCCTTCCGCAACAACCCGTACGCGTCGGCGACCGTGGCCGGCGTCACGACGGTGAGCCCCGGAGTGTGCGCGAAGTAGCTCTCCGACGAGTCGCTGTGGTGCTCGACGCCGCCGATCCCGCCGCCGTACGGGATCCGGATCACCATCGGCAGCGTGACCTTCCCGCGGGTCCGGTTGCGCATCTTCGCGACGTGCGAGACGACCTGCTCGAACGCCGGGTACCCGAACGCGTCGAACTGCATCTCGACCACCGGGCGCATTCCGTTCATCGCCATCCCGACCGCCATCCCGACGATGCCCGCCTCGGCCAGCGGCGTGTCGAAACAGCGCAGCTCGCCGAACTCCGCGGTCAGCCCGTCGGTGATCCGGAACACGCCGCCGAGCGCGCCGACGTCCTCACCGAACATCACCACGGTGTCGTCGGCGGCCATCGCGTCGCGGAGCGCCTGGTTGAGGGCCTGCGCCATCGAGATCTTCGTGTGCGCCATGTCAGGCCTCCTCTCGGGCCAACTCGTCGCGCAGGAACGCGGCCTGCTCGCGCAACTGCTGCGTCTGCTCGGCGTACAGGTAAGCGAACATCTCGGCCGGCTCCACCTCGGGTTCCGGCATCAGCCCGTCCCGCAGCTGTGCGGAAACCCGTACAGCGTTTTCCTCCGCTTTCCGCCGTACCTCGTCGTCCAATCCACCGTTTTCCGTGAGGTACTTCGTCAGCCGCTCGATGGGGTCGCGGTCGAGCCACGGCGCGACCTCGGCGTCCTCGCGGTACCGGGTCGCGTCGTCGGCGTTGGTGTGCGCCTGCACGCGGTACGTGTGCGCCTCGATCAGCTGCGGTCCCTCACCGGCGCGGGCCTTGGCCACGGCCTGGCCGAGTACGGCGAGCAGAGCCGCGAGGTCGTTGCCGTCGGTGCGCTCGCCAGGTATCCCGTACCCGACGCCCTTGTGTGCAAGGGACGGCGCGGCGCTCTGCTTCGCCAGCGGGACCGAGATCGCGTACTCGTTGTTCTGGATGAAAAACACGACGGGCGCCTGGAAGACCGCCGCGAAGT
>NZ_DASRVN010000232.1:0-9640 GCF_035655035.1 Kribbella sp. | reverse complement strand
GACCCGGCCGACGCCGACCTGGCCGCACGCCTGCGAGAGCTGCGCGCCCAGGTGGAACGCATCAGCGACCTGGTCAAGCTGGAGCCGGCGAACGTACGCAACGACGCCCTCGCCAAGCACCACGACCTGGACCGCCGGCTGCTGGACCTTGCCGACCGCAACAAACGGGGCGCGGACATCGGCGGCATGATCGGCCCGCTGGAACTCGACACCGCGAAGGCCGAGCGCGACCTGATCGTCGGCGCCGCCACCCGCAAGGAGCGGGCCGCTGACGTGGCCCGTGCCCGCACGTTGCGCGGTGAGCTCGAGGCCCGGGGTACGGCGGTCCGCGCGCTCGCGGACAAGGCCGTCAGTACGGTCGCCCCGGCCCCGCGGCTCGCCGTACCGGATGTGACCGCGCTCGGGCCGGTGCCGAACACGCCGGCCGAGCTCGCGCAGTACCTGACCCGGCTGGACGCGGTACGGCGGGCCCTCGCGCAGGCGCAGGCGGCGTACGGCGCCGCGCTCGGGCGCCGGGACGAGCTCAGCCAACTGCTCGACGCCTATCAGGTGAAGGCGGCAAGTGTTGCCGCAGGCAACGAAGATCTCGCCGAGCTGTACCGGCGCGGCCGCGCCGTGATCGACGCCGAGCCGGTGGACCTGGCGCGGCTCGGTGCGCTGGTAGCGGCCTACCAGGCCTACCTGGAAGGAACGAAATGACGACCTGCACCCAGCCGGGCTGTACCGGCACGATCGTGGACGGGTACTGCGACGTCTGCGGCTCCCCCGCCGCCGCGAGCACCCCGGCAGCCGCGAGCACCGCGGCGGCCGGCGCTTGCATCCAGCCGGGCTGCACCGGTACCTACTCCGACGGGTACTGCGACGTCTGCGGATCGCCCGCGCCCGGCGGCGGTACCGTCGTACCCCCGCCCGCGGACCCGGACCCGATCAGCTCGGTGTCGACCGTCTCGCGGGCGTCCAACCGGCTGGCGTCCACGCCGCTCGGGTCGGCCCGAGCCGCGCAGGCCGGTTCGAAGCTGACCCGCAAACTCGGTACGTCGTCCACCCGGTTGCGCGGCGCCCGCCTCGGCGCCGGGCTGACGAACGTCCCGTCGATCCCGGCGATCGACGCGAGCAAGGCGATCCTGGCGAACCCGATGGTCCCCGAGGACCGGCGGAACTGTCCGAGCTGCGGCAACCCGGTCGGCCGGTCCCGCAACGGTCAGCCGGGCCGCACCGAGGGTTTCTGCCCGAAGTGCCGCAGCCGGTTCTCGTTCGCGCCGAAGCTGCAGGACGGTGACCTGGTCGGCGGCCAGTACCTGGTCCGCGGCTGCCTGGCGCACGGTGGTTTCGGCTGGATCTACCTGGCCCAGGACCAGAACGTCTCGAACCGCTGGGTGGTGCTGAAGGGCCTGCTGAACTCCGAGGACCCGGACGCAGTCGCCGCGGCGATCGCCGAGCAGCAGTTCCTGGCCCGGGTCGAGCACCCGCTGATCGTCGAGATCTACAACTTCGTCACGCACGACGGCGCCGGCTACATCGTGATGGAGTACGTCGGCGGTACGTCGCTGAAGTCCCTGCTCAAGCAGCGGATGGAAGACAACCACGGGCAGTACAACGCGCTGCCGATCGACCAGGCGATCGCGTACATGCTGGAGATCCTGCCGGCCTTCTCGTAC
This sequence comes from Kribbella sp., assembly GCF_035655035.1. Taxonomy (GTDB): domain Bacteria; phylum Actinomycetota; class Actinomycetes; order Propionibacteriales; family Kribbellaceae; genus Kribbella. The sequence goes on along the minus strand of NZ_DASRVN010000232.1, from coordinate 7,982 downwards.
CTGCACGACCTCGGCCTGGTGTACTGCGACTTCAAGCCGGACAACATCATCCAGGTCGGCGACGCGGTCAAGCTGATCGACCTCGGCGGGGTCCGGCGGATCGACGACCTGGACTCGGCGATCTACGGAACGGTCGGTTTCCAGGCTCCGGAAGTGGCCGAGGTCGGGCCGTCGATCGCGTCCGACATCTACACCCTCGGCCGGACGCTGTGCGTGCTCGCGATGGAGTTCCGCGGGTACCAGAGCCGGTACGTCGCGTCGCTGCCGCCGGTCGACGAGGTACCGCTGTTCCAGGAGTACGACTCGGTGTACCGCCTGCTGGCCAAGGCGTGCGCACCGTCCCCGGCGGACCGTTTCCAGTCCGCGGACGAGTTCCGCGTGCAGCTGCTCGGCGTACTGCGTGAGGTCGTTGCGGAGAAGCAGGGTGTCAAGGCGGCGCAGCACTCGGCGTCGTCGCTGCTTTTCGGGTCACCGGGCGACAAGGCCGCCGGTCTGGGCGAAGCAGCCGCGCCTTGGCAGCAGCTGCCGTCGCTGGCGCCGGACGAGGGCGACAAGATGGCCGGGTGGCTCAAGACCGTCAGTGTGCCGGACCCTGCCAAGCGGCTGGAGCTGCTGGTCGATGCGCCCGAGCAGTCGGCCCAGACGCTCCTGGAGGTCGCACAGGCCGCACTGGAGGTCGGGCCGGAGCGGTACGACATGGTCGACACCGCAGTGAACGACCTGCTCACCGAGGACCCGTGGGAGTGGCGTGCCGTCTGGATGTCCGGACTGGTCGCACTAGCCCGTGGTGACTTCAAGAGCGCGCAGTCCGCGTTCAACGCCGTCTACGGCCAGGTGCCGGGAGAGCTGGCGCCAAAACTCGCGCTGGCGATCGCCTGTGAGCACAGTGGCGAGTTCAACGTTGCCGAGGGCCTCTACCTGTCCTGTGCACGCACTGACGCCAACTACATCGCACCGTCCGCGTTCGGCCTGGCCAACATCCGGACCCAGCGCAACGACCTCGACGGAGCGCTCAACGCCCTCGACCTGGTACCGCGAACCAGCGGCGAGTACGTCCGTGCACGTCGCCAGCGAGCCGGACTCCTGGCAGGATCGGGGCGTGGCCTTCCCGCGCTCGCCGAGGCGATGAACAGCATCGCGACGCTGACCATCGACCCGGCGGACCGGGCCAACCTGGCCGCGAACGTGTTCCGGACCGCACTGACCGAGGTCCAGCAGACCGGTCCGCAGGAAGCTCTGCGGATCGACGGGCGGGCAGCCACCGAGGCGTCCCTACGGGACGGGCTCGAGGCCACCTACCGGCTGCTGGCGGGTCAGGCACAGTCCCGGACGGAACGGATCGCCCTGGTGGACCAGGCCAACGAGGTTCGAGGATGGACGCTGCGATGACGAGTACGACCGACACGGCCTGCCCCAGCTGCGGCGGACCGGTGGCCGAGACCGACCTGTTCTGCGAGGCCTGCGGCGCCGAGCTCAAGCCGGCCGCCGCCACACCGGCCACACCTGCGCTGGACACCGACACAGAGCCCACGCAGGAGATCAAGGCCGTAGGCAGCCTGGAGGGCGGACCGGTCGGGCCGTGCGCGTCCTGCGGCGGCACGGTCGGCGCCGACGGGTACTGCGAGACCTGCGGTACGAAGGCCGCCAAGCCGCGCGACCACTTCGTGGAGCAGCCCGCTCCGTGGGTGGCCGGCGTCTGCGACCGCGGCATCCGGCACAGCCGCAACGAGGACGCGATGGCGCTCGGCGCGGACGCCGACCCGGGCAGCCGCGCGCTGCTGGTGGTCTGTGACGGCGTCAGCTCCTCGCTCGACTCCGACGTCGCCTCGCTGGCCGCGGCCCGGGCGGCGCTCGAGGTACTCGTCGCCGACCACGCGCACGGGATCGGCACCGAGACGTCGCGGGCCGCGGCGATCGGGGCCCGGCTCAAGGCGGCCGCCGACGCGGCGAGTGACGCCGTACTCGACAGCACCAGTCCGGACAGCCCGAACCCTGCCTCCTGCACGTTCGTGGCCGCGGTCGTCGAGGACGGGCTGGTGGTCGCGGGCAACGTCGGCGACAGCCGGGCGTACTGGTTCCCGGACGACGCCGAGCCGGTCGCGCTGACCACCGACGACTCGTGGGCGGCCGAGCTGATCGCCAGCGGCGTACCGCGTGAGGAAGCCGAGTCCGGGCCGCACGCGCACGCGATCACCCGCTGGCTCGGCAAGGACGCACCGGACCACACGCCGCGCACCACGACCCTGGAGGTCCACGGCGCCGGCTGGCTGCTGGTCTGCTCGGACGGCCTGTGGAACTACTGCTCCGAGGCGGCACCGCTGGCCGACCTCGTACGTCAGACAGCTGCGGTATCCGGCGGCGAGCCGAAGGCCACCGCGTCCGCACTGGTCGACTGGGCCAACGCCCAGGGCGGCCAGGACAACATCACCGTCGCGCTCGCGCGAGTCTGAGGAGGAACCCGAGATGGCCGACTTCACCGCCACCGTCTACCAGAACGAGTTCCTGCCGGACGGCGGGACCGACGTACACGCCATCGTCACCGTGACCTGCGCCGGAGCCGGCGCCGCCGGGCAGACCGGCAGCGGCGACGCGGGCGAGATCATCATCGTCGACACCTCCGGCTCGATGGGCCGCGACGGGGTCCAGGCCGCCGCGTACGCCGCGCAGACCGCGCTCGACCAGATCCTCGACGGGGTCTGGTTCGCGGTGATCTCCGGCAACGACCGCGCCCAGCTGGCGTTCCCGCCGTCCGCGGAGCCGGTGATGGTCAGGATGGACCCGTACACCCGGCAGGCCGCCAAGGACGCGGTGTCCCGGTTCTACGCCGACGGTGGTACCGCGATGGGCACCTGGCTGCGGCTGGCGTCGCGGGTGTTCGCGACCGTACCGTCGCTGTCGCAGAAGCACGCGATCCTGCTCACCGACGGCGAGAACCAGCACGAGACGCCGGAGGCCCTCACCCAGGCGATCGAGTCCGTGACCGGCCAGTTCCAGTGCGACACCCGCGGCGTCGGCGTGGCGTGGCAGGTGGACGAGGTACGGCGGATCGCGCAGGCGCTGCTCGGTACCGTCGACATCATCCCGGCGCCGGACCAGCTGGCCGCCGAGTTCGCGAAGATCATCCAGAACGCGATGGGCCGCGGCGTCGCGCAGGCCGACCTGCGGGTGTGGGCCCCGCAGGGTGCGGAGGTGCTGTTCGTCCGGCAGGTCGCGCCGACGGTCGAGGACCTGACGTCACGGCGTACGGTGGTGAACCCGTTGACCGGGTCGTACCCCACCGGGTCGTGGGGTGACGAGTCGCGCGACTACCACGTGGCGATCCGGCTGGCCGCGAAGGCGGTGGGACAGGAGCAGCTCGCGGCGCGGGTCCAGCTCGTACTCGGTGACCAGACGGTCGCGCAGGGGCTGGTGAAGGCGCTCTGGTCCGCCGACGACGCGCTCACCACGCGGATCAGTCCGGAGGTCGCGCACTACACCGGCCAGACCGAACTGGCGCAGGCGATCCAGGACGGCCTGTCCGCGAAGGCGGCCGGGGACACGGCGACCGCGACCACGAAGCTGGGGCGTGCGGTGCAGCTCGCGGCGCAGACAGGTAACGAGGAGGCGACCACCCGGTTGCGGAAGGTTGTCGACATCGACGACCAGGAAACGGGTACGGTGCGGCTCAAGCGCACCATCGAGAAAGCCGACGAGATGGCCCTCGACACGGCCTCCACCAAGACGACCCGGGTACGCAAATGACCGTGACCTGTCCCTCCGGACACCCCACCACCTCCACCGACTACTGCGACGTCTGCGGCCTCCCCCTCCCCACCCCAGCCAGCGCCGGCCAGACCGGCAGCCCGACCAACAGCCCAGCCGGCGGTCCGGGGAGCAGCCCGGCCGGCGGCAGCTCCGGCGGCCCCGCGGGCACAAGCGGCCCCGGGACACCCGCCGGCCCAGGCGGACCCGCGGGACCAGGCGGCCCGACCGGCCCCGGCCCCACCACCCCGGGCGGATACAACACACCAGCCCAACCCGACCCAACTGCCCCCGCCAGCCCCGGCCCAGCCAACTCCAGCGGGTACGGCGCCCCAGGCGCCCCCGCCCAACCCGGGCCGGCCAGCTCCAGCCCCGGCACCTCCAGCCCAGGTACCTCCGGTGCACCCGGCGGCTCCGGGTACGGCACAGGGGGTGCTGCCAACTCCGCCGCACCCGGCGGACCGTCCGGCGCCTACGGTGCTCCAGCCGGCTCTGCCGGGCCGGGTGGGCAGTTGTGTCCTAACTGTTCTGAGCCGGCTTCCGCGGATGCCTTGTTCTGTGAGAGTTGTGGCTACGACTTCACCACCGGCACGATGCCCCGCCCAGCCACGGCCCTCGACCTCCCCCCGGCGCCAGGCCCGGTAACCACCCCGGCGCCGGCCGCAACAGCCGAGTGGGTAGTGGAGCGCTGGGTAGACCCGGACTGGTACGCCGTACAGCAAAGCGACGACCCCTGCCCGTCCCCCGGCCTCCCGGCGATCATCCCGCTGGTGGAGAAGAGCCTGCTGATCGGCCGCCCGTCCCGCAGCCGCGGGATCTCTCCAGAGGTCGACTGCGGCGACGACACCGGCGTCAGCCGCCGCCAGGCCCAACTGACCACCGACGGCCAGCGTTGGTGGGTGGAGGACCTCCAGTCCTCCAACGGCACGTACGTCGCCTCCGCCGCCGGCCCCCTCCCCGAAACCCCGATCGTCCCCGGCCAACGCCACGAGCTGAACCCGGACGACCGCATCTACGTAGGCGCCTGGACCCGCCTGGTAGTCCGCAAAGCCACCCCCGAAGAACTCGCAGGCCAAGCCTGACCCTCGTCCACCTACTGGTGAGGGGATCAACCATCCCTCCGCGCCCGCCGGGTGAGCGGTTCAACCGCCGGTCCGAGCCAGTCGCGTGCCGGCAGGCCTGAACCCCTCACCCCAACTACCCGGTGAGGGGTTCAGCCGTCCGTGCGAGGCCGGCGGGTCCAGCTCGGGGATGGGTGTACGCAGATCCATTCGATCAGCGCGAGGCCGGCGACGACCGGGATGACCCACGCCCACGGGGACTCGGGGAGGCCGACGATGGCGATCGCGGTCCACAGTGCGACCCACCCGCCGCCGTACCCACGCAACACCCCGCGGTACCACAGCCCGCCCGGCGCCTCGGCCGCGCGTTGCCCGAAGTACACGAACAGGTACGACGCCACCGTGATCGGCCAGAAGTACCAGAGCCGTCCCCAGTCGTACGGCACCATCACCAGCGCGGTCAGGCAGACCAGCGCGATCGCCCAGTGGTAGATCTCGCTCGCCCAGTTCAGCCCGCGGCGGCGCAACGTCAGCGCGATCGCCACCGGACCGAACGGCACGGCGACAGCACCGGCGAGAACATGCAGGATCAGCGCGATGTCACGCATCGCACCCTCCCTAAGCTCCCTGACATGTCAGGGAGCTTAGGGATTCACCCGCGCCGCGTCTCTACCTCACGCGCGCTAGTTCTCCAGGCAGGACAGCACCCGCCGTACGGCGAACTTCCGGTACCCGAGCCGCTCGAAACTCCGCGCCATCGGCACGTTCCCGAAATCGGTGTCGGCCCGGATCTGCTCCGCGCCCGTCTCCGCGAGCAGGTGCGTGATCTCGGCCAGCAGGTCGTCGCTCAGCCCGCGCCCGCGGTGTTCCGGTACGACGCCGAGGTACCCGACGACCGGCCCCGCCGCGTTCGCCGACGGCATCGCGAACCCGACCAGCTGATCGCCGTCGTACGCGATCCGCCACTGTCCCCGGTCGCCCGGCATCGACGTGTAGATCGCGAGCTCTGCCCGCGCCGCACCCTCGACCCCGAGCCGCGCGATCTCCCGCGCCGTCGCGGCGTCCAGGCTGGCCTCGCTGACCCGCATGAACACGTCGACGAACGCCTCGTCGTCGGCCGGCTCGAACCGCAGCCGGGTGGAGCGCGGCGGCAGACCGTACTCCGGCTTCCACTCGTACCGCAGCCGGTCGGTGACGCCGGTCATCCCGACCGCCGCCGCGGCCCGCATCCGCGGCTCGAGCGCCGCGACGACGTCCGGCTGGTTCTCCCAGTCGCTGTCCAGGAAGAAGTGGTACTCCGGTGGCTCCTGGCCGTCCGGGCGGGACGCGATGGCGTGCTTCAGCAACTCGGTCCACACCGGGACCGGGTCGTCGTCGCCGACGGCGTACAGGCCGTCGATGCTGAACGGGTACGGCTCGCCCGGGGCGCCCCACCAGATCGCCATCGCCCGGATCACGCCGTTCTCCTCGGCGACCCAGGTCCAGTCGTGCTGGTAGTAGCCGGCGGCAACGTATTCGCTGTACCGCTCGACGGTGACGGTATTGACGGACTTCTGCTCGATCAGAGCGAGGATGGTGCCGAGGTCGGCCTCGACGGTGGTGCGGATGTTCACGAATCCTCCAGCAGGAGGCGCGGTCCGCTCAGTGCGAGCTGTGCGAGCGGTCAGGACGCGCCGGGAAACAAGTCAGTGTGTTCATCGGTCGCTCCTTCCGCTACGGGTCGTTCTCGCCGCGCCAGACTTTAGGGTCTCGCCGGGGTCATAGTCCAGCTGTTATTCACAGCTGGGATGTCGCGGCGTAGTTCGGGCGGGGAATGAACCGAGCATGAGAACCCTCATCGCTGCCGTGACCCTGGCGACCACCGCCGCCCTCGGGTCCACGGCGTACGCCGCCCCAACCGCCCCCATCTCGTACGTCGCGCCGCATCGCGCGGCGGCGATCGACACCTGCGCGCTCAGCTCGCTCCCGTCGCAGGCCGCCGACACCCTCGGCCTGATCCACTCCGGCGGGCCGTTCCCGTACAAGCAGGACGGCACCGTCTTCTCGAACCGGGAGGGCATCCTCCCGTCCGAGTCGTCCGGCTACTACCACGAGTACACCGTGATCACGCCCGGCTCCCCCGACCGCGGCGCCCGCCGGCTGATCGGCGGCGGCGCGAAGACCACGCCCGCCCACGTCTACTACACGAGCGACCACTACGCCTCGTTCTGCGAGGTCGACGAGAACAGCTGATAGTAGTGTGGTCGGCACGTTGAGTGATCTGGAGGATTGTTCACGATGCCCACTCTCAGAGGATGTCTTGGAGCTCTGCGCCGTCGCGAGCAGGTGCTCGACGGACTGCCTCGGCGTGCTGGAGCTCCAAGACACCGTCTCCGTCCCGTGGCCGCCGGCCTGGTGCTGACCGCCGCGCTGCTCGTCTTCGGCCGGCCCGAATCCGGGCTGGCCGAGGCGACCGGCGACCCGCTGAAGCTGACCAACGGGTTGTACGTCGATCCGTCGTCCGACGCGGCTGCCTACGTACGACGGCATCCCGAGGACACCGCCCTGGCATCGCAGATCGCCGATCGCGCGTCGGCGCGCTGGATCGGCACCTGGAGCGGGGACGTGAACGCGGGCGTCACGGCGTACACCACTGCTGCCGCGAAGGCGGACAAGCTGCCGGTGCTCGTGACGGACAACCTCCCGGGACTGCAGTGCGGGATCGGCGGCGGGGCCGCGTCGAACGCGGCGTACCGGACCTGGATCTCGGCGGTGTCGGACGGGATCGGGGCGCGGCCGGCGGTGGTGGTGCTGGAGCCGGACGCGCTCGCGCGGCTCGACTGCTACCCGACCTCGGAGTGGAACGCGCGGATCGCACTGCTGAAGTACGCCGTAGGCGTGCTCTCGGCGAAGAACCCGAACACCTGGACGTACCTGGACGCCGGGAACGTGGCGTCGGGCGACGCGAAGGAGATCGCCCGGCGGCTGCGACTCGCGGACGTCGGGAAGATCCGCGGGTTCGCGCTGAACACCGCCAACTACTTCACCACCGACCAGTCGGTCACCCGCGGCACCGAAATCCTGGCGGCCCTCGGCGGCGGCTCGCACTACGTCATCGACACCAGCCGCAACGGCAACGGCTCCGACGGCAGCTCCTGCAACCCACCCGCCCGCAAACTAGGCACCCCACCGGCCCCCGCC
>NZ_DASRVN010000231.1:0-15130 GCF_035655035.1 Kribbella sp. | reverse complement strand
CGTTGGTGGAGTTGAAGACGACAACGACCCCCTTCAGCGCCGGATCGACGTCAGGCCCGACGGTGTCGTCGATGCGCATCGTGATCACGCCAGGCGTCGTACCACTCACCGGGAAGCTGAGCTTCTGGTTGATCAGCGCGGCCGAGCCGAGGCGGAAGAGCGGACTGGAGAACCGCAGCTTCAACAGATCGGCCGCGGCCGCCGAAGCTGTCGCCACATCGGCGGCGGACGGCTTCAGCGCGGGATTGGCGAGCAGCGGCTTCATGAACGGCCACTTCGCCTCGTTGTCGGCCTTCGGCGGCAGACCGTGCCCGAAACCGTTGTCCGCGCCGGTCCAGTCGAGCGTGTTGAACCAGTCGCCGGAGTCGTACGAGTTGCGGTCCAGCGACTTGCTCCGCAACAGGTCCGCGCCGGCGTGCCAGAACGACGGCGTCTGCGCCAGCGCGGTCGTTGCCAGCGACAACGTGTTCATCCGGATCCGGTCCGGCATCGGCAGGTCGGTCGGCAGCTTGTACGTCAGCGTGTCCCACAACGTTTCGTTGTCGTGGGCATCGACGTACGTCACCACCTCGTCCGGCTGATCGGCGTACCCGGCGGGCGAGCCGTTGTAGTCGACCTGGTCGCCACGGACGACCGCGCCCGACGACACCGACTTGAACGTGAACGACCGCAGGTTCCCGGCCAGGCCGAGCTGTACGAGGTCCGTGTCGTGGGCGAGCCGCTTCGCGCGGTCGGCCGGCGTACCGTTGACCGCCGCGCCGTTCGGGTCGCTCGCCTCGCCGGACCCGAAGCCCTGCACCCGCGGGTCGTCGTCGAACGGCCCACCGCCCCGGACCGCGTCCCGCAGCCGGTCGGAGAAGGTGCCGATCCCGGTACCGCCGAGGTTCCCCTGCCGGGCCTGGACGAACAGCGCGTCGTTCGCGACCTCGCCGAAGTTCCAGCCCTCGCCGTACAGGTAGATCGACCGACCGTCCACGCCGTCGCGGGCGAGCGTCAGTTTGTTCAGCGCGGCGCGGATCTTCAGCATGTTCGCCTTGGTGTGGTGACCCATCAGGTCGTACCGGAAGCCGTCCACGTGGTAGTTGCGCGCCCAGCTCACCGTGCCGTCGACCATGATCTTCTCGGCTATCGCGTGCTCGGTGGCGATGTTGCTGCAGCAGGTGGAGTTCTCGACCTTTCCGGTCGCGTCCAGCCGCTGGTAGTAGCCAGGCACGATCTTGTCCAGTACGGACGTCGGCGCCTGTCCTGCGGCGGGCGTGTGGTTATAGACCTGATCCAGTACGACGCGTAGGCCGGACTTGTGCAGGCCGCCGACCATGGTGCGGAACTCGGAGACCCTGGCCAGCCCGTCCTTCTGCGTGGCGTACGACCCCTCCGGGGCGAGCCAGTGGAACGGGTCGTAGCCCCAGTTGAAGCCGTCCTTTCCAGCGACGGCTGTCACGCAGGCCTGCTGCTGGTCCGAGTCGGGCGGCAGCGCCTTGAGGTCACAGGCCGGTGTCTGCTGCCCGGTCTCGGGGATCGAGGCGATGTCGAACGTAGGCAGCAGGTGCACGGTGTTGAGCCCCGCGGCTGCCAGCGACCGCAAGTGCTTCGTGCCGTTGCCGTCGTCCGCGAACGCCAGATAGGTACCGCGGTGAGCTGCGGGCACGGTGTTGTCGTTGATCGAAAAGTCCCGCACATGCAGCTCGTAGATCGTCGAATCGACCCCACGGGCGAGTTTTGGCGACGGAGTCCTGGTCCAGAGCGCCGGCTTGCCCGCCGGGTCGTTCAGGTCGGCCGCGACCGAGTAGGTCGAGTCCGTGGTGAGTGCAACCGAGTACGGGTCCGTGACGACGTTCTTCTCTACCTTGCCAGTACTGGGCGCATAGACCGTGACCTCAAAGCGATAAGAGGCGTCCTTCAACGAGCGGGGGCCAGTGAAAGCCCAGGACCCGTCTGAGTTGCGGTGCATGGCTGCAGCCGAGTTGCCCACCAGTAGACGGACGTTTTGCGCCGTTGGAGCCCACACGGTGAACGTGGGCTTCCCGGCCTGCCAGGTGACGCCGTAGGAGCGGTTGACAGCGCTGCGGTACACATCGTCGAGTACGCCGGGAATCTGCACGCCCGTGGCGTCCAGCAGCCGGCCCGTGTCGTCGTACTGCGCCAGGCCGAGTTGTCCCTTCAAGATCTTGTCTACGTCGGCATGGTCGAGCCGCAGCGTGGTGTAGCCCGGCTTGACCTCAGCAGGGTCATAGCGAAGCGCGGTTGACGAGCCACCGATGTCGTCGGTGTCCACCTTGAGCGAACCGGTGTCCGACCAGTGCAGCCGCCACCGGTACCGCTCCGGATGGTCGACAGCGGGTACGGCGAGGGTGTCGCGGTTGAGCCAGTACGCCTTCGCCTGGCTGAGGTCCGGCTGCGCGCCGGGCTTGGACGTGGTCACCGTGAGCTGGTGGGTCGCGAGCACGTACGAGAACGTGACGGCCAGCCCATCGCTCGGTACTGAGACCGGCACGTTCTGAGCCGGGTAGCTCTCGTCCCAGGACAGGTTGTGTGCGACCTTCGCCTCATAGTTGCCCGCCTTCAACTCGCTGGTGGACCAGGTGTACGTGCCGTCACCGTCCTCGTCGGTCAACCAGGGTCGCATGCAGGACGGGTCCCAGTCGGTCGGGCAGCCCAACGCGGTCTGGAACGACCCGGGCACCGTGATGATCGGCCCCTGCGCGCTGGACGTGACGTAGTGCCGGCCGTGCTCGTAGTAGAACGTCACTGGCCCGCTAGGTGCGGTGTAGGAGATGTTGGCGCCGTTGGCGACTCCACCGGCTCCGTAGTTCTCGTCCCAGGTCTTGTTGATGGCTGCCTTGTACGCGTGCTCCCCGGCCGGGATGGTGGTGTAGGTGCCCTTCCAGACCTTGTCCTTCGGGTCCAGCTTCAGCTGTGCCTGGTCGCAGTCCGGTGACCAGTCAGCAGCACAGCCCATCTCGCTGTTGTGGTCACCGGGCACGCTGACGTTCGCAGGCTGTACGACGGGACCTGTGCCGCCACCGACACCACCTGGCGCCGGTGCATCGCCTACTACGCCGTACGACCCGGACACCGAGTAGTTGCCCGACGTGTCCCGCAGGACGGCGCGGTACTCGAGCAGCGTGCCCTTAGGCATCCCCGTGACGTCCTGGAAGACCCGGTACGGCGCGTTGTCGTCGGACCCGAGCCGCTTCCACTCCGTCGTACCCAGGGGGCGGTACCCGAAGGTCACGGTGGCCGGTGTGTTCTCGGGGACCGCAGCAGCGATCTCCGCACGACCCCCGACCGTCGCACCGAGCTCCGGCGACCTCATATAGACACTGGGCGCCTTGGCACGCGGTGGGACCTTCGTCTGCGCCTGGTACACAGTCACGGACAGAGGGCCTTGGCTGACAACCACCCTGCCCTCACGGTCGGTCTTCAGAGCCTTGCTGTTGCCGTAGACCGGCTTCAGCCACGTGTTCGGCCCGTACGTCGGTACCGTCGCGGACGCGGCCGTCTTGGAGTTGTTCGCCACCACCAGGTACTCGACGTTGTCGTTGCCCAGCCGGCTGAATGCGTACAGCCCGTTGCTGTTGGAGGAGTACCTGTTCACCTGGCGCCCGTCCGACAGCGCCGGGTACTTCGCCCGCAGCTGTGCCAGGGCGGCGATGTGCTTGTACATGGGCGCGTTGACGTCGTACCGGTCCTTGCTGCCGATCGTCGTCGTACCCGTGCCGTCAACGACCTCGTCGTCCGCGTAGTCGGCGGTCTTGGTCGCGAACATGTCCTGTCGTGCGTCCTTGTCGCCGCCGGCACCTGTGAAGCCCTGCTCGTCGCCGTAGTACACGACAGGCTGTCCGCGGGTCAGGTACATGAGGGAGTGCGCCAGCTCGTCCCGTGCGAGCAGTTCCTGTCCTGAGGCGCCACCCTGCTTCAAGAATGTGCCCACACGCCCCATGTCGTGGTTGCCGAGGAAGGTGGGCAGCTCGTACGCGTTGGAGTCTGTGTCCGTGTAGTAGTCGTCGTTCGCGTAGAAGTCCTGCAGCTTGGTACCAGAGTCGCCCTTCGCGTACGCCACCGCGTTCTGCTGGAACCCGAAGTCCAGCGTCGCCTGCAGGTCGCCCTTGGTCGTGTACGTCGACATGAACTGCGGGTTGGCGTCGTAGACCTCGCCGAACATGAAGAAGTTCTTCGCACCGGCACCGCGCGCCGCGGCCAGGATCGCCGGGGAGAACTTCTGCCAGAACTCGATGTTCACGTGCTTCACGGTGTCGATCCGGAACCCGTCGATCCCGAACTCGGCCCAGGTCTTGTAGACGTCGATCATCCCGTCCCGCACCCGCGGCTGCTCGGTGAACAGGTCGTCCAGGCCGGAGAAGTCGCCGTACTCCGCGCTCTCGCCGGCGTACGTCGAGTCGCCGCGGTTGTGGTACAGCGTCGGGTCGTTCAGCCAGGCCGGCACCTTGACGGTCTCGTCGGCCTTGCTGTGGAAGATCGGCACGTTCGGGAACGAGGTGTTCCGGTCCAGCGCCGGGAACGTGTCGCCGGCCGCGTACTGCTTGTCGTCGAAGACGTTGCCCTGAGCATCCTTGTACGGCGCCGTGGACTTCGGGATGTACCCGTGGTTGCCGGACTGGTAGTCGATGACGTCCGCGGTGTGGTTGGTGATGATGTCGAAGAAGACCTTCATGCCCTTGCGGTGCGCGAGGTCGATCAGCCGCTTCATGTCCGCGTTGGTGCCGAGATGCGGGTCGATCCGGGTGAAGTCGGTGATCCAGTAGCCGTGGTACCCGGCGCTCACGTCGGCGCCTGTGCCCTGTACCGGGCGGTTCTTGAACGACGGTGTCAGCCAGATCGCCGTCGTACCCAGGGACTTGATGTAGTCGAGCTTCTGGGTCACACCGGCCAGGTCACCGCCGTGGTAGAAGCCCTTGTCCGTCGGGTCCAGCCCTGTCTGCAGCCTGCCGCCGGTGAGACCGCCTGCGTCGTTGGACTTGTCACCGTTCGCGAACCGGTCCGCCATCAGGAAGTAGAAGCGCTCCTTGGTGAGGCCCTGCCGCAGGCTGGGCGTCGAGAGCGCCTTGTCGGCGGGTGTCACCGTCGGCCCGGCCAGGTCGACCGGCTTGACCGTTACGACGTGGCTGGTGTCGTTGTAGCTGAACTGGAGCTTGGCCGGCCCTTCGATCCGCAGTGGGATGTTCTGGCCGTTCAGTACGCCGCCTGCTCCGTAGTTCTCGTCCCAGCTCTTGTTGACTGCGACCTTGTACTCGTACGACCCGGCCGGTACGTCGAACACCTTCGTGTACGGCGCACTCGTACCGAGGCTGGTCGCGTCGCAGCCGGGGTCCCAGTCGCCCGCACAGCCCAGCTCGCTCTGCAGTGACCCGGCGAGAGTGATCACCCGCTCCACTGCCGCCGGTGCCGGTGTCGGCGTACCCAGTCCGAGTACTACTACCGCGGCCGCGGTGAAACCTGCCGTCCAACGCCTGAACCCGCGCATCACGCACCCCTCCCCGCCGTCTGATGCCGGGGACGGTAGCGGTCGGCCTTTACCGTGAGGAGGCCTCGAACGTCACGGTAAGGTCACGAGGTCCGGCAGTGTCGTCTCGATCGGCGTACGCAGCACAGTGGTCGCATGGTCGTCGTACGGCGTCGGCTGCGCGTTGAGGATGACCAGAGGCTTGCCGGAGTTCAGTGCGAGGTCGCACAGACCTGCGGCCGGGTAGACCTGTAGGGACGTACCAATCGCCAAGAAGAGGTCTGCTGCCTCAGTAGTGGCGACGGCTCGGTCCAGCACGGCCCTGGCGAGTGACTGGCCGAAGGAAACCGTCGCGGACTTCAGGATGCCTCCACACACCTCACAGGCCGGGTCGTCCTCTCCGGACTCCAGCCGGGGGAGTACGTCGGCCATGGGCAGCCGGCGTCCGCACTGGAGGCAGTCGACGTACCAGACTGTCCCGTGGAGCTCGTGGACCAGCTCTGGTGATGACCCGGCCTTCTGGTGCAGCCCGTCGACGTTCTGCGTGATCAGCCCGGTCAGCCGGCCCTGACGCTCCAACTCGACCAGTGCCAGGTGACCCGGGTTCGGTTCGACCTTCCAGGCCGGTACGGCGAGCCTGTGCTTCCAGGTCGCCACCCGTACCTCCCGGCTGGCGACGTACTCCTCGATGTCGAACATCGCCTCGGCGGCCGGGTTCTTCGTCCACACGCCCTCCGGCCCGCGGAAGTCGGGGATACCAGAGGCGGTCGAGATCCCGGCTCCGGTCAGTACGGCGATGCGGTCGGCGGTGATCACACCCCTGACGGTATCCATTCGGTCGCCACTACGGACATCACGATCTCGTCGGCCCGCTCGCCGTCCCAGAGCAGTCAGCTGAGCCGCCGTACGACGTATCTGTTTTCTGCGGCCGACACCAGCTCCTGTGAGCGCATACGGCACCAGGCCGGGATGTCCGTGGCGGCCGCTGGGTCGTCGGCCAGCACGGTGACCGTGTCGCCGACAGCAACGGTCGGCAGCGTCTTGGCCAGTTTGATCACTGGGAGTGGGCAGAGCAGGCCGGTGCAGTCCAGTTCGACGTTCACATCCCCACCTCCGCCCGGATTCGCTGCACTATCCCCGGCAGCACGGCGCAGAACCGCAGTACGTCGTCATGCTTCGTGTCACGCGCCAGTGAGAGCCGTACGTTGCCGTGGGTGAGTACACCCATCGCTGCGAGCACATGCGACGGCCGCAGCGTGCTCGACGTACAGGCGGAGCCGCTGGAGACAGCGAAGCCCTCCGCGTCCAGGGCGGTCACCAGCGCTTCACCGTCCACGTAGAGACACGAGAACGTGAGTACGTGCGGCAGGCGGTCGTCAGGATCACCTACCACCTCCACGTCGGGTACGTCGGCCGCCACACGGTGCCGTACCTCGTCCACCCACGCCCTGTGCTGCTTGTTGAGCTCAGTGGCCTCGGCCAGCCTGGCCTGCAACGCTGCGGCCGCAGCCAGCGCGTTGGGCACGTTCGGGAAGCCAGGGGAGAGACCGTCCTCCCGCTCGTCCATCGGCCACGCCGGCGCGATCCGCGTGCCCTTCCGTACCGCCAGCAGCCCCACGCCGGCCGGGCCACCCCACTTGTGAGCACTTGCCGCCAGCATCGACCACCCGTCCGGTACGGCGTCGTGCCCGATCGAAGCGGACGCGTCAACAAACAGCGGTACGTCGCCACACACAGTGGCAGCCGCCTCGACGGGTTGTCGTGTCCCCACCTCGTGGTTCGCCGACTGCAGCGCGGCCACGGCCACGCCGGGCCGCCGTGCCGCCGCCGTGAACGCGTCCAGGTCCACCCGCCCCAGTTGGTCCACCCGGACCTCGACGCCGTCCTCACCGGCCGTGTGCAGTACTGCGGAGTGCTCGACGGCGCTGTGCACCACCGACGTACCCACCCGCCGCCTGGCGGCCCGTACCGCGGTGAGCCCGTCCCGGATCGCCGCCGTACCGGAGGTGGTCAGATACAGCTCGTCCGGCCGTACGCCGACCGCGTCCGCGAGCACCGCGCGGGCGTTGTCCAGCAGCAGTCTCGCCGTCCGGCCCTCGTGGTGCAGCCGCACCGGATCGGCCCATCCGGAATCCACTGCCGACAGCAACATTTCGCGCGCTGCGGGGTGCATCGGCTCGGCCGACGCGGCGTCCAGATACGCACGTTCGCTCACACGGGAAACGCTAAGCCCTACCTCTCCGCAAGATCGGGGAAGGGGTCCAGTAGTGTTTGGTCGTCAGTCTCACTTGGGAAGGGAAAGGCGCCCCGTGGGTTCGAACGGCACGCCCGGAGTGGAGGAGCGACCGGCAGGTTCTGCCGGCGCCACACGTCCGGCGAAGCGACGCCTGCTGGTCGGTGCGGCAGTGGTGCTCGGCATCACGCTGCTGACCGGTTGTTCGTCGGCGACCACTGAGCAGTGGAAGCGACTCGGTCTGCCCGAGGGCGCATCGGACCGGACCGAGGCGATCCGCAGCCTCTGGATCGGGGCCTGGACCGCCGCTCTGATCGTCGGCGTGATGGTCTGGGGCCTGATCCTCTGGGTCAGCGTGCGGTACCGCAAGCGCAACGAAGACGCTCCCCGGCAGGTGCGGTACAACCTGCCGCTCGAAGTCCTGTACACCCTGGCGCCGTTCGCGATCATCGGTGTGCTCTTCTTCTACACCGTCGAGCACGGCAACACGGTGACGAAGATGGACGCCAACCCGCAGCACACCGTGAACGTGGTGGGCCAGCAGTGGCAGTGGACCTTCAACTACAAGGACACCGTCGACGGGCAGCAGGGCGTCTGGGAGACCGGCACGCTCGACAAGCCCGCGACGCTGTGGCTGCCGGTGAACGAGTCGGTGCACTTCGACCTGACCTCGCCGGACGTCATCCACTCGTTCTGGGTCCCGTCGTTCTACTTCAAGCTCGACGTGATCCCGGGCCGGACCAACAAGTTCGAGCTGACCCCGACCAAGACCGGCACCTTCGCCGGCAAGTGCGCGGAGCTCTGCGGTCTCTACCACAGCCGGATGATCTTCACCGTCCACGTGGTCACCCGCGCCGAGTACGACCAACACCTGAAGGACCTGGCCGCCAAGGGCCAGACCGGAGCCGCCACCGGTGGCGCCGACGCCACCACCATTCCCGGTTCAGGGGAGGGGCAGAAGTGACCGAGTTCGCCGAGCGCACCGGCGCCATCGGTAGCACCACAGCGCTGCCCCGGCGGCGCAGCAAGGGCCAGATGCTGGTCAAGTACCTGACCACGACCGACCACAAGCTGATCGGGCACATGTACCTGGTCACGTCGTTCGCGTTCTTCCTGATCGGCGGCGTGATGGCGCTGCTGATCCGCGCCGAGCTGGCCAAGCCCGGCCTGCAGATCGTGAACGAAGAGGTCTACAACCAGCTGTTCACGATGCACGGCACGATCATGCTGCTGCTGTTCGCGACGCCGCTGTTCGTCGGCTTCGCGAACGAGATCATGCCGCTGCAGATCGGCGCCCCCGACGTCGCGTTCCCGCGGCTGAACATGTTCAGCTACTGGCTGTTCCTGTTCGGCGGCACGATCACGATCAGCGGGTTCTTCACCCCGGGCGGCGCGGCCGACTTCGGCTGGTTCGCCTACGCACCGCTGTCCAACGCGGTCCGGTCCCCGGGGGTCGGCGGCGACCTGTGGATCATGGGTCTGTACCTGGCCGGTCTGGGCACCATCCTCGGCGCGGTGAACTTCATCACCACGATCATCACCATGCGGGCACCGGGCATGACGATGTTCCGGATGCCGATCTTCACCTGGAACATCCTGGTGACGTCGATCCTGGTCCTGATCGCCTTCCCGATCCTGGCGGCGGCGCTGCTGGTGCTGGAGGCGGACCGAACACTCGGAGCCCATGTCTTCGACGCGGCCAACGGCGGACCGATCCTGTGGCAGCACCTGTTCTGGTTCTTCGGGCATCCCGAGGTGTACATCATCGCGCTGCCGTTCTTCGGCATCGTCACCGAGATCCTGCCGGTCTTCAGCCGCAAGCCGGTCTTCGGCTACATCGGCCTGGTCAGCGCGACGCTCGGTATCGCGGTGCTGTCGGTGGCGGTGTGGGCGCACCACATGTTCGTCACCGGCGCGGTGAACCTGCCGTTCTTCTCGTTCATGACGTTCCTGATCGCGGTCCCGACCGGTGTGAAGTTCTTCAACTGGATCGGCACGATCTGGGGCGGGTCGGTGTCGTTCGACACGCCGATGCTCTGGTCGGTCGGCTTCCTGACGACCTTCCTGTTCGGCGGTCTGACCGGCGTCATCCTGGCCTCGCCGGCGCTGGACTACCAGCTGTCCGACTCGTACTTCGTGGTCGCGCACTTCCACTACGTCGTCTTCGGCACCGTGGTGTTCGCGATGTTCGCCGGGTTCTACTACTGGTGGCCGAAGTTCACCGGCCGGATGCTCGACGAGAAGCTCGGCAAGCTGCACTTCTGGCTGCTGTTCATCGGCTTCCACACCACGTTCCTCGTGCAGCACTGGCTGGGTGTCGAGGGCATGCCGCGGCGGTACGCCGACTACAGCCCGAACGAAGGCTTCACCACGCTGAACGAGGTCTCCAGCGTCGGTGCCTTCATCCTGGGCGCGTCGATGCTGCCGTTCTTCTACAACGTCTACAAGTCGCGGAAGAAGCAGCCGGTCGGTGTCGACGACCCGTGGGGCTGGGGCCGTTCGCTCGAATGGGCGACCAGCTGCCCGCCGCCGCGGCACAACTTCGCCGCGCTGCCGCGGATCCGCTCGGAGTCGCCCGCGTTCGACCTGCACCACGCCGAGCTGGCCCTGGCCGACCGCCCGGTGAGCAGGTCGGGTTCGGACAACCTGCTGGACGCGGACGATCAGAAGCCGATCGCGCCGGGCGACGAACCCGAGACCGACGGGAAGGACAAGGCGTGAAGGTCGAAGCCTGGGTCTTCGGGATCCTGAGTGTGTTCCTGGTCGTCGTCACGCCGATCTACTGGCTGATGTCGTCGGACCCCACCGGTACCACCGCGCTGGTGATGACGTTCTTCCTGTCGCTGCTGGTGGCGTTCTACCTGAGCGTCACCGCGCGCCGGATGGACGCCCGTCCGGAGGACCGCAAGGAAGCGGAGGTCGTGGACGGAGCCGGCGAGCTCGGCTTCTTCCCGCCGCACTCCTGGTGGCCGCTGTGGTGCGCGCTGACGCTGTCGGTGGTCGTGCTCGGCATCGTGTTCGGCTGGTGGCTGTTCATCGCCGGCGTCGGGATCGGCATCATCACGCTGAGCGGGTTCATCTTCGAGTACTACCGTGGTGACCACGCTCACTAGTTGAGAGTCGTACGAAAAACGCCGTCCGGGAACGAACCGGTCGGCGTTTTCGTGCGTCATAGAGAGTGCTGTGTACGGAGTGTTGTGGACCGTACCAGTTCGGTGGGTGTGCGATGCGGAGAAATGTCGCCGCGGCAGGTTACCCTTGGCGCGGTCTGACTAAACAGGGGAGAGCTGGGGAATGGTGAGCGGTTCGGTGAGGAAGCACGGCCTTGCCGTTGCTGGGATCTGTGTACTGCTGCTGGCCGGTACGGCGTGCAGCGACACGAAGGCCGGCGGCAGCGGCGGACAGTCGACGCCTGGCGCCTCCGCGTCGCAGAGCAGTACGCCAGGCGCCTCGAGCACGCCTGGTAACTCGACCACCCCGTCGCAGACGGCGGCCGCCAGCATCGCCGTCGTGCCCGCCAAGGGCGCCACGTCGGTGCAGCCGGACAAGCCGGTCACCGTGACGAGCGCGGGCGGCAAGCTGACCGCGGTCACGCTGAAGGACGACAACGGCAACAAGATCGACGGCAACTTCAACGCCGACAAGACCCAGTGGACTTCGGCCGGCCTGCTCAAGCCGAGCGCGACGTACACCGTGACAGGCTCCGCAGAGGGCAGTGACGGCGGCGTGGTGCCGATCAGCTCGACCTTCAAGACGTTGACAGCGACGCGGAGCCTGAAGTCCTCGGTCGCGCCGCTGAGCGACACCACCGTCGGCGTGGCGTTTCCGGTGCAGATCTACTGGAACAACCCGGTGAAGGACCGCGCCGCGGTCGAGAAGAGGCTGTCGGTGAAGACCTCGGTCCCGGTCGACGGCAGCTGGCACTGGGTGAACAGCACCCAGGTCAACTACCGGCCGAAGAACTACTGGCCGGTCGGCACCAAGGTGACCGTGAACATCGACACGCAGGGCGTGAACGCCGGGAACGACACCTGGGGCAAGACCAACCGGACGGTCAACTTCACCATCGGCAGGTCCGTGGTCAGCCACATCGACGTGAAGAAGCACGTGATGACGGTCACGATCAACGGCAAGCTGGCCCGCACCATCCCGATCACCGCCGGTAAGGACGGCTTCACCACCCGCAGCGGCGTGAAGGTGATCATGGAGAAGTTCACCACCAAGCGGATGGACGCGGCGACCGTCGGCATCAAGCCCGGCGACCCGAACTACTACAACATCCCGGACGTGAAGTGGGCGCAGCGCGTCACCAGCTCCGGCGAGTTCATCCACGGCGCGCCGTGGTCGGCCGGCAGCCAGGGCAGCGCCAACGTCAGCCACGGCTGCGTCGGCATGAGCCTCGCGGACGCCAAGTGGTACTTCGACCAGACCTTGACCGGCGACCCGGTCATCGTGACCGGCACCAACCGGCACATGGAGCCGGGCAACGGCTGGACCGACTGGAACACCACCTGGGCCGCCTACAAGGCGGGCTCCGCCCTCTCCTGATCAAGACCGACGACGCACTTCGGCTGGGCCGGGCACCTGAGGGTGCCCGGCCCAGCCCATTCAGCCGACGGTCGACGTGCCACCGCGTCAAGCGAGGTACTTCTGGAGTTCTGGCAGCAGGTCGGCTGCGTGGAGGGACGGGAGGGAGTGGTGCGTTGCCTGGGGGAGGTGTACGACGGTCGCCGTGGGGCTGAGGGTGGCGACTCGGTGGGCGAGTTGGGTGGGGTTGTGGCTCTTGCTGCGGTCGGCGATGACGACCAGGGGTGTGACGGTTCTCAGTTGGTCGTCGGTGGGGCGTTTGGTGCGGACGAACGGGGTCGAGGGGCGCTCCGCGGCGAGGCCGGCAAGTTTGATGACCTCGGGAGCAAGGGGGAGGCCCTGAGTCTCCCAGTGCAGGAACGAGGCGGTTCGCTTCTGGGAGGGGCGCAGAAGGCTGGGCAGTGCTCGGAGGATGTACGGCACCCGTAGGCCGAGGTAGGTGTCTGTGGGGTCCAGCAGGGCGAGGCGGCGTACTCGGTCCGGGTGGGCGATCGAGTACGTCAGTGCGATCCAAGCGCCGTACGAGTGACCGCACAGAGCTGCTCGGTCGATGCCCAGGCCGTCCAGGACGTTGGTCAGCCACAGGTGCAGGTCGCCGGGCGTTTTGGGCTTCCGGCCGGTGTTGGTACTGCGGCCGGCGTCGACGATCAGGTCGATCGCGTACACCCGGTACTGCTCCGCCAGCCCTGGTGCGACGGTGAACCACACCGGTGAGGTCGCACCATGACCCGGCAGCAGTACGACGGGCGCACCGTCCACCGGGCCGCACGCGTTGACGTGCGTCGTACCGAACTCATCGGCTACTTCGAGCTGCTCGACCGGCACACCCCAGTGTTCGAGCAGAGCGTCGTACGCGTCCTGGAAGCTCATGTCGCCGAGGATAGCTCACTGAGTGAGGTAAAGTGCAGGGTATGCGTGAAGGAGTGATGCCGGCGGACCCGGAGCGTGCGGCTGCGTTGGAGGTTGTGCATCTGCTGCGGGACGTCGCGCTGCGGCTCGAGCTGGCGGTGGGGGAGTTCGCGCGTACGACGGGACTGCACGGTACCGACGTACGGGCGTTGATACGCCTCCTGGACGCCGAACGCGCCGGGGCGGAGGCCACGCCCAGCTGGCTCGCTCAGCAGCTGGGAATGACCTCACAGGCGACGACAGCCGTCATACACCGCCTGGAGGCCGCAGGGCACGTAGAACGCCTCAGAAGCCGCTCAGACGGCCGCAGCGCCCAGCTGCAGGTCTCCGACAGCGCCGTCGAGCTCGGCTGGCAGTTCTTCGGGCCGCTCCTGAACCGGATGGCCGCCGAGACCGCGACCTTGAGCCCCGCCGACCAGGCAGCACTCAAGCGCTGGCTGACCGCGATGGCTCAGGCAATCGGCTGACAAACACGAACGGCCCCGGGCGAGTGCCCGGGGCCGTTCGTTGTGGTGCTTCGAGCGTCAGGAGTGATCGCCGCTGGTGACCTCGCGGTAGGTCTCCGTGTCCTCGGTCAGTTCGTGGATCTCGTCGGCGTCGTGAGCGTGCTCGTGCGCCTCCTCGATCTCCTGGGCGGTCGGCTTCTGGACCGCGTCGGCGAAGTAGAACCGGGAGAGCGCCGCGCGGGCCTTGTGCAGGGCCCGGCGCGGGGCGCGGACGCCGTTGTCGTCGGTGTCCGGGCCGATCTCGTGCGGCACGAGTCGGTCCCGCGCGGTGAGCGAGTAGGCCTCGTAGGTCGATATCGGCTGGTGCTTCTCGGTGTACTTGCCCTCGGCGGAGCGCACGATGACGCCGGTCTCCAGGCCGTGCAGGAGTCGCTCCTCGTCGGCCCGCTGCAGCGAGATCGCCCAGCGGCGGGTGATCCAGAAGGCCAGGATCGGGCCCAGGATGACCGCGAACCGCAGGAACCAGGTGACGCTGTTCAGCGAGATGTGGAAATGGGTGGCGAGGACGTCGTTACCGCCACCGACCCACAGCAGCGCGTAGAACGTCATGAACGCGACGCCGATACCGGTCCGGGTCGGTACGTCCCGGGGCCGGTCCAGCAGGTGGTGCTCGCGTTTGTCCCCGGTGATCCAGCCCTCGATGAACGGGTAGAGCGCGACCAGGGTGACGAACGCGGGTGGCACGATCAGCGCGGGGATGATCAGGTTCCAGCTCAGGGTGATGCCCCAGAAGTGCGACTCGAATCCGGGGAAGATACGCACCGAGCCTTCCAGCCAGCCCATGTACCAGTCCGGCTGGGAACCCGCGGTCACCGCGGCCGGGTCGTACGGCCCGTACAGCCAGACCGGGTTGATCTGCATCAGCGCGCCCATCAGCGCGGTGACACCGAAGACCACGAAGAAGAAGCCGCCGGCCTTGGCCGTGTACACCGGGAACAGCGGGTAGCCGACCACGTTCTTCTGCGTCCGGCCGGGACCGGCGTACTGCGTGTGCTTGTGGTACACGACCAGGAACAGGTGGACCGTGACCAGGGCGAGGATGATGCCCGGGATCAGCAGCACGTGCACGATGAAGAACCGGGAGACGAAGTCGCCGCCGGGGAACTCACCGCCGAAGATGAAGAAGTTCATGTACGTGCCGATCACCGGCGACGCCTGGATCATGCCGTTGGTGATCCGCAGACCGGTACCGGACAGCAGGTCGTCGGGGAGGCCGTACCCGATGAAGCCCTCGATGATGCCGAGGAACAGCATCCCGAACCCGATCAGCCAGTTCAGCTCACGTGGCTTGCGGAACGCGCCGGTGAAGAACATCCGGAGCAGGTGCACCATCATCGCGGCGATGAACAGCACGGCCGCCCAGTGGTGGATCTGCCGGATCAGCAGGCCGCCGCGGATGTCGAAGCTGAGGTTCAGCGTGGAGGCGTACGC
>NZ_DASRVN010000230.1:0-5364 GCF_035655035.1 Kribbella sp. | reverse complement strand
GTGACCGGGGTGACCGGTACGACCGGCGGTTCGTTCGTACGCGCGGCGCCGGGGTCTTCTGGGGTACGCCGAGGCTCCGGGTTCGTCTCTCCCGTCCGAGGCTCGGGCGTGTGCGTACGGTCGGTACCCGGGGTGGTCGGCTCCGGCGTATGCGTGCGGTCCGAGCCCGGGGTGGTCGGCTCCGGCGTGTGCGTACGGTCCGTGCCCCGGGTGGTCGGGTCCGGGGTGTGCGTGTGGTCGGTGCCCGGTGTGGTCGGCTCCGGCGTACGTGTGCGGCCGGGCTCCGGCTTTGTTTGCTCGGTGCCGCGGCGGTCCGACGGTTCAGTGCGCGATGACGTTGGCTCGGTACGGTCGTGTGTCGTGTGCTCGTGGTGCCCGGCGGGCGTGGGCGTACCCGGATCGGTCCGGCCGGTCGAGGTACCCGGGTCCGTCCGCCCGGCGGACGTACCAGGATCGGTGTGCCCGGTCGACGTACCCGGATCGGTCCGCCCAGTTGACGTACCGGGATCGGTCCGGCCGGTCGACGTGCCCGGATCGGTCCGCCTGGCCGACGTACCCGGATCTGTCCGGCCCGCCGACGTGCCTGGGTCCGTGCGGCCCGTGGGTGTTTCTGTGTGGCCGGGCGTGGTCGAGCCCGGGTGGGCGTGGGACACCGGCTGTACCGGCGGGGTCACGACCGGCTGGTCGGGCTGGTGGCGTCCGGCCGGGGTCGTGGGGTCGGTGTGGGTGGGGTCGTGGGTCCCGTTCGGCGAACCGGTCTGCGGGTCCGGGTGCGACGCCGGCCGGCCCGTGAGCGGATCGGGGCGCGAGGTCTGCGTCCCGGCACCCGGGCCATCACCCGCGTGTGCCCCGGGGCCATCACCGACATGCGAACCCGGACCGTCACCGACTCCGGCATGCGTACCCGGGCCGTCACCAACACCAGGATGTGCGCCCGGGCCAACCCCAGCATGCGCACCCGGACCGTCGCCAACGCCGGCATGCGTACCCGCGCCGTCACCAACATGCGCGCCCAGCCCGTCACCGACGCCGGTGTGTACGGCGCCGCCGTCGCCCGTGTGTACCCCGGGTCCGTCGCCCGTGTGTGCGGATGGGATGTCGACGTTCGACGTTCCGGCTCTCGACTCCGGTACGCCGGTGTGGGCACCGGGGACGTCGCCCGCGTGATGGGCGACCGATCCGCCGGTGTCCGCGGCAGTCACCACCGGGATGTCGGCCTTCGGTGTGTGCAGCTGGAAGTTGTGGCCGACGATCGGGATCTTCGCCATCTTGTCGACCACATCGGCGACCTTCGGGATCTTCGTCGCCAGTCCCAAGGCACCATCGTGCAGGCCGATCTTGACACCCTGGACGTACTCCGCCGCCTTCGCCACCTTCGCGGCGGCCAGGCTCAGCTTCCCGAGCTTCCCGGCGGTCGCCACAGCCTTCGCCCCGGCCGCCACTCCGCCGGTGCCGACCGTCGTGGCGACGTTGGTCAGCACCATCCCGAGCGCCTTCGCCGGGTTCTTCGACCACTCGTCCCAGGCGATCAGGCTCTTGCCGATCTCGAGCGACTTCTCGCCGATGTCCTTCACCCATTGCGGCCGGGTGTCCTTACCGGTGACCGCGTCGAAACCCCACCAGGCGAGCTGGAACGGGAGCGCCGTCAGCCCGACCGCAAGGTCCTTCAACCCCACCCACGCTTTTCCGGCGGCGTCCCAGGTCGGGATGTCGTACCCGAAGGTGCTCTTGGCCCACTTCCGGACACCGTCGATGCTGCCGAGCGCCGGCAACACCGGGATCACCGTCAGGATCCCCTCGATCGCCTCGCCGATGACCTGCACGACACCCACCAGGAACTGGCCGACGGCGTGCAGGGCGCCGAGGTACCACGGCCTGTCCCGCTCCTCCGGCGTACCCCAGGGCTCTTCCTGCTTGTCGTCGCCGCCCTGCTTCGGCGTCTCACCCTGCCTGGCCCCGGTCTTCGGGTCCCACGGCTTCCCGCCGAACAGCGCGAGGATCGCGTTCGCGCAGCGGAAGCTCATGTCGGGCAGGTCCACCGTCATGATGTTGTGGACGTCCTGCACCATTTGGTTGTTCTTGTCGATCATCCACTGGTCGTTCTGCCAGTCCGGGTTGCCGTTCTTCCGGCGCATCCAGTCATAGGCATCCGCTCGGATCGCCCGCAGGCGGTCGGCCTTGGCCTGTACGCCGTCGCCGAACACGGTCAGGTGATGCGAGATCTGCGGAAGGTTCGAACCGAACTCGGTCAGGTTCTTCTGCACCAGCTGCGTCGAGTTGACCAGCACCTCGCGCTCCGGCGCGTGATACACCTCGTTCAGCCCGCCGAACGACTTGTGCACGTTGTTGCCGACGTCCGAGAAGCCTTGCCCGAGCTTCCCCAACGGGCCGGCGTTCTGCTGGATCGCCGCGGCGACCCTGTCCAGATCCTCGACGGGGATGCCTTCAGGCTTGATCATCCGGGGAACTCCTCGATCACACGAAGTCGTAGCGGGCGGGCAGGGTTCAGCTGTGCGCGCGGGCGGCGGCGAGCGCGTCGTCGAACGACGTGCGGCTGGGGGCGTAGGAGTCGACCGACTCGTCGCCGACCAGGAACACCTGGTTCGCGTAGCCGGGCGGCGTCAGGACGACGAACTCGTCCACCCGCTCCGCGTCCCAGTCCGCCAGGTCCTGCTCGGTGACGGAGTACTCCGGGCCGGCAGCCTGCTCCGCCAGCCACCCGGCCAGCCGGCGCCGCGCGGTGGCGAGCACGTCGTCGCTCGTCGGGTCGGTACTCACTCGGCGACCATCCCGGTGCTGCCGTGCGGTTTCGAACCGGGTGGCGCCGGGATCTCGCCACGAGCGGCAGCCTGCTGTGCGTTCAGCGCCATGTCTTCCTGACCGTGCATGTACGCGACGGTCGCGTTCTGCGCGCCGGTCAGCGAAGCGCTGATCTGCTTGGCCGCCGCCTCGATCATCGGCGCCCAGTGCGTCGAATACTCACTGACTGCTGACGCCGCCACCCTGATGACGTCATAGTTCATGCCCTGGACCAAACCGTTCATGTTGAGCCCGTAGAACTCCCCGAGGCTCGAGAACGGTTCGGCCGCGCTCTGCGTTGCCCTCAGTACGCGCTCGACGCCCGGCGGATCGATGTCCCAGTCCATCGCTGACCTCCTCCTGAAAGCGTCAGCCGCCGATGCCGTCGACCGCGGACTGCGCCTTCTTCAGCGTCGCCGCAGCGGTCGAGTCGTTGGCGGCCATGGTCTCCTGCAGCGTCTTGATCACCGAGAGTGTCGAGTCGGCGGCCTTGTTGAACCGGTCCTCGACGGCGCGGTACGAGTCGGTCACGCCGCTCGCCGACGCGTCCGCGAGCGCGCTCTGGACGTTCTTCCGGTGCTCCGCGATCAGGCCCTGGATCTGGCCGGACAGCCGGTTGATGTTGGCCTGCACCTCGCCGGAAGCGGCGGTGTCGTAGCTGTTGCGGTTCGCCATCGTCGTTCCCTCTCTCAGCGCTTGCCGAAGCGGGCGCCGTCGAAGTCCGCGGCCCCCTCGTTCTTCTTCGCGGTCTGGGCCATGTCGCTGTCACCGGTACGGAACGCGGTGTCCATGCCCGCCTGACCCTCGGTGATCCGGCCCATGCCCGCGTTCAGGTCCGCGGCGATGCTGTCGACGTTCGCCTTGAAGGCGTCGAACGCACCCTTACCGGCACCGTTCATCTTGCCCTCGAGCGGCTGGGCCGCCGCGACCAGTTGCTTCACCAGGCCGCCGAGGTCCTGGGTGCCGGTCGAGGTCTTCTTCGTCAACTGGCCCAGGGTCTCCTGACCCATGTCCCATCGCTGTCCCACAAGCTTCTCCTTCGCACTGGTCTGCGCCGCAAACGCAACCCTAAACGGGGTTTCGGGTCATAACACAATCGTCCCAGAAAGACGCGGAGGTGTAGCGAAACTGGTTGATGATGGCAATCATTTCGACCAGGATCGAAAGGTCTCCCCGAGGGTCACGACCACCGGAACCGGCCACCAGGGCCGCCGAGTTGTTGCCTCAGGCATCTTTCCGGGCGGTACGGCGGCCGGGTCCCCCGCTCGTCCGCCCGGACCGCGAGGCGGGGGCACTCGTGCGTACGGACCCGGCGCCCGGCACAATCTGGTGTCGGAAAGGGTGGCGATGACTGGTACGACGAACGACTCGACGGTCCTGAAGGCGATCGCGGACCTGGCCCCGCTGTGGATGCCAGGCTGTGTCGTCGACACCACCGAGCGTACTGTCGAGGTCGGCTGGGGCCGGGGCGCGCTGCAGATGTCCGCGGTCGTCGGGCTCGGCGAGATCATCGAGCGTTGTCTCCAGCTGCCGCAGCAGCTGTGGGCCGACCAGATCGAGGCGTGGTTACGGGCTGTGGTCGCGGAGGGTGAGCTCGCCACCGAGGAACACCGGTTCGGCGACGTCGCCGGCCGGCAGCGCGCGATGCTGCTGCAACGCGGCTGGTCCGCGCGGACGGCCGGCCCGGTCGCGGACGCGCTGATCCCGTTCGGCGACCACTTCGAGGTCGTGGTGTTCGTCGGTACCGGGAACGACTACCGCCGGCTGACCGTCGTACGGCGGTCGATGCTCGGCCTCGGCGACCCCGACGTACCATCGCCGGTGCAGTTGACGCTGGACCAGATCTCGGACCTGCGCCCGATCGAGCAGGACGGCTTCTCGGTCCTCACCCGCGCCGACGACCCGCTGGTGTCGATGGCGATCGTCGACCGGGACAACTTGTTGCCGCAAGCATCCATCGGGCTCGGGGTGCTGGTCGCCGTGCCACGGCTGAGCACGGTGGCGTTCTGCGCCGCGGACGCGGGTCAGGAGGTCGCGGACCGGCTGGCGCGGTACGTCGCCGAGACCTACAAGGACGCGCCGGACCAGTGCAGTCCGGACCTGTACTGGCTGCAAGGTGATCGGATGGTCCAGATCCCGGTCACCCTCGCGACGCCGCCGGCGGCTGTCCTGCCGCCGGCACTGCTGCCCACGCCGCGCCGCACCTGGCTCCGGCACCTGTTCCAGCAACTGTTCCGCCGCTGACCAGAGCGCAGGCCTCGTCAGCGCAGAGTCACCCGTAACGGGCCTGCCTCGGAGCCAAAGTCACCCGGCAGCACGCCTCCCCGCCGCTGTCTTCTTCGCCGGTGCCTTCTTCGCCGCCGTCTTCTTCACGGCAGCCTTCTTAGCCGTGCTCTTCGTGGCGACTGCCTTCTTGGCCGGTGTTTTCTTCGCGGCCGTCTTCTTCGCCGGCAGCGCCCTGGCCGCCTGCTTCGCGCTCGGCTTCGCCGCCCGGCCCTTGAGGATCTCCGCGAGGAACTGCCCGGTGTACGACGCCGGGTTCGCGGCGACCTCTTCCGGCGTACC
>NZ_DASRVN010000229.1:0-28293 GCF_035655035.1 Kribbella sp. | reverse complement strand
GGAGAACGTCGTCAAGCACTTCCCGCTGCGGCGCCGGGGTTTCGGCAAACGCGAGTTCGTCCACTCGGTCGACGACGTGACGCTGGAGGTGGGAGGCGGTACGTCGCTGGGGATCGTCGGCGAGTCGGGTTCCGGCAAGAGCACGCTGGCCCGGATCATCCTCGGCCTGCAGGCTCCCGACAGCGGCCGGGTCGACGTGGCGGGGGTGCGGGTGACGTCGCTGAAGCGCAAGGACGACAAGGCGTTCCGGCGTACGGCGCAGATCGTGTTCCAGGATCCGCACGCGGTGATGGACCCGCGGATGACGGTCCGGCAGAGCCTGACCGCCGTACTCGCGCAGCACCATCTCGGGGACCACGCCGGCCGGGAAGCCCGGGTCGTCCAGGCACTGCGTGAGGTCGGGCTCGACGCGGAGTACCTCGACCGGTATCCGGGCGACTGCTCGGGCGGGCAGCTGCAGCGGGTCGTGATCGCCCGGGCCTTGCTGCTGGAGCCGACGTTGCTCGTGTGCGACGAGCCGACGTCGGCGCTGGACGCCTCGGTGCAGGCGACGGTACTGAATCTGATCAGCCAGTTGCGGCGCGAGCGGGAACTGACGATGGTCCTGATCTCGCACGACCTACGAGTTGTCCGGCTGACCAGCGATCGGGTCGCGGTGATGTACCTCGGCCAGATCGTCGAGACGGCGGATCGCGAGCAGCTGTTCACCGATGCGCGGCATCCGTACACGTTGGCGCTGCTTGCCGCCGCGACGCATGCCAAGGATCGCGTCGTCGCGCAGGGCGAGCCGCCGTCTCCGGTGCATCCGCCTGCTGGATGCCGGTTCAGCACGCGGTGCCCGCTGGCCACTGACCGATGCCGTCAGGAGGCCCCGCAGTTGACGGACGTGATGCCCGGGCACCAGGTTCGCTGTCATCGCTGGGCAGAGAGCGCTGAGCTGCTGAGCGTGGGTCCCGCATGACGGCGGCGGCAGGCGAGTCATTCGCCGATGTCTTCTCCCCGCCCGGTGGTGCCTATCTGGAAGGGCGCTGGAGCTGGCCGGCCGACGTACTCGAGGTGACCGATCCCGAGACCGGGGAGGTGGTCGGCGCTGTGTCGGATGCCGGCGCCGCGGAGGTCGACCGGGCCATCAGCTATCTGGCGGTCTCGCAGGGGGAGTGGCCGTTGTGGGCGCGCCGGGAGACGTTGACGAGGGCCGCCGGCCTGGTTGCGGACCGTGCGGCGCAACTCGCGGACGTGATCGTGGCGGAGGCGTCGAAGACGGTCCGGGAGGCAACCTCCGAGGTACGGCGAGCCGCCGAGACGTTGCGCCTGTCCGCCGAGGCGGCATCGGTGCTGGACGGGCGAACGGTTCCGTTCGGCAACAGTCCGCGCGGCGACGGGTGGCTCGGCTGGTACACCCGCGAGCCGGTCGGGATCGTCGCGGCGATCACGCCGTACAACGATCCTCTGAACCTGGTGGCACACAAGCTCGGGCCGGCCCTGCTGGCCGGCAACGCCGTGATCCTGAAGCCGTCCGAGCTGACACCGCTGTCCGCGTTCGCGCTGGTCGAGATCCTGCTCGAAGCGGGTGTCCCAGGCTCGCGCCTGGCACTGTTGACCGGGCTCGGCGCGGCCCGTGCCCTGGTGGCCGACGACCGGGTGGACGTGGTGTCGTTCACCGGTGGTCGTCGTACCGCGGATCTGGTCGCTCAGGAGGGGAGGGCGAGGAAGCTGCTGATGGAGCTGGGCGGGAACAACGCGCTGATCGCCTGCTCCGACGCGGATCCCGCCGACGTGGCGGTAGCGATCGTGGACGGCGCGTTCGGAGTGGCGGGTCAGAACTGCTTGTCGGTCCAGCGCGCACTGATCGCGCAGCCCTTGTACGACGACGTTCTGGAGCGGGTGCTCGCGCTGACCGCGGACCTGCGCGTGGGTTCGAAGCTGGACCCCTTGACCGATGTGGGACCGATGATCACCGTGGATGCTGCCGTCGGCGTGGAGGCTGCTGTGACGGCGGCGGTCGGCGAGGGGGCAAACCTGCGATGCGGGGGACGGCGAGCGGCTGCCTTCGTGACACCGGCTGTCCTCACCGACGTTCCGCATGGCGCGGATCTGTGGCGCGAAGAGGTCTTCGGTCCAGTCGTACTGATCGAGCCTTTCGCCGACCTGAGCGCGGCGATCGACGCGGCGAACGAGGTTGACACCGGCTTGCAGGCCGGAGTCTTCACCCGCGACATCGAATGTGCCCTCGACGCGGCAGACCGGCTCCGGGTCGGCGCCGTACTGGTCAACTCCAGCTCCGACTTCCGCATTGATGCCATGCCCTTCGGTGGTTTCAAGTCCTCCGGCGTCGGCCGCGAAGGCATCACCACCGCCGTCGAATCCTTCTCCGAGCCCAAGATCGTGGCCATCCGGCGCCGGCAGCTGGACCCCGCTCAGACGACGGCTGGAACAGGTCGGCTGCGCTGATCATTCGGGCCGCGGTTGTCCGAGGTCCGGCCACAGTCTGTTGGCGTGATCGTCGAGGTGATCTGCTGCGTTCAGCGACACCGCGGCGACAGGTGTGTCGCCGCGGAAGAGCGCGACGACGGCGGTTTCGGCGCCGATCGCTCCCCAGATCACCTGGCTCCGATTCGCCAGCTGGGGGAACCCGACCGCGCGGATCCCGGCGCCGTGGATGGTGGTACCGAATCTGGGCATCGCGCACCAGGAGCGGGTGCTGCCGTGGAGCAGGTTGGTTGCGGCGAGGGTAGCCTGGTCGATCGCGCTCGCCCAGTGCTCGGTGCGGGCGAGCTCGCCGCCCAGCAGACGATGAGGGGCGCGAACGGCGTCTCCGGCGCCGACGACTCGGTCGTTGCCGAGGGCATGTAACGACGGACCGCACGCCAGGCCGTCGCGGACGTCGAGGCCGGCGGCTTCCAGCCAGCCGACGTTCGGCTTCGTGCCCGTTGCCATCACCGCGATGTCGGCCGGAACCCGCGTCCGGTCCGCCAGCAGTACGCCGGTCACGCGACCGTGACTGTGCTCCAGCCGTGCCGCCCGTGAGCGTGGAATGATGCGGACGCCTGCTTTGCGGTGCAATGCGAGGAGGTGCCCGGCGACGGGGAGACCGAGGCTGTGGGAGGTCGGCACGGTGCCGCTGTGGACGAGTGTGGTGTCGTGTCCGAATCCGACAGCCGTCGAAGCGATCTCGGCCCCGATGAGGCCGCCGCCGACAACGACGACGCGACGCGCGCGGCCGGTCAGCGCCCGCCGTAACCGGTCCGCGTCATCGACGGTTCGCAGTACGAATGCACGCTCGACTCCCTGGACCGTGTCGGAGTCTCGTGGGCGGGCGCCGGACGCCACGACCAGGCCGTCATAGGAGACCTCGGTGCGCTCGTCGACAGTCACGACCCGCCGGGACAGATCGACGCCGGTCGCTTCGGCGCCCAGTCGCCACGACACGTCGGCGCCGGGGTCGTCCAGGTCCAGGCCGCCGCGATCGGTGTCACCGGTGAGAAACGCCTTGGACAACGGATAACGGTCGTACGGGTGATGCGGCTCGGCCCCAATCACGGTGAGCGTGCCGTCGAAGCCGAGGTGGCGGAGCGTCCGCGCTGCATGATGCCCAGCGAGGGACGCTCCGACCACGACGATGTTCTTCATTCGCACGGCTGATCCTCAGGCGGCCGGCTGGTCCGCCTTGTGCCACGCCCTTCGGGCCAGCAGCCGGAGGCCGTTGAGTCCGACAACCATCGTCGAGCCCTCATGCCCGGCGACACCGAGCGGCAGCGGCAGGATCCAGACCATGTCCCAGATCACCAGCACAGTGATGACGGTCGCCGCGAAGACGAGGTTGGCCTTGACGAGCCGGTGAGCGCGGCGGGCCAGGCCGATGACCTTCGGCAGCGTGGCCAGTTCGTTCCGGACGATCACCGCGTCGGCGGTCTCGAGTGCGAGGTCCGATCCATGCCCGCCCATTGCCACACCGAGCTCGGCGGCGGCCATCGCGGGGGCGTCGTTCACACCGTCCCCGACCAGCATCACTCGGTGGCCGTCGTCCTGGAGACCGCGAACTGCGCTCACCTTGTCCGCAGGCAGCAGACCCGCGCGCACATCGGTGATGCCGACCTCCTCGGCGAGCCGGCGGGCGGCCCGCTCGTTGTCACCGGTCAGCAGGATCGGGCTGCGGCCGGTCAGCTCACGCAGCATGGCGACCGTCTCGCGTGCGTCGGGACGTACCCGGTCGGCGAGCCCGAGAACACCGGCCGCGACCCCGTCGACCGTGACGACCACCGCCGTACGACCTGACTCCTCCAGCTTTGACACCAGCGCCCGCGCCGCCGTCTTCGCCTCTCCTTCAGCTACCTCGTCCAGAACCGCCGGTGACCCGACCCGGATCGCGGCACCGCTGACCACGGCCGTCACGCCGCGTCCTGGTGTAGAGGTAAACGTCTCGCTGTGCGGCACGGCGATCTCCGCCTCCTGGGCTGCCAGGACGACAGCCCGCGCCAGGGGATGCTCGCTCGGCCGTTCCGCGGCGGCGGCGAATGCCAGCAAGCGCTCGGTCGTCAGGCCGGCCGAGGGGACGACCTCGACCTGCGCGACCCTCGGGGTTCCTTCGGTCAGCGTTCCGGTCTTGTCGAACGCGACCAGGTTCACCGTGCCGAACTTCTCCAGCGCCACCGCCGACTTCACCAGTACGCCGTGGCGGCCCGCATTGGCGATCGTCGACAGCAACGGTGGCATGGTGGCCAGGACGACCGCGCACGGCGAGGCGACGATCATGAACGTCATCGCCCGGAGCAGGGTGGGCTCGAACGCGGCACCCAGCGCCAGCGGGATCCCGAACACGGCGAGCGTCGCGATCACGACTCCGACGGAGTACCGCTGCTCGACCTTCTCGATGAACAGCTGTGTCCGGGCCTTGGTCTGCGAGGCCTCCTCCACCATCGTGACGATCCGCGCGACGACCGAGTCCCGGGCGGCGCGGTTCACCGTGATCCTCAGCGCGCCGGTACCGTTCAGCGTGCCCGCGAAGACCTCGTCACCGACAGTCTTTGCCACCGGCAACGGTTCGCCGGTGATCGAGGCCTGGTCCACCTCGCTGAGGCCGTCGACCACCTCGCCGTCGGCGCCGACGCGCTCGCCCGGCCGCACGAGCACGATGTCGCCCACGACGAGTTCGGCGGTATCGACCAGTTCCTCGTCGCCGGACGAGGTCAGCCGGGCGGCCCGCTCGGGCGCGAGGTCGAGCAGGGCGCGCACCGAGTCCGCCGTACGCCTGGTGACGAATGCCTCCAAGGCACCGGAGGTGGCGAAGATCACGATCAGCAGCGCGCCGTCGAAGACCTGTCCGATCGAGGCGGCGAGGATCGCGGCGACGATCATCAGGATGTCGACGTCCAGCGACTTCTCGCGCAGCGCGCGCAGGCCGGACAGCGCAGGTTCCCAGCCTCCTGCCGCGTAGCAGGCCAGATAGAAGGTCCACCACACCGGGGCAGGCGTTCCCAGCGCGTGGAGTCCGGCCCCGAGGAGGAAAAGGACGGTCGCGAGAGCAGCCCACCTGACTTCCGCCATCGAGATCAATGACCACAGTCGGCTACGCCGATTGGTTCGGCGAGCGGGATCCTGGGGCACCTCGCGGGGCGGTGCGGACAGTGTGAAGGTCATGCCCGAAACAGTAAAACATGAACACATATTCATGCAAACCTGCGTTGTGGGTATGCTGTGCGGTATGGGTCACGGAGCAACTGCGCGCACAGGCGTACCCGTGCGCCTGGATCTGGCCTCGGCCAAGGCCGTCGCCGCCACCCTCCAGGCCCTGGCCACCCCGAGCCGGCTGCTCATTCTGGGACGACTGCGCGAGGGGCCTGCCACCGTCGGTGAGTTGACGGAATCCGTCCAGATGGAACAGTCCGCGGTCTCCCAGCAACTCCGCCTGCTCCGCAACCTCGGCCTCGTCGAGGGCGTGCGGCAAGGGCGCACAGTCGTCTACTCCCTGTACGACAACCACGTAGCTCAGTTACTCGACGAGGCGATCTATCACGCGGAACACCTGCGGCTCGGTGCCCCGGACTGAAACTTGCTCGGCACTGATCCTGCGAGCCTGACGGCGGGCCGAGCTGCGCCGGATGCGGCGGTGGGCTGCGAGCGTCCTGAACCTCGGCGGTCGTCACGATGCCGACCCGCATGCCCTTGACCCCCTTGGCCAGCTCGGCGATCGTCTCGACCTTCGGGTGGGCGTTGACGTCGGTCGCATTGCTCTTAGACGCCCATGGCGTTCATCGAGGACTTCTGCCCGGTCACGTACGCCGACAGCGAGTTCGCCGAGTCGGTCGCGATCGCGTCCGCACCCGAGTACTGACGAGACCGCGTCCATCCGGTCCATCTCGAAGGTGCTGTGGTACTTGCCCTCGGTGATGCCCTTGGAGAGCAGCCGCGCGGCGGTGATCGCGGCGCCGCCCATGCCGTCGCCGAGGAAGAAGATCACGTTCTTGGCGCGCCGTCCGCCGGCCGGTACGGCGACGTCGTGGACAACGCTGGCCGAGAACGCCTCGGCGCCGTTGTTACCTTGACCGCGATCATCCGGCCCGCGGAGGGGTAGGCGACGTGCCGGTAGGTGACCGCCAGGCTGCCGGCGGCCGAACTCGACCGCTCCGGAGTGCCCTGCAGCAGCGGTACCGGACCACGCGACCCGACCACCTTGATCTCGATCCGGGCCGTCTGCGGGTCGACACCGGCGGCCTCGACCCGCAGGTCGAAGTACGCCCCGGCCCGGAACTTCGCGTTGTTCAGCGGGAGGATCCGGATCCGCGGGTTCCGCACACCGCGGATCGCTTCGCGGTCGTCGCGACCGGCGAACGTGGGCGGGTCCGCAGCCTTCAGATCGCCACGGCCGGCGACCGCAGCCGTTGCGGCGGCAGCCTGGGAAGGTGCGAGCGCGCCGCCCAGTCCTACGACGACAGCCGTCGCGCCAGACCCGCCCAGGACAGCTCGGCGGCTGACACCTGTTCACGTGATCTCGTCGGCCATGTTGCACCATCCTGTTCCTGAGGCTTACCTGACGGCTGAGAAGTCGCCAGGTGGCCGACGCAACGGTCAGCGACCTGCGATCACGCCATCACAACGAGTCAGCTGCGTCTTGGAGAGTGGGGTGTTCTCGATGCTGTAGGAGTCAGGGAAGGATTGGCGGAAGGTGCGATCGGCCGACGGCTAGGCGACCGCATGGGGGGATGCGACCGGGCTCCGATTGCCGTTTCGATCCACGGCGCGTATGCCCATCTGTACGTTGTCCTTGGAGATATCGATCGTGATTGTGGTGACGTTGCCGACCGGAATCGCCGTGGTCCAATCGGGTTCCGTAGTCTCCCGCAATACCACCTCGTACCCCGTCAGGTTGGCTTCGGGGCCGGCTTTCCAGGAAAGCGTGGTGAGGTTGGTGCCCGAGAGGGTGCCAGGCGGCGTCGTGTGGATCTGTGCATCCTTGGGAGTGCTGGGCGAGGAGGCAAGCCCCCACAACGCAGCGGCGTTAACCCTGGTCACCCGGGCGATGTAGTCGAAATCCACGAACTCGATCAGGTCGCCGAACTGCACGCCGTCGACCACACGGGTGTTCTGGTGCTCGTGATTGAAGTTCTCCCGCGGCTCGGTGAACCTCGCGGCCGGGTAGCCCTGGCCCTGGAAAGAGACGTGGTCGCTGGCGCGCAGGAACCGGTCGCGCCGCCAGATGAGCCGGATGCCCATGCCGGTCAGGCTGTGCGGAGCCACCGCGCGCACGAAGCGGCCTAGTTGGCGAGCTTGCCCGTCGTTCTCGCCGCCAACCGACTTCAAGAGCGCGATCTGGTCCGGTGTCGCATTGGTCGGGAGCCCCTCCAGAAACATCCGTACCGTGAACGGGTCAGGCTTGTGGCCATCGAAAGACCGGCTGGCCCCAATGATGTCGTTGCTGAACATGCCCTGGACGTCGTTGCCGGCCGATGACATCTGCTGTGCCATGAAGCTGGAGCCGTACAGGCCTTGCTCCTCTCCGGCAACGGTGGCGAAGATGATCGTGCCGGGGAACTGGTGCGACGCGAACAGCCGCGCGAGTTCGAGCACGCAGGCGACGCCGGACCCGTCGTCGTCGGCACCTGGTGCGTCGCTGGTGAAGTCCATCACGTCGGTCACTCGTGAGTCGAGGTGGCCGGTGACGACGTAGAACCGCTCAGGTGACGCGGTCCCCTGCAGCGTGGCGATGACGTTGGTGATCGTGGTGGGAACGGGGATCCGGCTGGAGACAGGTTGCACGAACGATTGCCGCCGTACCGTCAGGTTGCCGCCGGACAGAGCGGCGATGGCCTGCATCTGCTGAGCTACCCAGTCTGTTGCCGCGCCGATGCCACGCTCCGGCTCGGTCTGGCTGGACAAGGTATGTCTCGTGCCGAACTCGGTCAGCCGCTGGATGGTCGCTCCGATCCTGTTCGGGTCGACGTTGCTCAGCAACCTCCGCAGTGCCGGGTCGAACTCCGAGGGCCCGAGCCCGGCTGGTGATGCCTGCGACGCGGCAGCTTCGGCAGGGGAGCCGACAAGCGTCGCACTGACGGTGCCGGCTGCCACAGCACCGGAGCCGGCCAAGAAGGTTCGGCGGCTTGAGCGCGGCGACGAGGATCGAGACATGTCGGAGCCAGACATGGCGCCTCCTTAGGTGCGGGCGGTATGCCCCTGAGCCCTACTCTGGCACCCGCAGCACACGATGTCAGCGCCACAAGGTCCCAGGGTTCGCCATCGGCCTCTCCGCAGGCGATACCTGCGAATCGGGGCGGACGGTCGGCTCCGGCCGAACCCGCCGCGGATGCTCTCCACGACGCGGTCTGCCACTTACGCGGACAGTACCCGGACTAGCGACGGCTGTCGTTCCGGTTCGCGGACGTCGAACGAAGAGTGCGACGAGTCGCCTCACGCAATACGCAGTGGCGAGGCGACCAGTTCGGTTGCCCTCGCGCCGCGCTGTCATAGCTCACACTGGCAGGGATTCTAGCGAAATGATCGAACGTGCGGTGGCTTGCACGCGCTGGCGGCGGGGGCCAGGGATTATCGATTTCACGTGTTACCTGAAGGGTGAAGACCTGAAATGGAGCATGGACATCTACGACACCAACGCCTGGTTGTGATGTCCAGCGAGGTTGTTCGTCGGGTGCGCGGTGAGTCGGTCTGACAGGTGAGGCCTCCGGTTGTGAAGTGGATCTGTCTAAGGAACCGCTTCACCAACCAGGAGGCCTTCGTGTCCCGCGTTAACGCGACTCTGACTCCACGAACTGCACCACCAACCACCCTCGGAGAACCTGGTGGGTGGTCCCGCCGCCGTGGCGCGGCTGGAACCGGCGGATCGCACTATCGCCCTCCCCAGCGTCGTAGCCCTAACCCTGCGGCCGGCAGCCGTGCTGCACACCTCAGCTCCTCGATCACAGCATCGGGATGCACCCCCGGTTGCAAGACGCAACTCCGTGGTCTAACTGGCAGGACTCGGCGACGACAAGATCGGCCCCTGGCCAACACGACCAGCCAGCCAACGAACGCACGCTACAGAAGGAGAAACAGCTGCTCTCCAAGCTTGCCAGGAGGTTGACGATGTCACTTAGGCCGTTGGCCACCGATCGGCTGGCGTGCGTTGCGGAGTTCTTTCTGGACGTTGTGTGGGTCCCGGTACACGTCCTAGCTGTCGGGGAAAATCGGGGCATTTAGGGCGCCGCCTTCATCGTCTGCCCCTCGCGCCGCACTTAACAACTCCTGGAACGTCGAACCTCGATCCCGAGATCCGCCAGGGCCCGGGGGCTCTCCACGCGGGGGCAGATGGGCTCTGGCCTGGCTGCGTCGCCAGTGCGATGGCGATAGAGGTCGCGGACTCGGCGTCAGGTAGGTCCTGGTTCCGCGGGTGCTTGTTGGTGGGGGAGTGGATGGTGGCAGGCGGTGGCGTGTGGTCCGTTTCGTGGGTCGAGAGGCGGCTCCTCGCGGGCGCAGAGCTCGGTGGCAAAGGGGCAGCGGGTGCGGAAGCGGCAGCCGCTGGGTGGGTCGATCGCGGAGGCGATCTCGCCTGACAGGCCGGCCTTTCGCTTCTGGAGCCGCAGACCGGGGTCCGGTACGGGGACGGAGGCGATCAGGCCCGCGGTGTACGGATGCCTGGGCGCTGCGTAGATGTCGGCGCTCGGTCCTAGTTCCACCAGCTTGCCGAGGTACATGACTCCGATGCGGTCGGACAGGTAGCGGAGCAAGGACAGGTCGTGCGAGATCACAACGTACGTGAGCGAGTAGGCGACCTGCAGTGACCGCATCAGGTTGAGGATCTGGGCCTGGATGGAGACGTCGAGGGCGGAGACCGGTTCGTCGGCGACGACGACCTTCGGCCGGAGTACGAGGGCGCGGGCCATTGCGATTCGCTGGCGCTGGCCGCCGGAGAACTCGTAGGCGCGTCGGGTGGCCGCCGTACGCGGCAGGCCGACTGCGTCGATCAGCTCCATCACCTTCGCCCGTCGTTCGGCGCGGCTGCCGATGTGCCGGACGGCGAGCGGTTCGGCGATCAGGTCGGCGACGTTCATCCGCGGGTCGAGCGCGGCCGCCGAGTCCTGGAACATCAGTTGCAGTTGGCTGCTGCGGGCGCGATTGCCGGCCGGCGTCAGGCGGCCGATGTCGCGGCCGTCGAACCTGACCGCGCCGCTGGTCGGGGTTTCGAGCCCGACCAGCATCCGCCCGAGCGTCGTCTTGCCCGAGCCGGACTCGCCGACGATACCGAGCGTCTCACCCTCGATCACATCAAGGCTCACCTTGGACACGGCATGCAGGATCCGGCGCGGTTTGAACAGCTCCGGGTTCTTGATCCGGTACTGCTTCTCGACGTCCTCGAGCATCACCAGCGCTCGGCCGGTGCCACCGCGGGATCCGAGATCCTGCTCCCCGAGCTCGGTCGGGAGATCCTTGTCGCCGTCGGGCTCCGACGGCCGCGGGTGGAAGCAGGCGTGGGTGTGTCCCGGGGCCACCTCGATCGACTCGGGGTTCTCGATCCGGCAGTCGTCGCTCGCGAACCGGCACCGCGGCGCGAACCGGCACATCGGCGGCAGATCGATCAGTTGGGGCGGCAGGCCCGGGATCGAGGCCAAGGCCCGCCGCGCGTCCAGCTCCATCGTCGGCATCGACTCGAACAACGCCTGCGTGTAGCGATGGCGGGGCGAGGCGAACAGTTCCGCCGTCGGCGCTTCCTCGACGATCCGGCCGCCGTACATGACGGCGACCTTGTCGGCGTGACCGGCGATCACGCCCAGGTCGTGGGTGACCAGAATGATGCCCATCCCGAGACGGGTCTTGAGCTCGTCGAGCAACTCGAGGATCTGGGCCTGAATCGAGACGTCGAGTGCGGTCGTGGGTTCGTCCGCGATCAGCAGTCGTGGTTCGCACACCAGCGCGATGGCGATCATGGCGCGCTGCCGCATCCCGCCGGACAGCTGGTGCGGGTAGTCCCGCAGCCGCTCCCTCGGTCGCGGCATCCGGACCAGCGAGAGCACCTCCTCGGCGCGGCGGTTGGCTTCAGCGATCGATGTACCGGGCCGGTGGATGCGGTAGGCCTCGCGCAGCTGGCTGCCGATCGTCCGGGTGGGGTTGAGCGACGTCATCGGGTCCTGGAACACGGCGGCGATGTCGTTGCCGCGCAACCGGCGTAACTCGCCTGCGGTCATGGTGGTCAGCTCGCGTCCGTCGAACTGGATGGAGCCGCCGACGACGGCGCCGCCGGGTGGCAGCAACTGGAGGACCGACATGCCTGTCATGGTCTTGCCTGAGCCGGACTCACCCACCAGGCCGACGGTTTCGCCGCTGCGTACCGCCAATGTCACGCCGTCGACCGGCCGGACCACGCCGTTGGCGGTCCGGATCTCGACCTGCAGGTCGCGAATGCTCAGCACCGTGTCGCCGTACTGCGAGCCGGCCGACGCCGCGGCCGCTGGTGAAGCGGTGGTCATGCTGCCTCCTCGGTTGCCGCGCTGGGGGTGAGGGTGGCGACCTCGGTGCTGGGCAGGCTGGTCCGGAGACCGCCGAGAGCCCGGAATCTGGTCCAGGTCCGCCGTCCGCTCGGGTCGATCAGTGTCATCACCCAGTCGCCGGCGAAGTTGGCGACCAGGATGGTGAGCGTGATCGCGAGGCCGGGAAACGTGGACAGCCACCACGCTGTGGACAGGCTCGTGGCACCGGCGGCCAGATCGCTGCCCCAGTCGGGGTTGGGCAGTTGCACCCCGAGGCCGAGGAAGCTCAGGGTGGTCGCGGTCAGTACCGCCCAGCCGACCGCGCTGCTCGCCATCACCACAACCTCGGTGACCAGGTTCGGCAGCAGGTGCCGAATCGCTGTCCGAAGGCCGCTCGAGCCGAACATCTTGGCCGCCTGGACGTATTCGATCGCGCGCAGCCTGCGCACGGACGCCTCGACGACCCGGGCGAACCCAGGTGTGTACGCGACGCCGAGAGCCAGGATGATGCTCTTCACCCCAGCGCCGATCGTGGCGATCAGGATCAGCGCGATCAGCAGCACGGGAAGGGCGAGCAGTACGTCGACGATCCGCATCACCACGACGCTGACCGGGCGTGGGGCGGTGCCGCCGATCAGGCCGACGGCGACGCCGGCCAGTACGGCGAGCAGAACGCCGCCGAGGCTTGCCTCGAGGACCGGCCGGGCTCCGTTGACGACGCGGCTGTAGATGTCGCGTCCGAGCTGGTCGGTGCCGAACAGATGAGCACCGCCCGGAGCCGACATCGGGCTGTCGCCGTTGTCGAGCGGGCTGGTGTGCGCGAACAGACCGGGATGGACCAGCAGGATCAGAAAGCCGAGCAGTAGGACGATCATCAGTATCGACGTCACTGGCCGGCTGTACTGGCCGCGAATTCGCGAGGTCATGCCGACGCTCCCGTCAGTTGGGTTCGGGGATCGATGGCGCCGACGGCGAGGTCGACGGCGAGGTTGATGACGATGTAGCCGATGCCGATCAGCACGA
The DNA here is from genome assembly GCF_035655035.1 of Kribbella sp. Classification (GTDB taxonomy): domain Bacteria; phylum Actinomycetota; class Actinomycetes; order Propionibacteriales; family Kribbellaceae; genus Kribbella. Next base: position 15,319 of record NZ_DASRVN010000229.1, on the reverse strand, counting down.
TCGCTCCCTGTACCACCGGGATGTTCTTGGTGGTGATCGAGGTGGCCAGGAAGCTGCCGACACCGGGCCGGCCGAAGATCACCTCGGTGACGGCGGCGCCGGTCAGGATGTTGCCGAACTGCAGGCCGATCATGGTCACGGCCGGGATCGACGAGTTCCGGAACACATGCGCGAGCAGCACGCGCAGCTCGGAGCAGCCGCGGCCGCGGGCCGACCGCACGTAATCGCTGCGGTACTCGTCGATCACCCGGCCGCGGATCAGCCGGGTGAGGATCGCGGCGTACCCCCAACCGAGCGAGATCGCGGGCAGGATCAGGCCGCTCGGGGCGCCGTTGTCGATCGCGGGCAGCCAGCTGAGCCGGAAGGCGAAGCCGAGCACGAGCAGCAGCGCCAGGAAGAAGTACGGGATTGCGACGCCGATGAACGAGACGAAGCGGGCGACGTTGTCCAGCACCGAGTTGGGCCGCACGCCCGCCACCAGGCCGAGCGGTGCGCCGACCACGACGGCCACGAACATCGCCGTACCGGTCAGGGCAAGGGTGCTCGGCGTGCGGGAGACGAGTTCGTAGCCGACGGAGTTGTGCGTGACGTACGACGTCCCCAGGTCGCCGTGCAGCAGCTGACCGACGAAGGTCAGGTACTGCTGCCACAAAGGCTGCGTCAGCCCGAGCTGGTCCCGGAGCTGATCGAGCTGCTCCGGGCTCGCGTTCGACCCGAACAGCATGGTCTGGGCCGGATCACCAGGTACCAGGTGGATCAGCAGGAACGCGATGATCGTGACGCCGACGACCACGGGGATCGAGGCGAGCAGACGGCGGAGTACGAAGGACATGCCGAATTTTGTAGCCCGCCATTGTCACGTCCAGATTTCCGATCTCGCCGGATCCCTGCCGATCGGGACGTTTCGGGCGGATCACGTCGGTTCGCTTCGCCGTTGGTCTGGCGGATTTCTTCAGCCGCATCGGCGTGACGGACCTCGTTTCAGTACGCCGGTCCGGCGGTCACCGGATGCTCCAGGGTGTCGTCCCAGATGTTGATCGGGACAACGCCGACCGCGCGTCCGTGGGTGTCCAGGAGCCGGCCCATTCGCTTCACGGTCCGCAGTACGACGAGCCGGTCGACGATGCGGACCTGGGGGAGCCGGTTCGCGATGGCGAGCTCGAGCCGATGCACCTCCTCGACCGTGTGCAGCCAGGCGCAGAGCAGCATGCTCGGCGCGGACGACACGGTCGTGCAGAGCCGAACCTGGCGGATCTGCGAGATCGTGCGGGCCGTCGCCGGCAGTCCGTCGACCGGCGCATCGGCCCAGAGGTACACCTGCACCGGTGATCCGGAGAGTTCGGCGGCCACATCTGTGCGTGGGATCAGGATCCCGCTGCCCAGCAGCTTGCCGACATGCCGCCGTACCGAAGTCGGGCTGAGACCCGTGGCAGCCGCCAGCTCGGCGTACGAGGCTCGGCCGTTGACGGTCAGCAAACCCGCTACCCGCTGGATGTCCGGAGTCATCGAGACGGCCTCGTCGGTGCGGTCCGGTTCGGGTTTGATGCGCAGTCGTTCAAGCTCGCGCACGGAGTCGTCGGGGAGGTCGAGGAGACGCCACTTGGATCCCTCGGTGTAGATCTTGGTCGCGATCCGCGCCCTGGTGCGGAGCACGCTCTCCAGGCTGCCGAGGTGGTCCAGGAGGTAGTGCGAGAGCGTCATCAGGTTCGCTGCCGCGATCGTGAGCATGATGTCGGCGGTTCCGGTGGTGATCTCGACCGTGACAACGAGCTCGTGGCCGGCTAGCTCGGCGGCCACCTCCTTGCGCTTGCCCGGTTGGCAGTCGACCTCGACGTAGGCCACGCATTGCTCCGTCCGCCGGCTCATCCCCGGGGCCGCGGTCACCCACGCGACTCCCGTCGCCTTGATGCGCTCCCAGCGGCGCGCCGCCGTCACACCGCTCACTCCGAGGGCGCTGCCGATGTCGGTCCAGGACGCTCGCGGACCGGCCTGGAGGGCTCCGATGAGCTCCCGGTCGTCGGTGGTGAAGATGGCGGATTCCTTCAGCCGATGGGCAGTTCTGAACGAAATCGAGCACGAAATGAACACGTAACAGACGTGATCTTAGCTTGAGGCCAACTCCAGCGAGCAAGGAGAAATGCATGAAGACCAGCAGCACCCTTCACTCGGACGTGGCGGAGCTGGGCCCGGAGCTGACGCAGCTGAGGCACCGGCTGCACCGCGCTCCTGAGATCGGGCTGCAGTTGCCCCGGACCCAGGAGACGGTGCTGACCGCGCTAGGGGACCTGGGACTCGACCTCACCCTCGGCGAGAGCATCACCTCCGTCACCGGTGTGCTCCGCGGTGGCCGCAGCAGCGGTACTGCGGTGCTGCTCCGCGCCGACATGGATGCGTTGCCCGTCCAGGAGCGCAGCGGGGAGCCGTTCAGCAGCGAGATCGACGGTGCGATGCACGCCTGTGGGCACGACCTGCACATGGCGATGCTGGTCGGCGCCGCCCGGCTGCTCGCCGAGCGCCGCGACCAACTCTCCGGCGATGTCGTGTTCATGTTCCAGCCCGGCGAGGAGGGCTACGACGGCGCCGGCGCGATGATCAGGGAAGGCGTGCTGACAGCGGCTGGACCCGAGGTGAGCGCCGCGTACGGCATGCACGTGCGCTCGGGCAAGACGCCGAACGGGGTCTTCACGACCCGTGGCAACACGATGATGTCCTCGAGCAGCAAGCTCAAGGTGATCGTGCGGGGCCGTGGTGGTCATGGCTCGTCGCCACATCTGGGTCGGGACCCCATCACCGCGGCGGCCGAGATGATCACCTCGCTGCAGACGATGGTGACCCGGCGGTTCGACATCTTCGACCCGGTCGTGGTCACGGTCGGCGCGGTCGCCGGTGGGGTGGCGAGCAATGTCATCCCGGACACCGTGAACTTCCAGGCCACCGTCCGGACCTTCAGCGCCGCAACCGGTGAGGCGATCGGTCCGCTCGCGACCGCCGTCTGCGAGGGCGTGGCTCTGGCCCACGGGCTGGAGGTCGAGGTCGAGTTCCTGCGGGAGTATCCGGCGACGGTCAACGATCCGTCTCATGCGCGGTTCGTCGCCGACGTGGTGGCAGACGTCTTCGGCGAGGACCAGTTCGTGCCGATGGAGTTTCCGGAGCCGGGCTCGGAGGACTTCTCCCGGGTCCTGCGGGCCGTCCCGGGCAGCTACCTGATGCTCGGCGCGGCGGTCACGGACGATTTCGCGAACGCGCCGAGCAACCACAGTCCGCTGGCTCGGTTCGACGACCAGGTGATGACTCGGGGCGCGCTGCTCCATGCCGAGCTGGCGATCAGGTCACTCGAGCGTCTCGGAGCGCAGTCAACAGATCAGGACAGCAGAAGGAGTTCATCATGAGCCTCGATCCGACCCTGCCACCGGCCTCGCGCTCGGCGAGTTCGTCCCGGTACAGCCGCCGCAGCCTACTGAAGGCAGGCGGCGCCGGGCTGCTCGCGCTCGGCGGAAGCTCGCTGCTGGCGGCCTGCCAGGGCAGCGCATCCGGCGCGTCCGGGGCGAAGGCGAGTACCCTGACCGTCGGCATCTACCAGGAGCCGGATTCGCTCGACCCGGCCGCGACCGGCCTGGCGATGGTGTCGATGATGATCACGCACATCTTCGACCCGCTCTTCTGGTGGCTTCCGGACGCGTCGGGCAAGAACGTCTTCCATCCCGGCCTGGCCAAGAGCTACTCGGTGTCGAAGGACGCGACGACGTACACCTTCAAGCTGCGCGACGACGTCGACTTCCACGACGGCACGCACTTCGACGCGACCGCGGTGAAGGCGACTCTCGACCACATCGTCGATCCCGCGACCAGGTCCCGCTCGGCCAAGGGCGCGCTGGGTCCGTACAAGGAGACCGTGGTAGTCGACAAGTACACGGCGCGGGTGGTCTTCGCCGAGCCCAACGCGGCGTTCGAGCACGAGATGACGGGCATCGTCTTCGGCATGCAGTCGCCCACGGCGCTGAAGAAGTACGGCGCCGACATCGCCGCGCATCCGACCGGGACCGGTCCGTTCACGTTCGTGGACTACGTGAACCAGGACCACGTCGGCCTGGCGAAGAACCCGAAGTACAAATGGGGACCGTCGGCCTTCGGTCCGGCCGGACCGGCCAACCTGGAGAAGCTGACCTTCAAGATTCTTCTGGACACCAACGCCCGCTACAACGCGCTGCGCGGTGGTCAGATCCAGATGGCGATGAACCTCGACCCGGACACGATCGCGACAGTCAAGAAGACCGCTCAGTTCAAGCACTACGACATGCCGTCGACCGGGCAGCCGTACGGCTACCCGATCAACGTCGAGAAAGGCCCGACGAACGACCTCAAGGTCCGCCAGGCGATTCTGCACGCGGTAGACCAGAAGAAGCTCAACGAGAGCGTACTGCGGGGCGCGTTCACGCCGGCGTACAACGTCTTGACGCCCACGACACCCGGCTACGTCAAAGCCAACGACACCATGTACGCCTACGACCCGGCCAAGGCCAAGAGCCTGCTGGACCAGGCCGGTTGGGTGGCCGGGCCGGACGGTACCCGGAGCAAGGGTGGACAGAAGCTCACGCTCGACATCCTGATCCAGAGCGCGAACGGCTTCGACCTGCCCACGCAGTACGTCGTCAACGCGTTGAAAGAGGTCGGATTCACCTCGACGACCAAGTCGCAGCCGTTCACGACCGCGGCCGCGTCGTACAACCAGGGCCTGCAGAACCTGTCGGCGATCTTCTACTACGACGTCGACCCGTACCTTCTCAACAACCTGGTGACGAGTGGGCAGATCAAGTCTGGCTTCAACTGGGCGCACTACCGCAACCCGGTGATCGACGCCGCGATTCCCAAGGCGAACACCATTGTCGACGCAGCGGCGCGAACCACGGCGTACGAGAAGGTCACCACGACGCTGATGCAGGACGCGATCTTCCTTCCGCTGTGGAATGTCAGCGGTGTGTACTCCGGGGCCGCGAATCTTGCTGATGTCCATTTCGGCCCGACCGGGTACTCCTACTACCACGCGGCGCAGTTCCGGTGACGGCGGTCGTCTGCGTCAGGAGAGGCGAGCCGTGATCGAGGTCGGTGGAAAGCTGGTGCTCACCGCGTTGCCTGAGCTCGTCGACCCCTCGCGGGCCGCGCTCGTGCTCATCGACATGCAGCTGGACTTCGTCGAACCTGGGTTCGCCTTCGATCGGGCCGGCGTCGACCTGACGATGTATCCGCCGATGCGGCCGCGGATCGCCGAGTTGCTGGCGGCGGCGCGGACGGCGGGGGCGCTGGTCGTCCACGTACAGATGACGACCTTGCCGGGAGGGATGAGTGAGTCGCCGGCGCAGTTGCGGTTCAACCTTCGCCTGCAGCGGCAGGATCGGATCACCGGACCGTTCCGCTACGCCCGGCTGGGTGATGCCGGGCACGATTTCGTCCCTGAGCTGGCCCCGCGCGACGGCGAGCTCGTCGTACCCAAATGGCGCTCGAGCGGGTTCTGGGGTACCAATCTCGATCTGCTGCTGCGCAGCAACGGCATCGAGACCGTCGTGGTCGCCGGCTGTACGACGGAAGGTTGCGTCGAGTCGACCGCCCGGGACGCGATGTTCAACGACTACTACGTGGTGATCGTCGAGGACTGCATCGCCAGCGACGACCGGGCCCAGCACGACGCATCGATGCTGCTGATGCGGCACCGCTTCGACGTGGCCGGCTCGGCGGAGGTGATAGACCAGTGGATGCTTGCTGCTGGCAACAGAGCGGAGAGCGCATGACCCCCGGCGACCTGATCCTGCGTAACGGGACCGCTCTGCTCGGCGACGAACTCCGGGACGAGGCGTTCGGCTCCCTCGTGGTGCGGGACGGCGTCATCACCGAGGTGACCTCCGGGCACGTTCCGGCCGACGGTGCGACCGAGTTGCAGCTGAATGGGGCGTTCGTGCTGCCGGGACTGATCGACTGCCACGTCCATTTCGATCTGGCCGCCCATCCCGCGCCGTTCCGGCACTGGGACCGTACGCCGTTCGTCCGCTCGATGACGTGCTTCCACAACGGACTGCTCGCGTTGCGGGCGGGCATCACGTCGGTACGCGATCTCGGTTCGGTCGACCGGATGACCCTGAACTACGCCGAGCAGGTGAACTCCGGCGACCTGCTCGGCCCGCGCGTCGTGGCCGCGGGCCGACCGATCACGATGACCGGCGGCCACTGCGCGGACTACGGCAGAATCGCCGACGGACCTGACGACGTGAGACTCGCGGTCCGTCAGCAACTCGCGGCGGGTGCCGGCGTGGTCAAGCTGATGGCGACCGGCGGGATCTCCTCGCCAGGCAACCCCGGAGCACCGCAGCTGGGGGTCGCCGAACTGGCCGCCGGGGTCGAGGAAGCCCACAACGCCGGAGTGCTGGTGGCCGCGCACGCCCACGCGCCACAAGGTATCGCCAACGCGATCGAGGCAGGGGTCGACACCATCGAGCATGCCGCCTTCGCCGACGACGCGAACCACCAGCAGATGATTGCAGCGGGCGTGACACTCGTACCGACCGTCACCGCGCTGAACCCGATCGCCGACGGGATCGGGATCCCGGTGGCCACGGTGGCCAAGAGCCTGAAGGCCCGCGAGACCTATCGGGCGAACACCGCCAAAGCGATCGCCGCGGGCGTGCGAATCGCTGCCGGCACCGATGCCGGGACCGCCTTCAACCCGATCGGCGGCCTGCTCGACGAGTTGATGATGTACGTCGCCGGCGGGATGAGTACCACGGAAGCCCTGCGCGCGGCCACCGTCACGGCCGGCGGCCTGGTCCGTCGCGCCGGCGACGACGGGCGGGTCGGCGTCGTGGCGGTCGGAGCCTGCGCGGATCTCCTGGTCACCGAGCGGGACCCCAGGGCCGACCTCGAGGTACTTCGCCGGCCGAGCCGGGTTGTCGTCGGCGGACGACCTGTCGACCTCGGCTGGGTCGGGTGCACGCTGGACGAGATCACGCCGGTATTGATCGAGCCCGTCTCATGACGGTCGACGCCGTACGACGCGATGATGGAGGACTGCAGATGATCTTCGACATGCACATGCACATCGAGGAAGGGACGTCGCTGCCGTGGCAGATGTCCGCGGAGGACTGCATCCGCGCGATGGACGAGGCCGGCGTGCAGCGGTCGGCGGTGATGACCCTGACGGACTTGCCCGGCCTGAATCCGCAGGGCCTGGAGCTGATCGCCTCGGCGTGTGAGCGGTACGCCGACCGGCTGTACGGGTTCGTCCGGCTGCATCCGGCGTACCTCGAGACGTCGAAGCAACTGCTGAAGCAGGCCATCACGGACCTCGGCTTCAAGGGACTCAAGCTGCACCCGGTGTCGACGTTGCAGCACCCGGGTGGTGCGGCAACCATCGAGCTCATCCGCCTGGCCGGCGAGCTCGGCGTACCGACGTTGTTCCACTGCGGGGACGAGCCGCTGAGTACTCCGCTGTCGATCGCCCAGGCCGCGGCCGCCTGCCCCGACGCGACCATCATCCTCGGCCACATGGGCGGCTACTTCCACGTCGACGAGGCGCTCGACGTGGCAGAGGAGTTCCCGAACATCGTCCTGGAGACCTCTGCGATGCCGTACCCCGACAAGATCCGTACCGCGGTCGAGCGGATCGGGGCCGGGCGCGTCGTCTTCGGCAGCGACGGTCCGGTCAGCTCACCCGCGCTGGAGAAGCAGAAGGTGATCATCTCCTCGCTCGGCGACGAAGCTGCCGGGTTGGTCCTGGGCGGCAATGCGGAGACCCTGCTGGGGGTGGCAGCATGAGCATTGTCGATGGGCTTGTCTACCTTGGTATCTCACACTTCGGCTACCAGCTTGACGCCGCGGCAGCACTGGACGGCATGGACGCGGTCGGCACCGACGCGGCCGTCGTAGTTCCCATGCACCCGCACCGCGGCGACCTCGCCCTGGCCAACCAGGAGGTCCTGGAGGTTGCGAGCAAGTCCGACGGCCGGCTGATCCCGCTCTGCCGGGTCGACCCCTGGGAGGGCGGGGCCGCGGTCGCCGAAGTGCGGCGTGCAGTCGGCGAAGGAGCACGTGGCGTCTTCCTGCATCCCTCGGAGGAGCGCTTCCGGATCAACGATGTCCGCGTGCGGCCGATTGTGGAGTGCGCGGCCGAGCTGGCGACTCCGGTGATGGTGGCCGCTGGCTACCATTTGTTCGCGGAGCCGCTGCAGCTCGCCGCCGCCGCGCGCTGGACGCCTGCGAACCCGTTCGTGCTCACCAACGGCGGGCAGTTCAACATCTCCGGGATGTCGGGGTTCGATGCCCAGTTGGCATTGGAAAATGCGAACGTTCACGTGCAGACGAGCGGCATGTACCGGGAGGACTTCCTGGAGGGCGTCGTCGCTACCTTCGGCCCGGAACGCCTCCTGTTCGCCACCGCCGCACCGATGTTCACGATGGCGTACGAACGTCTCCGGGTCGACCTGGCGCACTTCAGTGAGCTGGAGACCGACCTCATCCTCGGCGGCAACACCATGCGCATCTTCGGCGAGGTGAGCGCGTGACCGCCGGCAAACCGATGCGGACGTCCGGCGTACCGGTCGCTGCTCTGGACGGTGTGACCGCGCTTGTGACCGGAGCCGCCAGTGGGATTGGTGCCGCGATCGCCGTCGCGTACGCCGAAGCCGGCGCACGGCTGTGTCTGTGCGACCGCACCGGGGGAGCGGCCCTGGAGGCGGTCCGGGACCGGTGTGCCGCCTTCGCCGAGGACGTCGTGACCGTGCAGGCCGATGTATCCAGCGAGATCGACGTGGAGCGGATGTTCGCAGCGGCCTGCGAGGCTCTCGGCACCGTGGATGTTGTGGTGAACAACGCGGGCATCCTCACCGAGGCGCGAGTGCTGGAGATGCCGACGGGGATGTTCGACGAGATGATTTCGATCAACCTGCGCAGCGTCTTCCTCTGCTCCCGCGCGGCGTTACCACCGATGCTCGAGGCTGGGTTCGGCCGGATCATCAATATCGCGTCACAGGTCGGCCAGCGCGGTGGCGCCGGTCTGGCGCACTATGCTGCGGCCAAGGCAGGGGTCATCGGCTTCACGCGGTCCCTGGCCCGCGAAGTCGGCGGTACTGGCATCACCGCCAACTGCATCGCACCCGGCCCGATCAACACCCCACTCGGCGGGACCCTGTCGGACGAGTGGACCCGGTCGTTGATGGCCGAGCTGCCCCTCGGCCGATCCGGGGAGCCGTTCGAGGTCGCTCCCACCGCAGTGCTGCTGGCCAGTCGACCTGGTGGCAACCTCTACACCGGCCAGACACTCGGTCCGAACAGCGGCCACGTGATGCTCTGAAGAGCCTGCTCATCACTGGTGCGGCCACTGGTATCGGCCGGGCGACCACAGTGCGCGCTGCGGCCGCCGGCTACTCGGTTGCCGTCGGCACCTTCAAGGGCGACTCGTACGACGCGGACGCGGTGGTCGCGGAGATTGCCGATGCCGGCGGTACGGCGATCGTCGTAGCGGCCGACGTACGCGAGACCGATGAGCTGACCGGGGCTGTGCGGGCCACAGTCGCAGAGCTCGGCGGCCTGGACGCCGTGGTGGCCAACGCCGGCGTGCTCGGGCCGGCACCGCTCGACGTGTTACGGGACGAGGACTGGCACCGCATCCTCGACATCGACCTGACGGGCGTGATGCGGACGGTCCGCGCCGCGATCCCGGCTCTTCGGGCGGCTGGATCGGTGGCCGTGGTCTCCAGCATCGCCGGCGCGACGATCGGGTGGGCCGGCCACACGCCGTACACGTCCGCCAAGGCGGGCCTGATCGGCTTCGTCCGGAGCGCGTCGCTCGAACTAGGGCCACGGGGGATCCGGATCAACGCCGTGCTGCCCGGCGTGATCGAGTCACCGCAATCGCTTGACCCAGTGAACTCCGGCGGTCCGGCCGGTCTCGAGCGGTCTGCCGCGACCATCCCGCTCGGCCGGGTCGGTCAGCCGGACGACGTCGCCGACGCAACGCTGTTCCTGCTCTCCGATGCGGCCCGCTACATCACCGGCCAGTCGTTGATCGTCGACGGCGGCCTCACGGCCGTCTGGCCGTCCTGAGCGCCCGCTGCTGCAGGTCGCTCCCGGAGACCACCTGTGCGTTTGCGTGGTGGACGTCAAGAGCACCGTGACCGACACCGCGGACGAGGTTGCCGACCGGCGATCGGGCCGATCGGGTTCATTTCGTCCGATGTGGTGGACTCTTCCCATGGTCCTGGACGAGTTTCGCGAGCTGCTGGAACGGCATGTACGGCCGGATCGCACGACGTACCGAGCGAAGTCCTCGGATGCCGTGATCGAGGGCTGCGTCGAGAGTTCGGCGACGCGGCCCGGATTGTCCGGGGTGGCTGGCTGCAGGCAACGGGATCCGGCGCGGGTGGCCGCAGTGCACTGCGGCCACGACTCCCATCTGATCGTGTGGTGACCAACCCGGATCACGAAAGCGTCGTCGAGCGGGCCGACAGCCTGCGGCGGGGGCCCGCCGAAGCTCAGCGGTGGGGCCGCGGACGGCCCACTCCACTCGCTGACCTGCAGGGAGTCCAAGCCTCCCGGCACGCTTGGTCGGAAGGCCAGCGATGGGGCAGCAGCCCTGACACCCTTCGCCTTCTTCCGGCCGCGACTCTTTGGCATGAGCGTAGGTTCGCAGATCAACGCCACACTACGGGGGAGGCGCAACCACCTCGATCGCCAGCGAGCGGCGCGCGGCAATGGTCCGCCGACCGTCGGTGGTGTCACCTACCGTGATTGGTGTGGAGACTGAGGAGAGCAACCACACGGCGGTAGCGCATCGGCACCGCAACGCTGACTGGACCAACGCTCACAACCAGCAGCTCGTCGATGGGCTGCGGGCGGGCCTGACCGTCGACCAGCTCGCCGCGGACCTCGATCGCACCCCCGGCGCGATCCGGTCCCGCGCGAAACTTCTCGTGCCGCCCGATGCTCCACGCGCCCGCGGGCAATACGCGATCGACGTACTGCGTGAACTGCTCGACGACCCCGACTGCCCGTGGGAGTCGGCGCTGGCCGAGTCGCTGAAGGACTTTGGCCGGCGGTACTGGAGCGCCGCCGACACCGAGCGGCTGCGCTCCGCCTGGGACGCCGCCGTACCGCTGCCCGAACTGGCCGAAGAGTTCGACGTCGACGAGCCGCAGCTGATTCGGCAGCTGATGTCGCTCGGGCTCGGGCGGAACAGGACCGAGATCGTGGACCGGCTGGGCTGCGCGCCCGGCGGCCAGGTCGACCTATGGCGTCGTCTCACCGCCGACCGGGCGGCAGCGGAGGTCTGGGTCCTGACCATCCACGGACTGCCCGCCGAGCCGGCGCACGTGTCGGTCCATCCCAGCGCCGAAGACGCCGCCAGTCTGCGCGACGAACTGCTGGTGCCGGCCACCACCACCGGTACCGGTGCGGCGTCTGTGTGGTGGTGCATCGCAAGCCGATCGCCCGGCTTCGTCGGCGGCGAAACCACCAGCGGCCGCGTGACCGTCAGCACCTGAGGACGGTCACACGTCCCGCCTGGTTCAGGCCCTGCCTCGGCGGCGCTGGTTCCGGTCGAGCAGCTCGGCTCGGGCCAGGAGGATGTCGCGGTGGCAGGGTGATCCGAGCGGGCAGGTGCACGCGAGAGGTCGGCCGACGAGTTCGTGCACGTGGGCGCGGATCCAGTCGCGGTCAGCCCACCGGGAGCCGTTCAGCTGGATGCGGGTCGGGCCGGCGCCGTCGAGCCACGCTGCGTACCTGCGACACGCGATCGCCGCGGCGTCGACGTCGGTCAGGGAGACGCCGAGCGTCTTGTGCTCGGCAAGGATCGACCGGACGGTGAACGGGTTCCCGTAGCGCGACGTACGGTCGACGATCACAGCACCGGTGGGCAGTCGCCATCCAGCCTGTCCGCGGATCCGCCGTACGGCGGCCGGGGTCATTGCGGCGCTCCAACCGGGGCGTCGGGTGTGGCCGAGCTGGTGTGCTCGAGGCCGAACAGTTCGTCGGCGAAGACAGTTCCATCGCGGGGAGCGAACCTGGTGAGGGCGGCACCGACCGAGCGCCGCCTGATGATGTTGTAGAGCGCGGCCGGCGTCAGCCGCTGCCCGGCCAGGACGTGGCCGCTCTTCGTGACCGGTAGCAGCAGCGGCCCGGGCATGCGACCGCGGTGGGCGAGCCACGCATCCAACACCGCGCGAACTCTCGGGCCGCACGTGACCAGGTAGGTCTCAGAGCTCCGGTCGGCAAGGAGCTGGTTGGCTCCCATCTGGAGGTCGCGGACATCCAGCGCGCAGGCCTCGGCCCGGCACAGGCCGGCCCCGTACAGAGCTGCGATCACCGCAGCGTCACGGGCGCCGACCGACGGACGCTGATCGGCCCTGCAGGCGGCGATCAGCGAGGCCAGGTCACCACTCAATCGGTCCTCCGTGCCGACCATCGGACGCCAGTCGACCAGGGCGGCGGCCTGGCTTGCGGTGAGCAGGCCCAGACGCGAACACTCGCGGAGGATCCCGGCCAGTGCCGTCATCATCTTGCCTGCGGTCGACGGGGCGTAGGCGGGCAGCGATGCGCGGAGAACCTCGAAGAGATGTCCGCGCAGGAGGTGCCAGGGCACCTGGCCGGGCCGAACCTCGCTGCTACCCGTCAGCACCAGTGTCAGCTGCTGCACGCCCCATCGCATCGTCTCGCGTGAGTGACCTGCTTTCAGCGTGCTGAGGTAGCGCCCGACCGGGTCGGGCTGTTCCAGGTCCGCGCGGGCTCGATCCACACTCCCTATGGTCGGCAGCCGGCTCGCTGATCGCCACCGTCAGGCATGGTCACTGCGGTCCCCGGGGCCAGATCCGCGGGGGATCATCGGTTGGTTCCCTGGAACACTGTTCGGCCTCAACTGGCAGGCACGGGAGTTGTTGAGACGGGAGTAGCGGGGAGGCGCTCGTCACCACCGTGGATCTTCCCTCCGCCGGTGCGCAGCCACCACTATCAGCGGCTGGAACAACTACGACGAATACGGCAACGCGACCGCCACATCCAGCACCGGCCCCGTCGAATACGGCTGGCTCGGAGCGAAACAACGCGCAGTCAGCGGCGCCGGCCTCACCCTAATGGGAGTCCGGCTCTACAACCCGCAAACCGGCCTGTTCGCGACCACCGACCCAGTCGACGGTGGAAAAGCTAACGCCTACACGTACCCAAGCGACCCGATCAACAGCTTCGACCTCGACGGAAAACGCCGATTCGACGACGACGACCCGAAATACACCCCCAAACGCCTCCGAGCACGAAAGCGGAGGAACTCGCTCCAAGGCATCGCCTACGCCACGAGCCACCACTGGGACGAGATGCGCTCATGGAGGCCTATAAGGTCAAGCCGAAGCACCATCGGAAGTGGTGGCCCAGCAGGAAGTGGTGGTCACGGCGCCTTAAGAACGGGGGCTACTACGGCGACAAGTCGGCGACTTTTGCCTCATGGGTCGGGATGGGTGTTGGCGGCGCCGCCGGATGCATCAAGATGAGATCCTGGCGGGGTTGTGTGGTAGGCGCGAGCGTAGGCCAAACGCTCGGCCAGGCCACCGGCGGCGGATCTGGTTTCCTGTATGGTTTCATCTTCGGGCGAAGGAAGTATTAACACGTGATGAGTAAGTCCCGATCCGGCAGTAGTCGCGCGCCGATCACGAGGTTACCAAGCAGAACGTTCGTATACTCCCTGGGCTGCTTTCTGGATGCTTTCGCGATGGTTTATGCGCGCAGCCTCGATGGTGGGCCCATCCTTTCCGGGTAACGGTGGTCGCGGGTTGCCATGGGCATCATCAGCGGCGTCCTGCTCGCTCGTCTGGCGATCTGGCTGCTCCGTCTCCCTCCGCGAGACAATAAAGACACGTAGCTCGTCTACGGGACCTTCAGGGCCGTACGTTCCGTCCGCTCGATCACTAACAGCTGCACAACGCAAACCTTGGGGCCTCGCCGACTTAGCCGGGCGAGGCCCCAAGTAATCGCACCGACGAATTGGGTATCTGCGCCGCTTGGAGCGCTCGTCGACGATGGTCGCGCCTGCTGGCAGTTTCCACCCGGCCTGTCCCCGGATCCGGCGTACGCCGACGCCTGCGATCACGGGCGTTCTCCGGCCGGGCTGAGGGCTGGGGCGGGGTGGCTGGAGCAGGCCCATCGTCCGGCGTCGGTGGTCCATCCGTGTCCGGCTAGCTGTGATGTCCAGGGACGTTGGTTAGTCGGGTGAAGGGTGGCTGGCCGCCGATTGCGCTGTGGGGTCGGTGGTGATTGTAGAAGTGGAGCCAGCCGGGCAGCGCGGTGTTGCGTTGGGTGGTTGAGGTGTAGAAGCGGGCGTAGGCCCAGCCGTCGGCCAGGGTTCGGTGGAATCTTTCGATTTTGCCGTTGGTCTGTGGTCGGTAGGGCCGGGTCTTCTTGGGTTTGATGCCGAGTTGTTGGCAGGTGTCTTGCCAGGCGCGGGAGCGGTAGGCCGCGCCGTTGTCGGACAGCACTCGTTCGACGGTGACGCCGCGGTCGGCGAACCAGGCGACCGCCCGGTTGAGGACGCCGATCGCGGTGGCGGCTTTCTCGTCGGTGTGGATCTCGGCGTAGGCGACGCGGGAGTGGTCGTCCAGGACGGTGTGCAGATAGGCGGTGCCGATGTTGGCGTGGTACTTGTCGGTGTAGCCGGTGCGGGTCCTGGCGGTGTGCTGGGCGTTGCGTTTGCCCTGGCGTTTGCCGAGGTAGCGCCAGCCGCCGCCGTCGGGGATGTTGCCGAACTTGGTCACGTCGACATGGATGAGTGAGCCGGGACGGTCGTGTTCGTAGCGGCGCAGCGGCTCGCCGGTGACCCGGTCGATACGCGACAGCCGGTTGATCCGGCAACGCGTCAGTACGGCGTGCACGGTCGAGGCCGGCACCCCGACACGACCGGCGATCTGCACCGGGCCGAGCCGAAGCCGCCACCGCAGCTGCACGATCCGGCGCACCGTCTGCGGTGGGGTCTTGGCCGGGCTGTGGTGTGGCCTCGAGCTGCGATCAGCCATCCCGGCCGGACCCTCGCACCGGTACCGCTCGGCCCATTTGGCGGCCGTCCGGGCAGAAACCATGAACATCTTCGCCGCAGCCGCACAGGTCCAGCCCTGCTCGACCACTAGACGCGCCAGCCTCAGCCGCGTGCGTGGAGTCAGAGTCGCGTTAACGTGGGACACGAAGGCCTCCTGGGTGTGAAGCGGTTCCTTAGACAGCTCCACTTCACAACCGGAGGCCTTCACCTGTCAGACCGACTCACCGCCCACCCGACGAACAACCTCCCTGGACATCACAGCTAGCC
>NZ_DASRVN010000228.1:0-8065 GCF_035655035.1 Kribbella sp. | reverse complement strand
TCGGCCAGCGCGAGGGCGGCGCGTTCGGCGTCGGTGAAGACGGTGGCCTCCCGCCAGACCGCGACCAGGTTGATCCGGACGGTGGTCTCGCCGTGGTGAGCGAGGTCCTTCGAGTGCATGTCGACGCAGTACGCGCAGCCGTTGATCTGACTGGCCCGCAGCTCGACGAGCTCGAGCGTGGCCAGCGGTACGCCGGCGTCCAGTGCGACCCGCGCCGCGGCGTTGAGGTGCTTGATGAACTTTCCCAGCACGGGATTCGTGAACAGGTCCAGACGAGCGTTCATAACAGGTGTCTCCTAGCGAATGAGCGTGTTGACACCCACCCGACGAGACAGCCCGCCCGACTGTCAGTCGGGGATGCGGTTGCCCTGCTCGTCCCAGTGCTCGGCGACCTTCTTGCTCGGCTGCACCCGCGGCGGCTCGCCCGGCATCTTCGGGTAGTCGGGCGGGAAGTTCAGCTCGCCGCCGGGCAACTCCTCCCACAACCGCAGCAGCGGATCGAGCGCGTACGCCGTACCGTCCATGTCGGCCCACGGGTCGCCGTCGGCGAGGTACTCCGGGACCGTGTGCAGGTTGAACGCCCGCGGGTCGTCGACCTCGGCGAGCCGCTCCCACGACATCGGCGTACTGACCGGCGCGCCCGGCCGCGGCCTGAGCGACCAGGCGCCGGCGACCGTCCGGTCGCGGAGGTTCTGGTTGAAGTCGAGGAAGATCGAGGCGTCGCCGCGCTCCTCCTTCCACCAGGCGGTGGTGACGCCGTCGTCGCGGCGTTCCAGCTCGCGGCCGAGGCCGATCGCGGCGTGCCGGACCTCGTCGAACGACCACTCCGGGCGGATCCGGACGTAGATGTGGATCCCCCGGTTGCCGCTGGTCTTCGCGTACCCGCGCAGCCCCAGCTCCTCGAGCAGTTCGCGCGCGACCGCGGCCACCCGGCGGGCGTCCGCGAACGTGGCGCCCGGCTGCGGGTCCAGGTCGATCCGGAGCTCGTCCGGCCGGTCGAGGTCCCCGCTGCGAACCGCCCACGGATGGAAGGTCAGCGTGCCCATCTGCGCCGCCCAGATCGCGGCGGCCGGCTCCGACAGGCAGAGCTCGTCGATCGGGCGCCCGTTCGGCGTCAGCACCCGGCAGGTCTGCAGCCAGTCCGGAGCGCCCTTCGGCAGCCGCTTCGAGTAGAACCCGTCGCCGGTCTGGCGACCGACCGCGTCCACCGACAGCGTCATCCCCTCACGCCATCCGCCGGGCCAGCGCTCCAGCGCGACCGGCCGGTCCCCCGAGGCGTGCATGAACGCCGGCGCCACCGCGACGAAGTACTCGCAGACCTGCAGCTTGGTGACCTCCGGAGCCCAGTCGGTGGCCTCGTAGACCACCCGCTCGGGACTGGAGACCCGGACCTCACGCTCCCCCACGGTGAGCGTCACCGCCGTGCTCTTCGCCATGCCGAGACGCTATCGCCCCGGACAGCACCGTTCCAACATCCGCGAATGATCACCCGTGCGTTTCCCGATCGCACCGGCTGTTCACGTGCTGGACCTTGGAAGGACCAGGTACCGATGTGAGAATCCGGCCCATGTCTGCCCTGATCCGATCACGGCGCCGCCTGGGCGCTCTCGTGGTCATCTCGAGTCTCGCCCTGGCCGGCGCGGCGACCCTGATCGCCCGGCCTGCCGACGCCGCTTCCACCGACGTACTGATCACCGAGGTGTACGGCGGTGGCGGCAACAGCGGTGCGCCGTACACCAACGATTTCGTTGAGCTGACCAACAACAGCTCCGCCCCCGTCGACGTGAGCGGCTGGTCGATCCAGTACGCGTCCGCGGCCGGTACGTCGTGGCAGGTCACGAAGCTGACCGGCAGCATCGCGCCGGGCGCCGTGTACCTGGTCCAGGAAGCCGGCGGCGCCAACGGCCAGCCGATGCCGGCGCCGAACGTGACCGGGACGATCCCGATGTCCGCGTCGGCCGGAAAGATCGCGCTGGTCACCACGCAGACCGCGCTCGCCTGCGGGGCGACCTGCCACGCGGACGCGAACGTGAAGGACTACGTCGGCTACGGCACCGCGACCGACTCCGAGACGACGCCCGCGCCGGGGCTGTCGAACACCACGTCGGCGTCGCGCAAGGACCCGAAGCAGGACACCGACAACAACAGCGCGGACTTCGTCGCGGGCGACCCGTCGCCGGGCACGCTGACCGGCGGGCCGGCCGAGCCGCCCGTGGACGCGAAGATCCACGACATCCAGGGCGCCGCGCACCGCTCGCCGCTGGAAGGCAAGCGGGTCCAGAACGTCACCGGTGTGGTGACCGCGAAGAGCAGCAACGGGTTCTGGTTCCAGGACACGCAGCCGGACAGCAACCCGGCCACCAGTGAGGGCATCTTCGTCTTCACCAGCTCGGCACCGACCGTGGCGGTCGGCGACGCGCTGAACGTCGAGGGCACGGTCGCCGAGTTCCGGCCGGGCGGCTCCGGCGGTACGACGAACCTCACCACCACCGAGCTCACGAACGCGGACATCACCGTCACCGGCACGGCCGCCGTACCGCCTCCGACGATCGTCGGCCCGGGCGGGCGGGTACCGCCGTCGACCGTGATCGACGACGACTCCACCGGCGACGTCGAGAAGACCAGCACCGCCTTCGACCCGGCCAACGACGGGCTCGACTTCTGGGAGTCGCTCGAGGGCATGTGGATCGGAATCAAGCAGCCCGAGGTCACCGGTCCGACGAGCTCGTTCCGCGAGCTGTCGGTGGTACCGGCCGGGTCCGGCGTGCGTACGGCGCGCGGCGGGATCCTGCTGCAGAAGAACGACTCCAACCCGGAGCGGATCCTGCTGGACGACGTACTGACGCCGATCCCCGACGCCAAGACCGGCGACAAGCTGGCCGGCCCTGATTCGAACACCGTGGCCGGGGTCGTCGACTACTCGTTCGGCAACTACAAGCTCCTGCCGACCACGACGCCGACGGTGATCGACGGCGGCGTCAAGCGTGAGGTCACACGGGCCTCGGGTCCGACGCAGCTGTCGGTGGCCACATTCAACGTGGAGAATCTCGCCCCGTCCGACGGCGAGGCCAAGTTCGACGGGCTGGCGCAGGCCGTCGTGCACAACCTCGCGTCGCCGGACGTCCTCGGGCTCGAGGAGGTGCAGGACAACGACGGCGCGGTCAACTCCGGTACGACGGCCGCCGACAAGACGCTGAACCTGCTGGCCGCGGCGATCGTGAAGGCGGGCGGACCGCACTACACCTGGAAGCAGATCGACCCGGTGAACAACGCCGAGGGCGGCGCGCCGGGCGGCAACATCCGGGTGGCGTTCCTGTACCGGACCGACAAGCCGCTCAAGTTCGTCGACACCCCGGGCGGCGGCTCGACGACCGCGACCACGATCGTCACCGACCACGCAGGCCGTCCGCACCTGAGCGCGTCGCCGGGCCGGGTCGACCCGGCCAACCCGGCGTGGGCCGCGACCCGGGTGCCGCTGGCGGGCGAGTTCAAGTGGCACGGGCAGACCGTGTTCGTGGTGGTGAACCACTTCAGCTCCAAGGGCGGCGACGACCCGCTGTGGGGCCGGTTCCAGCCGCCGGTGCAGTCCAGCGCCCCGAAGCGGCACCAGCAGGCGGCCGCGGTGCGCGGGTTCGTCGACCAGATCCTGGCGAAGGACAAGGGCGCGAACATCGTCGTACTGGGTGACCTGAACGACTTCGACTGGTCGCAGACCGCGGATGTCCTGGTCGGATCGGGCAAGACGGCGCTCGTCGACCTGCCGCGGACGTTGCCGCTGCCGGAGCGGTACAGCTACGTGTTCGAGGGCAACAGCCAGATCCTGGACCAGATCCTGGTGTCGCAGAACCTGCGGCCGACGGCGGCGTACGACGTCGTGCACATGAACGCGGAGTTTCCGGACCAGATCTCGGACCACGACCCGCAGGTGGTGAAGCTGACCCCGCTGCCGTCCTGGGTGCGCTAACCGGAGTGTTACGTCGGTCGCCCGGGCTGGGCCAAGAAAAAAGCACAGCGCTTGTCCGGGCGGCCGATACTGGGGTGGTGACAGATGACACCAAGCAGTACACCGTTCAGAAGTCCGAGGCGGAGTGGAAGGCACAGCTCTCCCCCGCCGAGTTCCACGTCCTGCGCCAGGCCGGCACCGAGCGGCCGTTCGTCGGCGAGTACACCGACACCAAGACGGTCGGGGTGTACAAGTGCCGCGCCTGCGACACCGAACTGTTCCGCAGCGAGACCAAGTTCGACTCGCACTGCGGCTGGCCGTCGTTCTTCGCCCCGCTCGCCGAGGACCGCGTCGAGTACATCGAGGACTCCACCCTCGGCATGAAGCGCGTCGAGGTCCGCTGCGCCAACTGCGGCTCGCACCTCGGCCACGTCTTCGAGGGCGAGGGCTACGGCACCCCCACCGACCTCCGGTACTGCATCAACAGCATCAGCCTCACCCTCGCTCCGGCCTGATCGCCCGGCGGGGTCCTAGACTGGGTCGGCTGGTGGTTCCTGGGGAAGGAAATTGGTGGCTGACGAGGTCCGTAGACCGCGGGTTCTGGATGTACTGTCCGCGGAGGAGCCGTGGGAGGTTCCGTCAGCCTGGACCGAACGTGTCCGGGCTCAGCTGAGGCTCTGGGCGGAGGATCCGGAGGCGTTGCGGCCGCTGCGGCCGGAGGCTTTTCCGGACTTCGTGAAGGGGACACCGGCGGCGGTCTGGTTCACCCATCAGGTGGCGCCGCTGCTGACCGGGTGGATCCCGGTGCTGCACGGTGAGTACGCCGACCTGTCCACCGAGCTGACGCACGACTTCTACCGGCCGTCCTCCCGGCTCGGCGGCACCGGGCACGTGATCTACGTGGCGCCCACCGACTGGCACCTGCAGGCGATCGCGGGGGCCCGCGGGTTCCGCGAGCTCGGCCGCAAGCACGCGCTGCTGGTGTCCCGCGACGTCGTCCGGCTCTTCGTCGACGCGCCCCCGATGGCGGCGCGCGCCGAGGCGCTGGCGGCCGCGTTCGATCGGGTGCTGGCCGACCGCGACGCCACCCACCTGCACATCACCGGCGAGTACGACGAGATCGCCAAGTACTGGCGTACCGACGCCCTGAAGCCCCTCGAACGCGCCGTACTCCCCGAGCTGGCCGGCCCGACCGCCGCGCTCCGCTACTCGCTGAACTCGATCCGCGACACCCATGCCCGGATGCTGATGGTGAGCCCGGACGAGTACGCCGGCGACTTCGCGCAGGTGCTGTCCGAGCTGATCCTGGCCGCCGGGCTGCGCGGCATCCCGCAGTCCGTGGCGAACATCCTCGGCGACGCGACCATCGACGTACACAACGCCCTGGAGGACCTGCGGCCGAGGTTCGACCTGCAGACCTGGCACGGGCACGTCAACCAGTGGATGTCGCGCGCGATCCGGAACGGCCAGTCGCCGCTCGCCCGGGCCTGGGGCGCCGCCGCCGCGCGGGTCGGCATCCACCTGTCCGGCGCACTGAGCAAGCAGCCGTGGCCGGAGCCGGAGATCCCCGACCTGACGACGCTGTTCCGGATGCTCGACCGGGAGCGCTGGAGCGCGCTGGAAACCGCCGCCGCGGCCGAGCAGGAGAACTCCCTCGCGGCCGCCTGGAGCAGTGTCAAGGCCGGCGAGGACAAGACCGCGAGCAGCCTCGACGACGAGCCGCTGCCACCGAAACCGGTCGACCTGAGCGACAACCCGCTGGCCGAGCTCGACTCGCTGATCGGCCTGGAGTCGGTCAAGGACGCCGTCCGCCGGATGGTCGCCGAGGTGAAGACGAACCTGCGCCGCACCGAGCTCGGCCTGCCCAGCCACGAGCGGGCCCGGCACATGGTGTTCGTCGGCAAGCCCGGTACGGCGAAGACGACGATCGCCCGGCTGCTCAGCCGGATCTACCACCAGCTCGGCGTCCTGGAGAAGGGCCACGTGGTCGAGGTCGACCGCTCCGACCTGGTCGGTGCCGCGGTCGGTTCGACGGCACCGATGACCGCGGCCAAGTTCCGCGAGGCGCTCGGCGGGGTGCTGTTCATCGACGAGGCGTACAGCCTGACGCCGGAGAACACGCCCGGCGACTACGGCCTGGAAGCGGTCGCGACGATCCTGAAGATGATGGAAGACCACCGCAACGACTGCATCGTGATCGTCGCCGGGTACCACCGCGAGATGCAGCGCTTCATGGAGTCGAACACCGGTCTGCAGTCCCGGTTCCCGAAGCTGCTGTCGTTCAGCGAGTACGACACCGACCAGCTGGTCCAGATCTTCGAGCTGCAGGCCCGGCAGAAGGGCATGATCTACGGCGAGGAAGTCCTCGACAAGGTCCGCACCGTGATCCCCCCGGCGCCGCGCGGCCACAGCTTCGGCAACGGCCGTTTCATCCGCAACGTGCTCGAGGAAGCCGTCTCCAACCAGGCCACCCGCCTGTCGGCCAGCGACCCCGACAAACTCACCGAACGCGACCTCCGCGAACTCATCCCCTCCGACGTCCGCCCCCCAACCTCAATGCGAGCCGAGGACTACCTCCTCCAGAAGCCCGGTACCTAGACCGGGGTCGCGAGGGCTATCGGGTTGCCTTCGGGGTCGGAGAGGTAGGCCTGGCGTTCGCCCCAGGGCATGGTGGCGGGTTCCTGGAGGACGGGGTGGCCGGCGGCGCGGAAGCGTTCTACCTCGGACTCGACGTCGTCGACGTACACGAACAGCTCGAAGCGGGGTGCGGTGCCGACCGTGATGCCGAGCTGGGCCTCGGGCCAGTTGGCGTCGGAGAGGCCGAGGGAGGAGTCGCCGCGCTCGAGGCCGACGTAGTGCGGGTCGCCCTCGAGCGGGAACTGGTACGTCGGCTCGTACCCGAGCAGGGTGTAGAACTCGACGGCCCGGCGTACGTCGGTGACGTAGAGCACCGGGAACGCCTTGCCCTTCATCAGATCAGGTTCGCGATCAGGTCGGCGACCTCGGTCCGCTTCCCGGTGTAGAACGGGACCTCCTCGCGCACGTGGCGGCGGGCCGTGGACGCCCGCAGGTCGCGCATCAGGTCGACCATCCGGTGCAGCTCGTCGGCCTCGAAGGCGAGGATCCACTCGTAGTCGCCGAGCGCGAACGCGGCCACCGTGTTCGCCCGGACGTCCGGGTAGGTACGGGCCTGCTGGCCGTGCTCGGCGAGCATGAACCGGCGCTCCTCGTCCGGCAGCAGGTACCACTCGTAGGACCGGACGAACGGGTACACGCAGACATACGCCCGCGGCTCCTCGTCGGCCAGGAACGCCGGGATGTGGCTCTTGTTGAACTCGGCCGGCCGGTGCAGCGCGAACTGCGACCAGACCGGGACCAGGTGCCGGCCCAGCCGCGACCGGCGGAGCGCGTGGTACGCCTGCTGCAGCGCGTCCGAGGTCGGCGCGTGCCACCAGATCATGAAGTCGGCGTCGGCCCGGAACCCCTCGACGTCGTAGATCCCGCGGATCACCACGTCGTCGGCCGCGAGCTTGCCGACCAGGTCGGTCAGCTCCGCGGTCAGCTCGTCCCGGTCCGCATCACCGAGCGGCGTCTCGACCTTGAACACCGACCACAGCGTGTAGCGGATGACGTTGTTGAGCTCACGGGCCTTCGGCTTACCAGTCACGACTTCATTGTCTCCAATGCGTCCAGGTGCTCCCGCACCCGGGTGGCCGCCTTGCCACCCGATGCCACACAGGCGGCGATCCCGACACCCCGGTACGCCGCCCCGCACACCGCCAGCCCGGGTACGCCGGCCACCGCCGCCTCGACCCGGTCGACCCGGTCCAGGTGCCCCACGGCGTACTGCGGCAGCCCGCCGCCCCAGCGCGTGACCAGCGATCCGACCACCTCGGCCCGCAGACCGATCGCCTGGTGCAGGTCCTTTACCGCGAGTTGGATCAGTTCTTCGTCGGAGCGCTGCAGCATGTACTCCTCGCCGAGCCGCCCGACCGAGGTCCGCAGGACGGCGAGGTCTCCCCCGGCCTCCGCGGACCAGGCCCACTTGGCGTGCGAGTACGTCGCCGCCTTGATCGTGCGGCCCTCGACGGACGGCACCAGGAAGCCGGACCCGGTCGCGCC
>NZ_DASRVN010000227.1:0-10574 GCF_035655035.1 Kribbella sp. | reverse complement strand
TATGACTTACTGCCCCTGTCGTGTGCATGATCCGGGGGGTGTTGTCGCCAGGTCTGGTGGCGTTGGTTGACCGCTGATAGGGACAGGGCCGCCTGCTGGTAGGTCTCTTCGTAACGTGGGTGCCGGCATCCTTCGCCTGATCTGTGGTGACCAGTCGATCCGATCGAGGAGGCAGTCTGTGAGTCGCCCCGAGTACGCCGTGTTCTTGGGCTTGGATGTTGGCAAGGAAGAACACCACGCCTGCGGACTCGACCCGGCCGGGCAGCGCGTGCACGACAAGCCGCTTCCGCAGTCGGAAGCGAAGATCCGCGCCGTGCTCGAGGAGCTGTCGGCGCGCGGGCCTGTTCTGGTGGTGGTCGACCAGCCGGCCTCGATCGGCGCGCTCGCGGTCACCGTCGCGCGCGAACTGGGGATCGACGTGGCTTACCTGCCCGGGCTGGCGATGCGCCGCATCGCCGACCTCCACCCCGGCAACGCCAAGACCGACGCCCGCGACGCCTACATCATCGCCGAAGCCGCCCGGTCGATGCCCCATGCCCTGCGCGGGGTCGACACCGGCGACGAGGCACTGGCCGACCTGCAGGTCATCGTCGGCTACGACGACGACCTGGCCGGCGAAGTCACCCGGATCAGCAACCGCATCCGCGGCCTGCTCACCCAGATCCACCCCGCACTGGAACGCGTGCTCGGACCCAAGGCCCAGCACCCCGCCGTCCTCGAACTGCTGATCCGGTACGCCGGCCCGCAAGGACTCGCAGGCGCAACTCGACGCCAGTTGATCGCGGTCGCCAAGCCACGCGCCCCACGCTCCTACGCCAAGCTCGTCGACGCGATCCAGCAAGCCTTGACCGAACAGACCGTCACCGTTCCCGGCACCCGCGCCGCCGAACTCGTCCTGCCCCAACTCGCCACCACCCTCCAAGGACTGCTCGCCCAGCGAGCCGAGGCCGCCCGGCAGATCGAGGAGATGCTCGATGCACACCCTCTTTCCAAGGTCCTGACCTCGATCCCCGGCATCGGCGTCAGGACCGGAGCCCGCATCCTGCTCGAAGTCGGCGACGGCACCGCCTTCCCCACCCCCGGACACCTCGCCGCCTACGCCGGCCTCGCCCCCGTCACCCGACGCTCCGGCACCTCCATCCGCGGCGAACACCCCGCCCGAGGCGGCAACAAACAACTCAAACGCGCCTTCTTCCTCGCCGCCTTCGCAGCACTGTCCGACCCAACCTCCCGCGCCTACTACGACCGCAAACGAGCCCAAGGCAAGAAACACAACGCCGCCCTCATCTGCCTCGCACGCCGACGAGTCGACGTACTCCACGCCATGCTCCGAACCGGCAGCCTCTACCAACACCCAACCCCAACCGCCGCTTGACGAACCCCATAGGGACACCCCCCCACGGGCGCCACTCACCACGGCCCGCTTCACGGCCCACGTCCGCCTAGTAGTCACTCCCGGGCGGTAGCTCGCAAATCCCGGCGCCAGCCGGGCACTGCCGGCGCTCAGCCGGTGGGTGGTGGGAGCGCGCGGAGCGGGTGTGGGAGGGAGCGGAGCGACTGGAGCGCCTGCGTAGCACGCGGTGGGTCGATTACATCCCACTCCAGATACCCACAACTCCAGCATGTGCGCGGGGGACTATGCGCCTTTGGTTTTTGGGGTTTGGGTGCGGAAGGATTCGCCTAGTTCGGGGCCTAGGCCGTAGTAGTGGCGGAAGTTGTAGATGAGGGGGGACCAGGCGGCGGGGTCTATGTGGGAGGTGCCGGGGAGGACGAGGTGGGGGGCGGCGTGGACTTTGAGGACCTCGGCTTGGGCTATCAGGAAGTTGCCTTTGGCATCTAGGTCGGCCTGTACGACGGCGGCCTCGAATTGGAGGGGGCATTCGGTCACACGAGGTGGGCTGATCAGGTCGGAGGGGGTGGGGGTGAGGGCTGCGGCGGTGAACTTGTCGCGATTGTGGTGGAAGCGGGCCTGTTTGTGGGGTGGGACGGGGTTGGCAGCGGTCAGTGGGGCCAGGCGTTCGACGGATTGCCACAGGTCGGGTGACGGGTAGTTGATTGCTACCTCGGGTCGCGTCTGCAGGTTGGTGGCGGTCTGGCCGCCGATGCCGATGCCGAGGACCACGACGTTGCCGAGGGCCCAGGCGGAGGACATGGGGGCGAGGTTGACGGTGCCGTCCTCGTTGAGGGTGCTGAGCAGGGCGACCGGGGTTCCGACGTACAGGATGGAAGGTTCGATCGTCAGGTGGGTCACGGGGATCGAGGCTAGGTACGGGACCGTTCGGCCGGTGTCTAACTGTCGGGGCGGCATGATGGACGGTATGAGTGTCGAGGGCGAGGAGTTGGCCGGCTGGGCGCGGATGCTGGCGGACGGGACGCGGGCGACGGTTTGTTTGGCGTTGCTGGATGGGCGGGCGTGGACGGCGAGTGAGTTGGCACGGGTGGCGAAGGTTTCGCGGCCGACTATCAGTGAGCATCTGAACTTGCTGGTGAGTGGTGGGTTGCTGAGTGAGGTTCGGCAGGGGCGGCATCGGTATGTGAGGTTGGCGGGGGCGGAGACTGCGGAGTTGATCGAGGGGCTCGCGGCCTTGGCGCCCCGGCGTACGGAGGCGGTCAGCAGTCTCAAGGCGGTGAGTAAGCGGGACGCGTTCGCGCGGGCGCGGACGTGTTACGACCACCTGGCCGGGAAGCTCGGGGTTGCGCTGGCCGATGCGATGACCGAGCGCGGCCTGATCGACTGGTCCGAGGGGGTCGCGCTGACGTCGGAAGGCCAAGCCTGGTTGAGGGATCTGGGTATCGAGGTCGACGTACGGCGGGGTCGCCCGGCCGTGCGGTCCTGCCTGGACGTGACCGAGCGCCGCCCGCATCTGGCGGGTGCGGTGGGGGCCGCGTTGTGCGCGCACGCGATGGAGCAGGGGTGGGTGACGCACATCCCGGGCGGCCGCGCGTTGAAGGTGCACGGTGCCGTACAAGCGTTTGGACTGGAGTCCGGAGTCTGAGAAACGTATGACGGAACACGCTTTCAAGAGGCGCCGTGACCGGATTGCACCTAGCCTTCGGCCATGACTGAGTTCGAGCCCGGTACCGAGCTGGTGTCCCGACTCCCTCTGCCCAGCCATGTGGTCGTCCGCGCGGACGGCAAGTGGCGTCGCGGCTGGCTGATCGGCCGCGACCACGAGGAATCGGGATGGACCGCCCTGGTGCAGTACGAGGGCGACGACGGGAACGAGCGGACGGAGCGCCTGCCGGCGGACCGGATCGCCCTGCCGCCGTCGGAAGGCCCGACTGAGCAAGCGTCCTAGGTGGGAGGGTAGGACAGCGCGAAGGCCCCCGGATCATGATCCGGGGGCCTTCGTACGTAACGCAGCGGGCGCCTCTACGCATCGAGAATCCCGGCCCAGGCCCTTCGGGCGGACGACCTGGGACGGGATCCTCAGTGGCGTTACACACGGTGTATCGCCGGTGACGACCGCAGTGTTACAGGCAGGCCCGGAATTTTCTTTCGAAAGCATCACGACGTACGGCGACCCCGGTGCACGTCCCTGAACACCGGGGTCTGGATCGACGGCCTCTCGAGCGATCGTCGTTCGTCTTTCCTAGGTGCCCCGAGTTCGGATCCGTATGCGTGGTCAGAACCGAACGGCCAGCAACACCCGTCCGGTTTCCGAACTCCGGATGTCCAGCGCCCGGATCTCCTCGCGCTTCAGCTTGGTGGTGGCGGCGGGTTTCACCGTGGTGCCGGGCGCGGAGGTCCAGCTCGCGATCAGCTGGACCTTCCCGGACGTGTCGGTGACGAACAGCTCGTACCCGCGGGAGCGTTCGCTCGGCGTCGCGAGTTCGTCGTACCGGCAGCTGATCTCGATCGTCGTACCCCACGGCTCCGGTACCAGCCGGGCGTCGGCGGACAGCTTGCTGGACACCGTCTGGGACAGGACGACGTAATCGCCCTTCGGGTCGTCCTTGGTCAGCGGGATCGCGACCACCGCGCCGACGACCGCCGCTGCGACCGCGATCGCCGACGCCAGTGCGCCGTACCGGATCCGCTGCCGCCTCCGGTCGCGCTGAACACTGCGGGTCAGCCCCGGCAACAGGTTGGGTGGATCGGTGGTGACGGTGGCCAGCGCCCGCTCGGCCGGCAGCGCGGCCAGCATTCCGGGTACGCCGGCCAGGGACGCGACGGCGGCCGAGCAGTCCGCACAGTCGTGCAGGTGCTCCTCGTACACGTGCCGGTCCTTCGCCGACAGCGCGCCGAGCAGGTACGCCGCGTCCCAGTCGCGGTACGGGTCGCTCATTGACTCGTGACCCCCTTCTCCTGCAGCGCGAGCTTGAGCGCCCGCAGCCCGTAGTGCAGCCGCGACTTCACGGTGCCCGACGGGATGTCCAGCTCCTCGGCGATGTCGGTGACCGTACGGCGGCCGTAGTACGCCCGGACGATCACCTGCCGATGCTCCTCCGACAACTGCGCCAGCGACTCGGCCACCAGCCAGGCATCGAGTACGGCGTTCGCGTGGTCGGCGCTCGGGTTCTCCGGGAGGTCGTCGCTGGCGACCTCCCGGCTGACCCGGGCGCTGCGGCGGTCGTCGATGACCAGGTTGCGGGCCACCGTGAACAGCCAGGCGCGGGCGCCGGGCTCGTCCTCGGCGAGGATGTTCGGCCGCCGCCACGCCCGCAGCAGGGTCTCCTGGACGACGTCCTCGGCCAGGCGGTCGTCGCCGGTCAGCCGGACGACGAACCGCCACAGCGCGGGAGCGTGCACGTCGTGCAGCTCGCGCAGCAGCGTCGCCCGGTCGTCGGCCATCGGCGCTCCTGCTCTCTCGACCATCCGTGGACCAGTCCCGTCTCCGCCATTCTGCACAGGCAGCACAGCGCCGCCTGGTGGACGGCGCAGTACACCTGGTTCGAACGATTGAACGCTCTCCTCGGTTCAACGCTGAGTGATGCGAAGATCACATACCGGATCGTTTGCCTTCCGGGTGGCGAATTGGTACCCGCGGGTCGCCACCACCAGCCCGGCGCCCCACACCAGGTACGCCGGGACCGCGACCCAGAAGAAGCTGTCCGGCAGCCCCAGCGTGGCATCGCCGTACACCGGCTGCCCCCGGAGCGCGTTGGCGGTCATCTGGATCAGCCCGACCCCGAAGTACGCCGTGATGCCGCACCCGATCGCATACCCGGGCAGCAACAGCAGCCAGCGCGGGAACCACCGACCGAGCCGATGGACGAGCAGGAACGGCAGCAACGTTCCGGCGAGCACGAACCCGCCTTCGAAGAGCAGCAACGACAGACTGCTGCCGTACGGCGTCTTCTCGAAGCCGACGACCGCCTGCGCCCCGAGCCGCGTGAGGCATCCGGCGCAGGCAAAGCACGCGCCCGCGATCGAGACCCACGGCGGCCACGGCGTCGCGGTCGGCTGGTGCGCGCGGGCGAGCAGGCCGAGCAGTACGGCGCCGGCGACCGCGCCGAGGCGGCTGAGCATGCCGAGGAAGTCGAACGGGATGCCCAGGCCAGGGAATACCGCGGCGACCAGGTCGAGCAGGATGAAAGCGGCCGCCGCGAGCCAGCCCGCGGCGAGGACCCACAGCAGCCGCGGGCGGATCCGGATCACGGCGAGCGCCGTCACCAGACAGGCGACGACGGACACCCACCCGGGGATCAGCAGGTCGTCGCCGGGCAGCTTCCACGTCGGCGCATGCCCGGTCAGGTACCAGATCCGCAGCGCGCCGTACGCCGCCGCCCACACCACCACCGCTCGTCGCATGCCGCCAGTCTTCCGACGCGGAGCGACGCCCGGATCACCCGCGCGAGTGAACGAGCTCCACCGTCAGCGGGAGGCGTGCAACTGCTGCAGGAGCCGGAGGAACGTCTTCCGGTCGGCCACCGGGAGGCCGTCGAGTACCTGGAGCTCGGCGGCCTGGATGTCCTTGCGGACGGCGCGATGCGTCGCCCGGCCCTGCGCGGTGATCGACAGCAGCCGGACGCGGCGGTCGTCCGGGTCCGGGGTGCGCTCGATCAGGCCGGCCTGCTGCAGTTCGTCGAGGGTGCCGATGATCCGGGACTTGTCCGCGCCGATCGCCTCCGCGAGCGCGGCCTGGGTCCGGACCGGGGTGTCCGCCAGCGCGTTCAGCACGACGTACCCCCACATCGAGACCTCGTGCGCGGCCAGGATCGGCAGCTCGATCGCGATCAGGTCCCGGACGAGCGGGCCGAGCATCGCCGCCAGGTCGGAGCGCTCGGTTGCCATGCCCGAAAAGGTAACACTGGCGCAATCATAAGCTGAAGCATATGATCAGCGCATGCCTACTATTGATTACGTGGCGCTCGACGCCGAAGCCGTCCGGACCAGCATCGAACTGGTCGGCACGGCGACCCCTGCCGACCTCTCCAAGCCGACGCCTTGCCGGGCCTGGACGCTCTACGGCCTGCTCGCCCACATGGCCACCCAGCACTACGGATTCGCGGCCGCCTCCCGCGGCGAGAACGACCCGGAGATCTGGAAGGTCCGCGATCTCGGCGACGACCCGGTGAAGGCGTACGTCGAGTCCGCCGAGCACGTGCTGGACGCGTTCGCGCAGCCCGGCGTCGTGGAGCGCACCTTCCCGATGGCCGAGTTCGGCCCGGACGCCGCCTTCCCGGGCGCGCAGGCGATCAGCTTCCACTTCATCGACTACGTCGTACACAGCTGGGACGTCGCGAAGTCCCTCGGTACGACGGTGTCCTTCAGCCCGGAGGCACTCGCCGCCGCGCAGACCGTGGCGCAGGTGGTGCCCGTCGGCGACGTCCGGCACGCGCCAGGCGCCCCGTTCGCGGCGGACGTCGCCTGGTCCGGCGACGACGCACTCGACGGCATCGTCGCCTACCTCGGCCGCAACCCGTCCTGGCCCAACTAGCGGCCATTTCCTTGCCTGATCCGGCCAGCCCCGGCCGCCGGACGCACGGACGGCGGAGCGTCGTCGGCATGACGGACGAACGGTTGATGCTCCCGATCGGTCACCTCGTCGATTCCGGCCAGGTACGGCGTGGGGCCGACGTGGTGGAGCTGTCCGAGCGGCAGTACGCCGTCTGGGCGCTCGCGCACGGATCCCTCCCCGCGGTGCAGGAGCAGTTCGCCTGGCGGCGTGAGTCGATCGTCGCGCTCGCTCGGCACACCGGCGTCGCGGACGCGGCGAAGCTGGTTGACGAACTGCGGGACCTCGGCCTGCTGGCCGCGATCCCACCCGATGGCAGCGAGGCGCTCGAGTTCGCGCGCGGCCATCGGGTGGCGCCGTTGATGCTCGGGCTGGGCAACACCGCGGCCGAGCCGGGACGGTTCGCGATCGGGTTCCTCGGGCAGCCAGTGCTGCACGTCGATTTCGCCGTCTACGACCTGTGGCAGTGGTCGGCGATGGACGACACGCTCTGGGCAACCTGTCAGAGCGCGGCGGACGTCGCCGGGAACGGTCTCGACCCGGAGAAGCTGCTCGCCACGTTCCTCTCCGCGCTGCACCCGCTGCTGCTGGTCAACGCGGCGTACATCGATGTCAGCTTCCGGCTGGGGGTTGTGAACGCATGAGCACCGCACTGATCTTTCCGGTCGGGCACTACCTCGGCGCCAATCATCCCGGCGGGGAACACCTCGTCCGGATCGGGTGGCGGCAGTGCGCCCTCGGGGCCGGGGACGAGCTGGCCGTTTGGGCGCTCGCTCACGGCGTACCCGGCCGGTCCGGTGAAGCCCCCTGGACCAGGACGTCGATCGAAGCCGTCGCGCAGGCGGGTGGCATTACGCGGCCCGCGGCGACGATCGACCAGTTGCTCGAGCGCGATCTGCTGATCGAGGTGACGCCCGGGACCGCGGACGCGGTGGAGTTCGCGCGGGCCTGCCGGATCGGCTCGCTGCTCGTCGGTTCCGGCGTACAGCCGAACGGGGACTACGGGCTCGGCGCGGTTCCCGCGAACCCGTCGGCCGGCGTCGACGGGTTCGCCTACGAGCTGTGGACGTGGGGCCACGCGTTCGACAGCCTCTGGGATGCCTGCGAGCTCTTCGCGAGCACCGAGGCGGACAGTGGCGAGGCGAGCGCCCAGGACGTTCTGGACCGGGTCCTGCCGGCCACCCAGCAACTGCTCGCCGGCGGCGCCGCCTACCTCGACGAGTCCCGCGAACCCCTGCCTGCTTAGGCCCGGCTGCTTCGGCCCTGCCAGGTCAGCCGGGCAGGGGCCGTCTTCGCGTACTCCGTGGTCAGTGCGCGGCGGAAGTCGCGGCGCGCCCGCAGAATCTTCAGGCCAGAGTTGCCCCGAGACGATCGCCGCTCGAGCTGGGCGACCAGGTCGACGGCGATCTCGGTGAGCGGATGCCCGGGCCGTGCCAACGGCTCGACGTCGGCAGCCGACAGCGATCCGTACCGCCCGCCGGTCAACTGCTCGACCTTGGCGACGATCAGCGCGGCCTGCTCGACGGCTCGATCCGGATCGAGCGTCTGCGCGGCCAGCACGCGGGCGTTCAGCGGATCGTGGTGCAGCACGGAGTCGGAGGCCGGCAATCCGTTCGGCCCACTGAGCCGGACGTGCGGATCGAACCCATGCTTGTGCAGGGCGTCCGCGTAGCTGTCCAGGGTGGCGGAAATCGTCACCAGGTTTCGGACCAGCGGCCGGATGTCGCCGTCCCGCCGTACCTGGTGGACAAGTTCGCGGCGCTGCCGCTCGAGGGTGGTCAGATCGGTACTGCGCCCTTCGCCCGACGGCCCCAGGAGCGACAGCAACTCGGCGCACTGCTCGTAGCTGTTCGGAACATTGCCCGCGAGATGATCGTCCAGGTCGCGGTACGCGAGGTTGATGAAGTCGGCCAGCGGCGTACCCGTGGGCAGGTTCCGCTGCCGCGGCGACTTCCCGCCGGCGAGGTCCTCGAGCCGTCCGACGTGGTGCCGGACGTAGGCGGTGGCGGCCTTGGTGTGCTCGAGTTCGCGCGCGGAACTGGCCTCGATCCGGTGTTCCTGATCGCCGAGCTGGCCTTCGTTGTCCATCCGCTTCCGCAGGTACTTGGTGTAGAAGTACACCGGCTGTACCGCGGCCGCGCTCAGCGACAACCGGAACCACAACGGTTCGAGGTGGTAGCGCTGCATGGCGAGCGCGGCCACACCGACACCCGTCGCCGCGACGGCAGCACTCCGCAAGAGGTACCACCGCCGGCCGATCACCGAGTCCCGGGTCGGATGCAGCACCGGACTCCACGGCTTGTGCGGTGGGATCTCCGGCTCCGTGGCGGCGGGCCGCGGCCACGACGGGATGCCTTCGAGGGCGCGCCACCCCCGCAGCGACCGGCTCACCGAGTCGAACTGGGTGAACACCGAGTCGGTGAGTTCGTCGAACTCCTTGCGCACGCTGCGGCGCGCGAGCTCGTACCAGTTGTGCATGTGCCGGTCATAGGCATCCCGGTTGCCTCTGACCAGTGATGCCTCGGACAACCCGTAAACGGTGCCGATGGCAAGGAACTGGAGACCGGACGCGAGCAGCAGCGGGGAGGTCACAGCGAGCTGCTGCTGGACGTACGCGTCCGACAGCCGCCGGACGAAGGCCAGTGCGCCGACCACCACTTCGCGGCCGGTGAACCAGAGCCTGTTGGGCACGGCCCGCCGTTCCACCGGGTCCGGTGGTTGCTCGAGGCTCCAATCCGGGCGCTGCGTGAGGGCGGGCAACCCCAGCGACCACAACTCGCCGTTCAGCGTGGTCTGCCGCTCGGCGATGTCCGCGGCGCGGCGCGCGTCACTGACCAGCATCCGGTAGCTGCGCGTCGGGTTGTCGTGCTGATGACGTACGCCGTCGTACCGGGTCCGCAGGTGCTGGAACCCGTACTGCACGCCGCCGACGACCACGGTGGCCAGGCCGACAGCGGCACCGACGGCGATCGGCGAGATCACGAACGCCAGCGGTGTGGTGAGAGCGGCGACCGGTACGGCGCTACGCAGCGGGAAGGTCCACCACGGCGCGATCAGCCGGGGTTGACCGACCTCAGGCGGTTCCAGCGTCGCGCGCGGCGGCACCGGCCGGCGCGGCGCTCGGCCGGCCAGTTCGTACAGCGAGGAGAGTTGCTGCCGGTACACGCTGACGATCGGGTCGACGAAGCTCCGCGCGCGGACGCCGGACCGCCTCGTGTCCTCCATCGCCCTCCGGTACGCGGAATGCGCGTCCTTGGCCTTCTCGTCGGCAGCCTGGACGAAGCGCTCCACCACCGCCCGGACCGGCCAGGCGATCACCGCGCCGGCCATGACCGCCGTGGCCAGGCCGACCCGTCCCCCGTCGAGCAGCGTCGCGGCCGACACCGCGCCGGGCAGCAGGGTCTCGACACCGCCGAGCCACAGGCCGCGCTGCACACTCGGCAACCACGGTATGCCGTTCTCGGCGAACTGGTTCAGCCGTTCCTTGCGGGTCGGCCCGACCCGGCTTGCTGCCTCGTCGAGATCCTTCGGGAGTGCCGCCCGCAAGGCCCGGGACTCGTCGGTGCCGGATCGCAGGTTCAGCCTGTCCACCAACTCGAGGAGATCCCGCGCCGCGGCCCGCCGCTCGTCCCGATTGCCGGAGTTCTGCTTGGCCGACAGCGCACGCAGCTG
>NZ_DASRVN010000226.1:0-7454 GCF_035655035.1 Kribbella sp. | reverse complement strand
CCCGACGCGGCCGAGCCGCCGAAGATCAGCATCAGCGTGGCGACCACGCCGACCGCGACCTTCGCGTGCTGCTGGAGCAGATCGCCGTACCGTTCGAAGCCCGGGGTCGGCGACGGTGCGAGCGCGACCCGCGGACGGGTGCGGAACGCGACGACGATGTTCGCGACGACGGCCGCGGCCATCAGCAGGCCGACCACCACGAACAGCAGCACCCGGGTGCCGAGCACCGTGCTGAACACGGTGCCGAATTCGATCGACCGGTACCAGAGCCGCTGGGTCCAGACGTCGGTGAAGACGCTGAACAGGATCAGCAGCACGATCAGCGTGGCGATCGTCGGCAGCAGGGCACGAGGACGACCGCCCGGTCGTCGCGTTCTCCGGGCAGGCGGCTCGTCCGGCATGTCGTAGACGCCGTCGCTCATGGTCGCCTCTCCTCGTCGTCACCATCGACCTCTGAACCCGCGCCCGACCGGCTGCCGACCGAAGGTTCGAATGTCAATGACAGTACTTCGCACAGTGTGGGGACCAAGTCGACGCCGGTGAGCACCGCGCTGTCCTCGTCGTGGGCACGCAACCGGACAGCGCCGAACCGGTCACCCTCGCGGAGCACCGCCGCGACCATCCGGACCTCGTGCCGGCGCGGGTCGCTGCCCGCCAGCCGGGCCAGCTCGGCGTCCGACTCGACGCTGGACAGCCCGGACTCGGCCGCGGCCGGCAGCACGATCCGCTCGATCGCCAGCGCGCAGCCGGCGACACCGTCGGGCCACTCGATCCGGCCGAGGGTGTCGGCCAGGTTGTCGTCGTCGACGCCGCCGGGAAGCTCGCCCTGGGCGACCGGGGTCAGCGGCTGGGAGGCGTCCTCGGCGCCGAGCTTGGCGGCAAGTTGCGGCTCGGCGCGGAGCAGTTCCCCGGTGGGGACCAGTGCGAACAGCTGCGCGGGCTGGTCCCAGCCCGCGCTGCTCACATGCTTCTCGATCTCGACGACCGCGCGACTGAGCGCGTCAGGAGGCAGCGTGCCTACGGATTCCATGCCGGCTGATCTTCCCTTCGGCTGGCCTGTTCGTTCAGGTCGTTCAAGTCGTTCAGGTCGCTCACTGGCTGCACGACGGGACGTCTCCCTTGCCGCTGGCGACCGCCTTCAGCGCGCTGATCGCGCCGGTCAGCGTGCTGATCTTCACCAGCCGGATGCCGCCGACGTTCGCGTGCAGTGCGGCCGCGCAGTTCGGTGCCGGGACCAGGAACACCGTGGCGCCGTCGTTCTTGGCACCGGCGATCTTCTGCTGGATACCGCCGATCGCACCGACCTGGCCGAGCGCGTCGATCGTCCCGGTGCCGGCGACGTGCTTCCCGTTCAGCAGCGCTCCCGGGGTCAGCTTGTCATAGATGGCCAGCGCGAACGCGGTGCCTGCGCTCGGGCCGCCGATGTCCTGACCAAGGTTGACCGTCACCTTGACCTGCGAGTCGACGCCGATCGTGATCCCGACCATCGGCCGGGTCGGGTCATCGGGCGTCGCGGCGGTCTTCAGCTCGACCGTCTGCTCGGCGGTGCCGCGGCGGATCAGGAACACGACGTTCTGGCCGACCTTGTGCTTGCGGACCAGGTCGCCGACCTGCGGGATCTGCGTCACGGGGTGACCGTCGACGGCCAGCACCAGGTCGCCGGGCTTGAGCTTGCCCTGCGCCGGGGTGTTGTCGGCCACCGTCGCCACCTTGGTGTGGAACGGGATGTTCGCCGCCTGCAGCGCGGCCGCGACCGCGCTGTCCTGGGATCCGGTCATCTCCGCGGTGTTCTGCTGCTCGACCTGATCGGCGCTCTGGCTCGGCGGATAGATGATGTCGCGCGGGAACAGGTCGTGGTGCGGGTCCAGCCAGTTCCGCATCGCCTGCGGAAGCGTCAGCTGCCGGTCCGGCGAGGTGACCGACACCGTGGTCAGGTCCAGCTGGCCGGACGTCGAATACGTCTCGTGACCGCTGATCTCGATGACCGGCTGGTTCTTCGCCATCCCCAGGGTGTCCTTGACCGGCCCCGGGCTGAAGGACACGAACGGCACCGGGAAGGCGGTCACCAGCCCCAGCGAGACGACAAGCACGACGATCGAGGTGACCAATGTGGCGGTACGACGTGTCACGAACCCTGCCCTGCGATCTTGGTGGAGCCGGAGCCACGGTCCTCGGAGACCGGCTGATGATTACGACGACCCAGGCCCCGGCGACGTTCCGGAGTGGCCCGCGGACCAGGTGCCGCCAGCGCGGCGTTGAAGCGGCGGAACTCGTCCACCGAGGCGAACGGCCCCCCGGACCGGCGTGGCTCGCGGCTGCGCCACCCGCGCCAGGCCGCCCAGCACATCGCGAGCACCGTGGCGACCAGCGGGAATGCCAGCCACGCCAAAACCTTCATCCGGCCACCTTCATGCGCCCAGAGTACGTGTCAGTGCGCTCCCACCCACTCGCTGCCACCGTCGCTGAAGCGCTGGTGTTTCCAAATCGGGACCTCGGCCTTCAGGTCGTCGATCAGCTGCCGGCAGGCGGCGAACGCGACGTCCCGATGCGATGCGGCCACTGCGACGATCACGGCGGCGTCGCCGATCACCAGGTCACCGGTCCGGTGCACGGCGGCCAGCGCGGTCACCGCAGGGTCGTCACAGACGCGCTGCGCCACCTTCCGCAGGTGCTCGAGCGCGTCCGGATGCGCCTCGTAGCTGAGCCTGTCGACCGGCTTGTCCTGGTCGTGGTTGCGCACAGTGCCGATGAAAAGCGCAGTTCCGCCCGCCGTCGGATCCGCGACGGCGGCCAGCACCTCGTCGCTGGACAACGCGCCGTCGCGTATGTCCAGCAGTCTGATCGCGTCGCTCATCCGTTCCTCATTCCCACCGGGTCGCCGACCTGCACACCCCACCATTCCATCCCCCGTACCGCAATTCTCCCTCCTGGCCCCGACTTCCCCGACATCCGCTCCCGCGTCGGCCTCCCCGGGCGCTGCGGTGCGTGGTCCGGCGTACACCGGGAGGAACTGTTGCCCTGCTCACCTAGTTACGGGGCCGCCTTCGGCGACTCTGCCTGCGGCGAACAGGAGAAGTCAGGGTTCACCCGGGGCGGAACTGGTGGGCCGAACCAGTACGTTTGGAGTAGTACGCCCCACCCGCACAGGAAGGCCCATCGATGAGCGACGAACCGGACAACCCGGACAACCCGTTCAAGGGAACGCCGTTCGAGGCCATGTTCCAGCAGTTCTCCGGTGCGGCCGGCGCGGGCGGCACCCCGGACCTGAACGCGATCTTCGCCCAGGTCCAGCAGCTGCTGAGCGGTTCGGCCGACGGCAAGCCGGTGAACTGGGACCTGGCCAAGGACATTGCCCGCAAGACCGTCTCCGCCGCCGGGGACCGGTCGATGACGGCCACCGACGGCGACCGCGTCGCCGACGCGGTCCGGCTCGCCGAGCACTGGCTGAACGACGCGACCACGCTGCCCGAGGTCTCCGCGACGTCGCAGGCGTGGAGCCGCGCCGAGTGGGTCGAGAACACGCTCCCGGTCTGGCAGACGGTCGTCGACCCGGTCGCCGAACACGTCGCCGGCGCGATGGGCAACGCCCTGCCCGCCGAGGCGCAGCAGTTCGCCGGCCCGATGGCCGGGATGCTCAGGCAGCTCGGTGGATCGGTGTTCGGCGCCCAGGTCGGCCAGGGTCTCGGTGAGCTCGCCGGCGAGGTCGTCAGCTCGTCCGACATCGGCCTGCCGCTCGGCCCGACCGGTCAGGCGATCCTGCTGCCGGACAACGTCGCCAAGTTCGCCGAGGGGCTCGGGCTGACGGACGAGGACGTCCGGCTGTACCTGGCGCTGCGTGAGGTCGCGCATCAGCGGCTGTACGCCGGTGTGCCGTGGTTGCGGCAGCACCTGCTCGCCGCGGTCGCCGACTACGCAGCCGGCATCGAGGTCGACACCGGCAAGATCGAGCGCGCGATGGCCGACATCGACCCACAGAACCCGGAAGCCATGCAGGAGGCGCTCGCCGGCGGTCTGTTCGAGCCCGAGGACTCCGAGCAGCAGAAGGCGGCCCTCGTCCGGCTCGAGACCACCCTCGCGCTGGTCGAAGGCTGGGTCGACGACGTCGTCCGCGAAGCCACCAAGGACCGGATGCCGGCGGCGATCCAGCTCGCCGAGACGGTACGCCGCCGCCGCGCCGCCGGAGGCCCCGCCGAGCAGACGTTCGCCACCCTGGTCGGCCTCCAGCTCCGCCCCCGCCGCCTCCGCGACGCCGCCAACCTCTGGGCCGCCGTCCGCGACGCCCGCGGCACCGACGGCCGCGACAACCTCTGGTCCCACCCCGACCTGATGCCCAGCACCTCCGACCTCGACGACCCCATCGGCTTCGCCCAACACGCCGGCGAACTCTCCAACATCGACATCACCGACTTCCTCGACAACCCCGAAGAAGACAACGGCGACACTCCCAAGTAACCCCCAGCCTCCATCCCCACCGATGGGCGCCACCCACCCTCCCGACGCTCGACCCACCACGTACAACACCAGCGAGGCAGGTGGCGGTTGGGAACCCCGCCCAGACGACTGGGGTGGAGAGCTGCTGGAGACTGGTGGCGTTCGGACCGCGCCGGGACGGGAGCGGTTACCACCCCACCCGGCAGGTGGCGGTCAGGAACCCGCCAGACGACTGGGGCGGGCACCTGCTGGAGACGGGGGGTGCTCAGACCGCGCCGGGACGGGTGGTGCGGCGCCGGGCCAGGTGGCGTTCGGACAGTGCCGGGACGGCGGCGGTTACAACCCCACCCGAACAGGTGGCGGTTGGAGCCCCTCGATCTGTGGAGGGGTCGGACGCGCTGGGCATGTAAGTAGGACCTCGCACGGCCGGTCGGATCGGGACGCGCTGGGCGCATGGGAGTGCGAACTCGCAGGGCCGGTTGGATCGGGACTCACTGGGCGCGGGGACGCGGGCGGGTGAGCGAACCCGGTGGGCACCACCCCGTTGGGGTGGGGTGAGGGTCGGTGGGGAGACTGGTCGCATGCTTCATGCGGATGCGGTTGGAGTTCTTGAGGGGTGGGAGGCGCCGGATGCGGAGCAGGCGGGTTTGCGGCGGCATTATCTGCGGCACTTGGCAGAGCATGCCGACGGAATGTGGCGGAGTTGCCGGCCGGAGCATGTGACGGCTAGTGCGCTGGTGGTTGATGCGGCGGGGCAGAACACGCTCCTGACGCTCCACAAGACCGTTGGCCGTTGGCTCCAGTTGGGCGGACACTGCGAACCCGGCGACACCACCCTGGCGGCCGCCGCTCTCCGCGAGGCAACCGAGGAGTCCGGGCTGACTGGGCTAACGGTCGGGCAGCAGCCCGTCCAACTGTCTCGCCATCTACTCCGGGCCGGTGGATGCGCGGGGGCGTATCACCTGGACGTCCAGTTCCTGGTCACAGCGACGGCGGACACGCAGTACGTCGTCAGCGATGAGTCGGACGATCTCGCATGGTTCCCGCTCGACGCGTTGCCAAAGGACACTGACACCAGCGTCCAAGCACTAGCGAGCCGAGCCCTCCAGTACATCCCGCAAACCTGACGGAGCTGGATCACCAGGCGCAGAAGCCTGTGGGCCGGCTCGTATTAGCCGGCCCACCTCCCCACAACAGGACCCCCCACACCAGTCCTGCATCCCGTCGCGCCGTACCTACGACGCCGTTCCCCCACAACTGCAGACCCTCCCGCCACCCCCGGCAACTCCCACGACCCTGCCCCTGCCCCTGCCGCATTCCCCCAACGGCTCCAGGTTCTCCGCGGACCAACTCCCCCACGCCCACAGGTCTTCCTCGTCCCACAACGCGGCTATTCCTTCCCCCCGAGTCCGCAGTCCCGTCGTCCCGTCGTCCCGTCGTCCCGTCGTCCCGTCGTCCACGGTCCCCGTAGTCCACGATTCCCCGTAGCCCACGATTCGCCGTCGTCCGTGATCCCCGTCGTCCGTGATCCCGGGACGTCCCGTGTGCATGCCTCCTGGTGTGCGTTGCCGTGTACAGCTCGCCGGACCGCATACGCCTCGGGTGATCCCCTCGGCACAGCGTGCCCGTTGGCTCCGCACGGTCCCCTGACCGTGCGGGCCCTACTCCCCCTTGCCCTGCTCCCCTGAGTTGTGTCCCCCGCTGGTGGTACTCGGCGATCGGTCCCTGATGCAGGTTGCACAGAGTGCGCGGTCCCCCAGCCGCGCGACTTGCTGCATCTCGGACGTTCTCGTCGTACTGCGCCCGTCGTACTGTGCGCCCCTCGGGTGTGCGGTCCCCCGGCCGCGTTACCTTCCCGGTGCCCTGCTCCGTGCGTTGCCCTGCGTCCCCGTCGTACTCATCCACCCTTGGGCGTGCGCGGTCCCCCGCCGCTGCGGCCCTCCAGGTCCCCGTTGCCTTGCTCCGCGTAGGTTGTGCTGCTTCCCCGCTGGTGGTGCTCGGCGATTGGTCCTTGATGCAGATTGCCCAGGGTGCGTGGCCCCCAGCCGCGCGACTTGCTGCATCTCGGGCGTTCTCGTCGTACTGCGTCCCCGTCGTGCTGTTTGCCCCTCGGATGTGCGCGGTCCCCCGGTCGCTTACCCCTCGAGATTCCCCGTGCCCCTGCTCTCCGTGCGTTGCACTGCGTCCCCGTCGTACTGGATGCACCCGTGGGCCTGCCTGTGCGGCCCCCGGCCGCTGCGGCCGTTCAGGTCCCCGTTGTCTTGCTCCTGTGGGTCGTGCTGCTTCCCCGCTGGTGGTACTCGGCGATCGGGCCTTGATGCAGGTCGCCCAGGGTGCGCGGTCCCCCGGCCGCGCGGCTTGTTGCATCTCGGCGTGCTCGTCGTGCTGCGTTCCCGTGTGCTGCGTGCTTCGTCGGGCGGGCGCGGTCCCCCGGCCGCTGCCGCCTTTCTGGTCCCTGCGTTGTACTGCGTCCCCGTGGTCTTGCGTGTGCCCTTGGGCGTGGGCGGTCCCCCGGCGCTGGTGCCTTCGGGTGGTGTTGCGTTGTCGGGCGAGGCCCGTGCTGCATCCCCGGTGTGGGTTTGGTTCGTCGGGCGCCGCCCCTGAACGGCATCGGCGAGGTGCTGGGCTTCCCCGGTTGCCCTGCTGATTGGTGAACGAGTTGGCGGGGAGAAGGTGACGGGTCAGGGGTGTCGAAGGAGGGATCTTGTGGCGTCCCAGCCTTCGAGGCCGGGATCCAGTCGCGCTAGGTCAGCGTTTGACTGCAGACGGTGCCAGCCGGGGCCGATCGCGACGGCGTGGCGGCGGGGCTTGGCGGCTTCCAGTTCGGCGAGGGGGGTGTCGAAGGTCGGGGCGAGTTCGAGGACCCAGTCCGCGATCGGGAGGTTGACGCCGATCGCGGCCAGCGAGCCGTCCTCGGCGGGGGTGACCGCGATGTCGGCGTGGCTGAGGGCGCGGAACAGTTTGCCGATCAGCAACCCGGGGAGGTCCGGTACGTCGTGCGACACCGCGACGACCGCGGCGGC
>NZ_DASRVN010000225.1:0-12683 GCF_035655035.1 Kribbella sp. | reverse complement strand
GTAGTAGGTGCCGTCCGGTGTCTGGGTGAGCCGGTTGAGGCCGTGGTCGCGCAGGACCGTCGCTTGCCCGCTCAGGATGTCCAGAACGAACAGCCGCCCACCTGTCACGCCGTACAGGTACCCGTCGCGCCAAGAGAGCGCGCCGTCCTGTGAACCGGTCGCCCCGCTGAACACGGGAAGCAGCCGCTGCACCGCGCCCGTGGCCGGATCGACAGCGAACACGATGCCGTCAGCCAGACCCCACACGTTGCCGTCGGGCCCCGTGATCAGCTCGTTGATGCTGGCCGCGCCTGGCACCGGTACGACGTCAATGAGTACCTGTCCCGTGGCTGGATCCACCTTGACCAGGTGGGCCTCGGTGGCCTTCGGGTCGGTGCCTTGGCCGCCTTCGATGCTGGAGCCGGCCCAGACGTCGTTCCCGTCCGGCACGATCGACGCGATCGTCTGGTCGGTTACCAGGTTCCGGTAGACCGTGTGGCTGCCGGTCGGTACGTCGTACACGGTCAGCGCGCCGCCGTACTCGCCGTACGCCGGGGTGGTGCCGACGTACACGTGGTTGCCGTCCGGGACCACCGCGACCGGTCTGTTCTGGTGGTCGCTGTCGACGAGGCTGAACAGCTCCTTCGGGTTGGTGGGGCTGTCCGGTTGCGTCGGGTCCCAGACCGAGAGCCTGCCGTACGGGTAGATACCGACGTACATCTTGCCGTGGCCGTCCCACGCCCAGCCCTCTACCTGTCCCTGGCGGGTAGTCACCGTGGACTTACCGGTTGCCGGATCGTAGATGGCGGTAGAGCCGTTCAGATAGACGTTGACGAACACCTTGCCTGTGCTGGGGTCGGCCAGCTCGTGCATGAGCGGAGACGGCACGTACTGGAACGGGGAGCTCCACTGCGCGAGCGTTCCGTCCGCTGGGTTGTAGCGGAACGTCCCTCCGGAGTAGTTCCCTGCCAGGCCGTAAAGGACGGGTGCGCCGTTCTCTGTCACCCAGCCGTACCCGATGGACCCTCCACGGGTCATCGTGCGTGCCGGTGTCACCGGGCCGACCGTGTTGGTGGCCAGGTCATAGTGCGTGAGGGCCAGCTTGTTGTCCGTGAAGTAGACGCCGCCTGGTCCGGCCGCAGACACGCCACGGGCGGCGATCGGGTAGTCCATCACCTGCTGGCCCGTGGTGGCGTCGGTGTACTTGATCTGCTCACCGGTGACCGCGTCCACCACGACCAGGCGGCTGCTGGCGTTGGCGAACACCTTCCCGTCCGCGTAGTCGAGGTCGATGAAGTCCTTGGCCGTCGTGCCCGGGGGAGTGATGTCCTCGACGGCCTTGGTGGCCACGTCGATCCGGAGCAGCCGGGCGTTCGGAGTGGAGACTCCGACGAACAGCTTGTTGTGGTCAGGGTCGTACACGGTGGACCGCGCGTACTGCTGCACCGGATCCAGCGAGCCGTAGTCGGTCACCTGTCCGGTCGTCGGGTCGTACTTGAACGCGTGGGCGTTGGGGTACGTCCCGGCGTACACGTTGCCCTGCGGGTCGGACGTGAGGCCGTAGATCTGGGACTGGCCCGCGATGGGCTGCCCCAGGTCGGTCACCTCGCCAGTGGCCGGGCTGTAGCGGTAGAGGTGCGCGTTGGCGTACGTACCGAGGTACACGTCCCCGTTGGGCACCACAACGATCGCCCAGCCGCCGGCAGCTCCCGGCAGTGGGACAGTGCGCAGCAGCTGGCGTGAATGCAGATCGACGACGTTCAGCCGCGCGTTCTCACCGGCGGGTACGGCGTACACGACGTCGCGACCGTCCGGCGTGTGGCCGACGGCGCCCTCCATGATCGTCAGCGAACTGACGGGAGAGCCGAGGTCCTTGATGACGTCGGTGGACGGCGCGAACGGTTTCGTCGCCGGGCCGAGCGGCCAGTTCTCCGAAGGGAACGGGTGCGGAACATCGCCCGGCGGGGCCGCCGTGGCGCGCAGCCCACCCGCGGCGAGCAGGCCGAGCGCGGCGGCGAAAGTGATCAACGCATGACGGAATTGACGGCGCGAGAACATGGGCGGACTCCCTGCGACGTGGTTGATCGCAAGGTATAACGGTCATGGCCGTAAAGTCCATAACCCAGGAATTATGGCCTCAGGCCATAATTACGCGGCGAGCTTCTCCGCGACCTGGGCGAGCGACGGGTTGGTCATCGCGGTGCCGTCCGGGAAGACCACCGTCGGCACCGTCTGGTTGCCGTTGTTGATCTTCTCGACGATCTCCGCGGCGCCCGGGGTCTGCTCGATGTCGACCTCGGTGAACTCGATGCCGGCCCGGTTGAGCTGGCCCTTGAGGCGGTGGCAGTAGCCGCACCACGGGGTCGAGTACATGGTGAAAGCCGACATCGGCGGACTCCTTCTGAGGTTTCTGTCGGACGACCCGTCTAGGGTTGCCTTCGACGTATTCGAACCATGGTCCAGGTGGTGCTGTTCCCGCATGTCTCAGTCCGTGAGCGACTTCACACGACCCGCCTCCGCCGAGAGCCTTCTGGAGGCTCTCGACCCGGAGCAGCGGGCGGTCGCGACCGCCCTGCACGGGCCGGTCGTGGTGATGGCGGGCGCGGGCACCGGGAAGACCCGGGCGATCACCCACCGGATCGCGTACGGCGTGAGCACCGGCACGTTCGACCCGGTCCGCGTGCTCGCGGTGACGTTCACCCAGCGGGCGGCGGGGGAGATGCGCGGGCGGCTCGCCCAGCTCGGCGTCCAGGGCGTGCAGGCCCGCACGTTCCACTCCGCCGCGCTCCGGCAGGCCCGCTTCTTCTGGCCCAAGGTGTACGGCGGGGAGCTGCCGCCGATCGCGGACCGGAAGTTCCCGCTGCTGACCGAAGCCGCCTCGCGCTGCCGGATCCGCGTCGACACCCCCGCGCTGCGCGACCTCGCCGGCGAGGTCGAGTGGGCCAAGGTGAGCAACGTCCGCCCGGACGACTACGCCAAGGTCGCGCCGAAGTCGGGACGGACGCTGGCGGCCTTCGACCCGCCGACGATCGCCCGGGTGTTCGCGGCGTACGAGGACGTCAAGATGGAGCGCGGGCGGATCGATCTGGAGGACGTCCTGCTCTGTGCGGTCGCGCTGCTCGCCGAGGACGAGCGGGTGGCGGCGGAGATCCGCCGTCAGTACCGGACGTTCGTCGTGGACGAGTACCAGGACGTCTCGCCGCTGCAGCAGAGCCTGCTCGACCTGT
This sequence comes from Kribbella sp., assembly GCF_035655035.1. Classification (GTDB taxonomy): domain Bacteria; phylum Actinomycetota; class Actinomycetes; order Propionibacteriales; family Kribbellaceae; genus Kribbella. Next base: position 9,477 of record NZ_DASRVN010000225.1, on the reverse strand, counting down.
GGCTGGGCGGCCGCGAGGACGTCTGCGTGGTCGGCGACCCGGCGCAGACCATCTACTCCTGGGCCGGCGCCGAGCCGGAGAACCTGGTCCGGTTCGCGTCCCGGCACCCGTCGGCGACGCTGATCAAGCTCGTCCGGGACTACCGCTCGACCCCACAGATCGTCGACGTGGCGAACAAGATCCTCGACGCGGCCGGCCCGACCGGCCTGCCGGGGCGGGTCACGCTGCGCTCACAGAAGGAGGCCGGGCCGGTCCCGGTCTACCGGGAGTACTCCGACGAGGTCGCGGAGGCGGACGCGGTCGCGCGGGCCGTGGCCCGGCTGCAGGACGAGGGCGTCGCGCTGCGGGACATCGCCGTACTGTTCCGGACCAACGCGCAGTCGGAGAACTTCGAGCAGGCGCTGGCCGAGCGGAAGATCCCGACCGTACTGAAGGGCGCGGAGCGGTTCTTCGAGCGCGCCGAGATCCGGCAGGCCGCCGTGCTGCTGCGGGGCCAGGTGAAGGCCGGCGAGGTGGGGGACGACCTGCTGTCGACGGTGACCGGCGTACTCGCGGGAGCCGGGTGGACGTCCGAGCCGCCGACCGGGACCGGTGCGGTGCGGGACCGCTGGGAGTCGCTGAGCGCGCTGGTCACGATGACGTCGGACTTCGCCGCGGAGCACCCATCGGCCCGGCTGCCCGAACTCATGGAGGAGCTGGACCGGCGGGCGACGATCCAGCACGCGCCGCTGGCGGAGGGCGTCACGCTGGCCACGCTGCACGCGGCGAAGGGCCTGGAGTGGGAGTGCGTCTTCATCGTCGGGGCGCACGAGGGGACGCTGCCGATCAGCTACGCCCAGACGCCGTCCCAGGTGGAGGAGGAGCGGCGGCTGTTCTACGTGGGCGTGACGCGTGCGAAGCAGCGGCTGTACGTCAGCTGGTCGACGTCCCGCTCACCGGGCGGCCGCGGGACCCGGGGCCCGACGCGGTTCCTGGACCCGATCGGCGTCCGTACGGCGCGGTCCGAGTGGACCCCGCCGACGTCCGTCGGCTGGGAGCGCCCGGCCCGGTCGGAGCGCTCCGACCGGCCGATCCCGAAGTGCAGGGTGTGTGGCAAGGGCCTGCTCGATCCCGGCGCCCGCAAGCTCGGCCGCTGCGAGACGTGCCCGTCCACGATCGACCAGAAGCTGTACGACGCGCTGATGGAGTGGCGCACCGAGCAGGCCGAGTCCGAGAAGATGCCGGCGTTCGTGATCCTCACCGACGCCACGCTGACCGCGATCGCCGAGACCCGCCCGGCCGACGCCCAGGCGCTCCGGCAGATCCCGGGCATCGGACACGCCAAGCTGACCAAGTACGGCGAGCACATCCTGAATCTCTGCACCCGCTGAGAAAGCTGTTGCGGGCACGCCGGACCCGGCGCATCCTGGAGGACAGGCCGTGTTCTGCTGCTGGCAGACGTGGCAGTTAGGTGACAGAGGCAACGATCCCGGAGCGTGCCGGAAGGTATCCGGGAGGTGATGCGAACCTGTCGCAGCAGCCAGATCCGGCCGCGGTCGCGGCAACTTCCGGCCAACTTCGGAAACTGGCGTTAAATAGTTTGCGGGCCCCGACGCGGACAGCGTACTGTTCTTTCTGCGGTCGAAGCCTGGCCGAAAACTTCAAACCACCATAGCGATCGAGCCAACCGCCCGCTTCGCCACAACGAGAGGAGGTGCCCTGGAAATGATTACCAACACGGTCAAGAAGCCGTTCAGCGACGCTGCCGCGCTGCCGTGCGCCCAGATCCCGGGTGCCTCGCCGCGCCTGCACGTCGCGACCGTTGTGCTCATGGCTTCCGGCGCCGTCCAGATCAAGGGCGGAGCTGTCGGCGATGTGAAGTACGGCGGTTCGGGTTCTCGAGCATGGAGTCCACCGGTCTGACAAGCGTCAGAGCCGGCACCTCCAGGCCGCGGAACCCACCAAAGGGTCCCGCGGCCCTTTTGTTTGTCAACACAGATTTGGCGATTACCAACCGGTAATCGTCGAGGACGACAAGAGATCAGCAACAACAGTCACTGGGAGGTGACCGGAATGAGCGTGAGCTTCCTCGATGTCTTCACCGAGGTGGCAACGTCGCAGGACCTGCCCTGTCGGTCCTACGCGCCAGAACTCTTCTTCGCCGAATCGCCGGCGGACGTCGAGTACGCGAAGTCGCTCTGCACGACCTGCCCGCTGAAGGCCGAGTGCCTGGCCGGAGCGCTCGAGCGTTCCGAGCCGTGGGGAGTGTGGGGTGGCGAGCTGTTCGTCCAGGGAGTGGTGGTTCCGCGCAAGCGGCCCCGTGGGCGTCCCCGCAAGAGCGACACCGTTACCGCTGCCTGACGACGACAACCCTTGAGAAAACGAGTCCGAACGATGACAACCCAGACTTTCACCAGGAGCACCGAAATGCATTTACTTCATGAAGATCTCGCCCGTGCTCATTGTCGTTCTTCGCTGAAGGACGCAGAGCAGAACCGGCGCTTCCGCCTCGCTCAGCAGATCGAGCGCGCGCAGAAGCAGGCCGAGCGGGCCGGCCGGCGAGCGGAGAGGGCCAGCGCACGCGCGCGCCTCGCGCTTGCCCGCCTCGTCTGATCCACCTAGCAACACCGCCTGACCAGCACTGAGGGGCGGCACCCAAAGGGGGTGCCGCCCCTCAGCTGTTCCGCCTGTCAGCTGTCGAGCAGTATCCGGAGCAGCCCGATCAGCGTGATTCCGCTGACGATCTCGTGCCGGGCGATCATGCCGGGCAGGTCGGCGACCGGGACCCACTCGATCCGATCCGACTCGTTCCGCTCGGTCGGCTCACCGACGTACGTCGCACTCGTCGCCCGGAACACGAAGTGCCGCGAGTCCATGATCCCGGCAGCCGGCTCCGACCGGATCAGTTCGGTCAACCCGTCGGCGCGGTACCCGGTCTCTTCCAGCAACTCCCGCCCGGCCGCGGTCTCCGGATCCTCCCCGGCCTCGATGATCCCCATCGGGATCTCCCACGCCCACGTATCGGTCAGAAACCGGTGCCGCCACATCAGCAGCACGTGCTCGTCCCGCGTGACGACCGCCGCGGCGATGTCCTTCAGCCGCACCGCGTGGTAGTCGAACCGCTTGCCGTCAGGCTGCTGGACATCCAACCGCCGCACGCTCAGCCACTGGTTCCCCCAGACCTCGCCCTCGCCGTGAACTGTCCATCGCACACGGTGCAGACTAGTGGCATGGCAAGTGCTACCTGTGCGTTGTGTGGTCTGCGGGCGGAGTCGGAGGAGGCGCCGTTGACCTGGGTGACCTCGTTCGAGGACGGGCGCAAGCTGCTGTACTGCGACCGCTGCGCCCGTGAGAACGTCCGCAACATCGAAGGAAAGCTCGACTCCGTCTACTGGTGATCAGTACTGGTCCGGGGCCCTCATCGCCGGCCCGCCGACCTGCAGCCCGAGCGGTTCCGCCCGCCCGGCCGGCTCCTCCCACGCCTCTTGACGCCCGAGCGCGGTCAGATCGAGGTACCGGTAGCCGTTGTGGAAGTCCTCGATCCCGCGGCCGAATGTCGAGTACGTGTGGAAAACCTCCTCACCGACCCGCAGGAACGCGCTGATCCCTGGCATCTCCGCACCGTTCAGGTCCGCGGTCCAGGGCCCGTCCGTCCACGGCGTACCCTTCGAGGTCGCCAGCTCCTCCTGCGTCCGGAAGTGCAGCAGTACCGGCGCGACCCGGTCGTCGAGCGTGGCGTGGAAGTCGTAGTTGAAGTCGCCCGGGTACGACGAGTACCACGGGAACGTCCAGCCCATCCGCTCCCGGAATGCGGCCAGCTTCGGGTACGGCGCCCGCGACACCGCCACCAGCGACGTGTTCCGGACGTGCAGCTGCCGCAGGTTGCCGATCTCGTCGGCGGCCGACGAGCAGCTCGAGCACGCCTCGTCCCAGTCGGGGGCGAACATGAAGTGGTGGATCACCAGCTGGTCCCGGCCGTCGAACAGGTCCAGCAGCCCGACCGGCCCGTCCGGGCCGTCGAACCTGTACGGCTTCGTGATCCGCACCATCGGCAACCGCCGCCGCTCCGCGTTCAGCCGGTCCTGGGCACGGGTCACCTCCTTCTCCAGCCGCAGCAGCTCCCGGCGGGCGGCGAGCCACTCGCCGGCGGACACGACCTCGGGGAGGTCTCCGAACGTCGTCATCACGGTCTCCACTCCTGGAAGAAGTTCCTCTCGAAGGTATGTCGATGCCGGCCCGCCCCGATCGACGCCGTAGGTGAAGGAACTTCTCCGAAAGGACCGGATCATGACCCTCACCCTCGAGGCGGACGCGGTGGCGACCAGGCGGCAGTGGATCGCGTTGAGCGTGCTGTGCCTCGCCACCCTGCTCGTGTCGCTGGACCTGTTCGTGATGCTGCTGGCGATCCCCGCGGTCACCGAAGCGCTCGGCGCGACGGGCAGCCAGCAGCTGTGGATCCTCGACGTGTACGGGTTCATGGTGGCCGGCCTGATGATCACGATGGGCAACCTCGGCGACCGGCTCGGGCGGCGCCGGCTGCTGCTGGTCGCCGCGGCCGTGTTCGGGGTCGCCTCGGTCGTGGCGGCGTACTCCGTGAACCCGGGCATGCTGATCGGCGCCCGCGCGGTCCTCGGGATCGCCGGTGCCGCGATCGCGCCGTGCACGCTGTCGCTGATCTCCACGCTGTTCCCGGACGAGCGGCAGCGGGCGACCGCGCTCGGCGTCTGGGGCGGCTGCTTCACGATCGGCGCCATCGTCGGCCCGATCGTCGGCGGCGTACTGCTGAACCACTTCTGGTGGGGCTCGGCGTTCCTGATCGGCGTACCGGCGATGGTCGTACTGCTGGCGGTCGGCCCGGTGCTGCTGCCGGAGTACCGCAACGAGAACGCCGGGCGGATCGACGTACCGAGCGTCCTGCTGTCGCTGCTGGCGATCCTGCCGGCCATCCACGGCCTGAAGCACCTGGCGGCGCACGGTGCCGACCTGCAGGGCGTCGGCGCGCTGGTGGTCGGTGCGGCCTTCGGCTGGATCTTCGTACGGCGGCAGCTGCGGCTGGAGGATCCGCTGGTCGACGTACGGCTGTTCACGCGGCGCACGTTCAGCGTGGTGCTCGGCAGCATGCTGACGTACTCGATGCTGTCCGGAGGCGTGATGGTGTTCGTCGCGCAGTACTTCCAGCTGGTGAAGGGCATGACCCCGCTGGGCGCCGGTCTCGCGCTGGTTCCGGGCATGGTGACGTCGACGATCGGCTTCCAGCTGGCGCCCCGACTGGCGCAGCGGATCCGCCCGGGCGTTCTGATCCCGATCGGGATCGCGTTCACGGTCGCCGGGATGATCGTCGTGAGCCTGGCGACGTCGACGACCGTACTGGTGATCGCGTTCGCGGTGGAGGCGTTCGGACCGGGCGCGCTGGTCATCCTGGGCACGAACCTGGTGATCGGCTCGGTGCCGCCGGAGAAGGCCGGAATGGCCGGTGGGCTGACTCAGACGAGCAACGAGTTCGGGTACGCGCTGGGCATCGCGGTCCTCGGCAGCGTCGTCACCGCGGTGTACCGCGGCCACATGGACGGTCGCGGCGGCAACTCGCTGGGTGAGGCGGTCACCCAGGGTGCATCGGGCGACGTCCTGAACGCGGCGCGTGACGCCTTCACCAACGGCTTCCACCTCGCCGCGGGGATCACCGCCGTGGCCCTCGCAGCCGTCGCGGTCCTGCTCGCCGTCACGCTGCGGGCGGTCCCGGCCCTCAGCCGTCGGTGAAGCCGGGCAGGAGCTCCTCCAGCACGGTGCGGAACGGGGCCTCGGCCTCGAGCTGCGACAGTACGGCGATGCCGCCGATCCAGACCCGGTGGATCAGCAGGTACGACGGAGGCAGGTTGAGCCGGAGAGCGAGCGACGCGTTGGGCGACCGGAAGTCACCGGTCCGGTTCGCCTGCGCGCGCATCCAGGCCCGGCTGAACTGGAACGTCGGCTCCCGGGCAGGCTCCGCGAACGGCGCCAGGTAGTCCATCAGCTGCTCGGGATCGATGTCCATCCGCGGCTTGATGAAGCCCTCGGCCTTCAGCCCGTCCCGGACCGCGACGCCGTCGCCGTTCAGCGAGATCCGCAGCAGCCGCCCGATCGCCGGCGGCAGCCCGTCCGGGAGCCGCGCGCAGAGGCCGAAGTCGACGACGCCGAGCCGGCCGTCCGCGAGCACCCGGAAGTTTCCCGGGTGCGGGTCGGAGTGCAGCAGACCGGCGTACTTCGGCCCGCTGAACATGAACCGGACGTACTTCAGCCCGATCGCGTCCCGCTCCTGCTTCGTGCCGTCGCTGATGTACGACGACAGCGGGCGGCCCTCGATCCACTCCGAAACGATCACGCTGGGGGAGTGCTTCACGACCCGCGGGACCACGAACTCGGGGTGGTCCTTGAACGCGTCGGCGTACTGCTGCTGCGCCTGCGCCTCGCGGTCGTAGTCGAGCTCCTCGCCGATCCGCTCCTGGAGCTCCGCGATCAGCGGTTTCACGTCCAGGCCGGGGATCAGGCTGCCGATCGTGCGGCCGAACCGGCCGAGCTGGCGGAGGTCCGCACGGAGCGCCTCGGCGGCGCCCGGGTACTGCAGTTTGACCGCGACCTCGCGGCCGTCCTTGAGCCGTCCGCGGTGCACCTGGCCGATCGACGCGGCCGCCGCGGGTACTTCGTCGAACTCGTCGAACCGGTCCCGCCAGCGCTTGCCGAGCTCCCGGGACAGGATCGTGTCCACGGTCGCGGCCGGCATCGGCGGGGCGGAGTCCTGCAGCTTGGTCAGGGTGGCCCGGTACGGCGCCGCGAGCTCCTCCGGCATCGCGGACTCCATCAGGCTGAGCATCTGCCCGAACTTCATCGCGCCGCCCTTGAGCTCGCCCAGCACGGCGAACAGCTGGTCGGCCGTCCGGCGCTGGAACTCGGCCAGCACGGCCTCGGCGGGAGCACCGCCGATGCGCTTGCCCAGGCCGACCGTCGCCCGCCCGGCGGCACCGAGCGGCAGGCTGGCGAGTTTCGCGGTCCGGCTCAGCGCCTTGCGAGGAAGGTCCGACACTCGTCCATTGTGTCCGGTCGCCCAAGCCGGGACGAACCAGGGGCGGTGCCGGACCCGTGTTGCAGGTCCGGCACCGCCCCTACGACGTGGTGCGTCAGGCCTTGCCGAGGATCCGGTTCAGGTTCGTACCGCACTCGGGGCACTTGGCCTTCGCCATGCGCGTGCCCTTGTCGTTGACCTTGACCTCGCCGTCGGCGGTGCGCTTGGCCTTGCACTTGACGCAGTAGAACTCGCCGCTCCAGGTCTCTGCCATGAGGGCCCTCTCCTTGCTTAATTCCAGCCCGGGGCCTCGCCCCGGGCAGTCGTTGGATGCTAACGGCAGACCGTTCCTGCCGTAGGCCGTTCGGCCCAGTCGGGATTCACCCTACGGCCTCCTGGCGCAGGCTCAAGCGCACCTGGTGGCCCGCGTGCCGCCGGAATCCCCCGAGGAAAGCCCTTACCGAAACTTTCGCCGACGCGGAACAGGCTCCCGGTGGTCCGCCTCCGGAACCGCTCGGCTTCCCCTCCGAGCAGTCCCGGAAGCGGTCCGGGAGCCTGTTGCAGACGACGCTAGGAGGCCCCGGCCGCGGAGGCAAGCCCAGGTTGTCCACGCCTGTGGATAACTCTGTGCGCAACCTGTGGGACGCGCCGCCGGGTGCTGTGGACGGGCGGGGGAACACGGTGTGAACAACCGGGATCAGCAGGATCAAGATCAGGGGTCTGACCTGCGGAAACGCTGATCCACAGGGTGTGCACCGAAGAAAGTTGCCGGATTCGGGGGGTACATTTTTGAGCCATGGCCGACTCCCCACCGCGCCCGATCCCGTCGTACGTGGACATCCGCCGCAGCAAGCGCCGCAAGCGCACGGTCAGCGCCTACCGGGACGGCGAGCGGGTGGTCGTGCTGATGCCCGACCGGCTGTCCGCCGCCGAGGAGGCGCGCTGGGTCGAGACCATGCTGGCGCGGCTCGAGAAACAGCGCAGCAGATCGCGCGTTTCGGACGAAAAATTGTTGGCCAGAGCACACGAACTCGCGTGTCGCCACCTCCCCGAAGTGCCCGAACCTGCGTCGGTGAGGTGGGTTTCGAACCAAAACAGACGATGGGGATCGTGTACTCCGGCGGACCGGTCGATCCGTTTGAGTACCCGGTTGCAGTCGATGCCGGGCTGGGTCGTGGACTACGTCATGGTCCACGAACTGGCTCATCTGATCGAGCCGGCCCACAACGCGCACTTCTGGGATCTCGTCCACCGCTACCCCAAGGCGGAGCGCGCCGAGGGGTACCTGGAGGGCGTCTCGGCCGCCGCCTCCCTCGACTTCGAGGACTTCTGAGCCCCTCGCCGGACATCCGATCACCGGGTGCGTACGCCGTACGGAAAAGGGTGCTCCCGCCGCTCTCAGATCTTTCCCTTTCCTGTACCCCTAGGTGCGTACGCCGTACGGAAAAGGGGGCTCCCGCCGCTCTCAGATCTTGCCCTTTCCTGTACCCCTAGGGACGTACGGCGTACGGAAAAGGGGTGGGTGGGGTTTGCCCCAGGGGTGACTCGGGGGCTTCCTGCATGGCCTGCGGTGGTCCCCGGCAGCGAGGCTTTTGTCCCGTAGCCAGCGCCGCGCCAGGTGCGCTGGGTGGGGCGCCGGTGGGGGCGCAGAGGGGCAGGGAACGTATGGCCAGGGGACAGCTCACGGTCCGGGCGGCGCGCTGGAGCGCCACCCATCCGTGGCGGGCGATCGCGATGTGGCTTGCCGTCGTGATCGCCTGTTTCGCACTCGGCTCCGTGACCGGGACCAACAAGTCGACCGACCAGGGGTACATCGGCGAGGTCACCCGGGCGGACAACATCGTCAAGTCCGGCAACTTCGACGACCCGGACGTGGAGAGCGTGCTGATCACGGCGTCGTCCGGACAGCTCGACCAGGCCGCCGCCCGCAACGCCGCCGGCACGGTGACCCAGCAGTTGCGCGCCCTCGGTGGGGTCGCGCAGGTCGCCCAGCCGATGCCGTCGCCGAAGGGTGACGCGGTGATCGTCCGGGTGACGCTGAAGGACGGTACCGACGACAACCGGGTGCAGCCGCTGCTCGACACGACCGCGAAGGTTCAGCAGCAGTACCCGGACCTGCGGATCGAGGAGGTCGGTGGCCTCTCGATCGGCAAGGCGCTCAACGAGACGCTGGGCAAGGACTTCAAGCGGGCGGAGATGTTCAGCCTGCCGGTGACGCTGGCGATCCTGTTACTCGCGTTCGGTGCGCTGATCGCCGCGTCGGTGCCGGTGCTGCTCGCGCTGTCCGCTGTCGCCGCGGCGATCGGCCTCTCGGCCGCGGCTTCGCAGCTGGTGCCCGCGGTCGACGCGGTGAACAGCGTGATCCTGCTGATCGGGATGGCGGTCGGCGTCGACTACTCCCTGTTCTACCTCCGCCGCGAACGCGAGGAGCGGGCCAAGGGCCGCGGCCACGTCGACGCGGT
>NZ_DASRVN010000224.1:0-13769 GCF_035655035.1 Kribbella sp. | reverse complement strand
GGCGGAGGGTGTGGGTGAGTTCGTCGGCCAGGTCGGTGAGGAGGCGGGTGACGCCGGGGGCCGAGTCGACCGTCAGGGCCCAGAGGGCGGGGCGGCCCACGAAGACGGCTCGGGCGCCGAGGGCGAGGGCGGTGAGGACGTGTTCACCGCGCCGGACGCCGCCGTCGACGTACACCTCGACGTTGCTGCCGGCAACGGCTTCGGCGACCTCGGGCAGCGCCTGCGCGGTCGGGACCGAACCGTCGAGCTGACGGCCGCCGTGGTTCGACACGATGATGCCGGCGGCGCCCGCGTCCGCGCAGCGCTTGGCGTCGTCGCCGCGCAGTACGCCCTTGACCACCACCGGCAGGCCGGTCCGTTCGGCGAGCCAGCCGATGGCGTCCGGGTTCAGGTCGTCGGCCTTCGCGAGGTCGTCGGCGGACCATTCGCCGGACGGCAGGTTGGCGAGCAGCTGGCCGGGTTGCACGAGGTCCCAGACGGTCTCGCCCTCGTCCTCCTTGCGGCCGACGACCGGGGTGTCGACGGTCAGTACGACGGCCCGCGCCCCACCCGCGACGGCGGCGTCGAGCATCCGGCGGGTGATGTCGCGGTTCCGGACGATGTAGATCTGCAGCCACCAGGGCACACCGGTGGCACCGATGTCGGCGAACGTCGAGCCCGCGTTGCTGGAGACACCGAGGACCGACCCGGCCGCGCTGACGCCGCGCGCCATCGCCAGCTCGCCGTCCGGGTCGGCCATCCGCTGCATCGTCGACGGCGCCACCAGGACCGGCGCGTCGACCGGAGTGCCGAGCACCGTCGTACTGACGTCGACGGTGGAGACGTCGTTCAGCACGCGGGGCCGGAAGCGGTACGCCGACCAGGCCGCGGCGGCCTCGCCGACGCTGACGCCGGCGGAGGACCCCTGCCGGAAGTAGCGGTGCACGGCCTCGGGCAGTTTCCCGGCGGCCGCGCTCTCCAGAGTGTCGATCCAGCGCATGCGGCCCATCGTCGCACCCTGCCTCCGACGGCGGGAGTGCCTTCCGTGCGGAAAGGACGGGCGGGTTGGTGGAGCGGGAAGGTACAGTTGACGGCATGACGCAGTACGGGCGGCGATTTCTGCGCCCCGGCCGGCACGACGGTGCCGACGGGGTGAGCTGCTGCTGCGCTCTCTCCTGAGGTGACCGCGGCCGACCGGGGTGGACCCCCGTCGAGACCGTCACCTTTGGAGAAGCACTCATGTCTGTCCTCACCGTCGAAGAACTGCACGCTGCCCTCGCGCTCCGCGACCTCAGCGATCCGGCCCAAGGGCCGCACGCCGTCCAGCTCGTCGTCGACGCGATCCGCACCGCGCTCGGCGCGGCCTGGCCGTACACCGAGATCTGGACCCGCCGCGACCATCCGGTCGTACCGCTGGCGGACAACTACGACAACCTCGGCTACGCGACCGATGCCGTCACCCGGGAAGCCCGCTACACGCGCTACGTCTCGGAGACCGAGGTACTGCGGAGTCACACGTCGGCGATGATCCCGCCGGCGCTTCGCGAGCTGGCCGGGTCGGAGGCGTCCGACGTACTGATGATCTGTGCGGGCATCTGCTACCGCCGGGACTCGGTCGACTGGCAGCACACCGGGACGCCGCACCAGCTCGACCTGTGGCGGGTCAGCCGGAACGTCACGCTCGGCGAGCCCGAGCTGGAGGAGATGATCGCCCGCCTGGTGGACACCGTCCTGCCCGGGCAGACCTACCGCACCGTGCCGGCGGTCCACCCGTACACGATTCACGGCCGGCAGATCGACGTCCTGCTGGACGACCAGTGGATCGAGATCGGCGAGTGCGGGGTCGCGGCGCCGCGCGTACTGCGCCTGGCCGGGCTGGACGAGAGCTGGACCGGGCTGGCGATGGGCCCGGGGCTCGACCGGCTGATGATGCTGCGCAAGGGGATCCGCGACATCCGGCTGCTCCGGTCCACCGATCCACGGGTGGCGGAGCAGATGCTGGACCTGACGCCGTACAAGCCGGTCTCCTCGATGCCGCCGGTACGCCGTGACCTGTCGGTCGTGGTGGACGCGTCGGCGGACGTGTCGGACGAGGTGCTCGGCGACAAGGTCCGGGCCGCGCTGGGCCCGGACGCGGACGCCGCGGAGTCGCTGGAGGTGCTGGGCGAAACGTCGTACGACGACTTGCCGACGAGTGCCCGGACGCGCCTCCGGATGACCCCTGGTCAACGGAACCTCCTGGTCAGGCTGGTCCTGCGACCGGTGGACCGGACCCTCACCGACGCGGAGGCGAATGTCCTCCGGGACAAGGTCTACCGAGCGTTGCACGAGGGGCCCGTGCTGGAACTGATCAGCGCTTGAGCTCGCGGGTCGCGAGGAGGAACGCGCACACCGCGAGCGGTAGCTCGAGGAGCAGCGCCTCGGTCAGCGACAACGTGCGATCGAAGCCGGCCGCCGCGGTGCTGACGTCGAACCAGGCGTCGGCGATCAGCAGCGTGCCGGCGGCCATCGCGGTCAGGGCGGCGTGCCTGTTGCGCTTGTGCAGCAGGTACGCCGTGAGGCCGGCGGCGATCGCGGTGCCGCAGTCGAGGCCGATCCAGGTCAGCTTCCAGTGGCCGGCCTGGTAGCTGCTCGGCAGCGTGGCCGCGAGGATCAGGCACCACGGCAGCAGCACCGCCGCGACCCCGGCCGCGACCATCGTGGCCAGGCCGGCCGGCGACCGGCGCGGCCGGATCCGGCCGTCCAGCCGGCCGTCGGCGATGTAGTCCTCCAGCGCCTCGGCCACGCGGTCGTCGATCGCGTCACCGAGCTTCCCGTCCATGACTCGCCCGATCTCCCCGGGGAGCGTGCTGCCGATCATTGTCGTCGTCATGCCATCAAGCCTTCCGGGGAACGCCTTCCGGCACAGTCCGGCCAGCCCACGAAGCGGGGTGGGGATAACCCCCGGCCGGTTTCGTGGGCTGTCCTCATGCCGCTCCGCGGACCCGACCACGTAAGTTGTCACCGCGAGCAAGCGCTGACACGGGGAGGTGATCCGGATGACGGCTGCGGCGAGTCCGGTTCCCCGGACGCCGTGGGGGCTTTGGCGGTCGCCCTACTTGTGGTTGGCAACCATCCACCTACTGGGTGACGCGCTGGTCGTAGTGACCTCCGGTCTGCTCGTGCTGGCTGCGACCGCGGTGGCGTTGGTGGGCTTCCTGCTGGCGCCGTTCGGCATCCCGCTCTGCCGGTGGGCGAACCGCTGGGTCTACGGCATCGCCGGCTGGGAGCGGGCGCGGGCGCGGGTGACCCGCGGGCAGGACGTGCCCGCGCTGGTGCCGCCGCCACGCACCGGGTCCGCGGTCGAGGATGCCGTCCTGGCGGTCAAGGACCCTGGTCTGTGGCGCCAATTCATCTACTACGTCATCCTGTTCTGGGCGGCGATCGCGTGGCTGTTCCTGATTCCGCTGGCCTGGTCGGTGCCGCCGGTGCTGGTCGCGCTGCCGGCGTACTACTCGCACTTCGCCGCGGGTCAGGCCCAGCTCGGGCCGTTCGTCATCGACTCGACGATGCGGGCCTCGGTGGTGTCGGTGCTCGCCGCGCTGTTCCTGCTGTTCGTGTCGCCGATGATGATCCGGGCCGCCTCGTGGTTCGACGGCTGGCTGGTGAAGGAGCTGCTCGGGCCGTCGGAGACCGGGGTCCTGGCCGAGCGTGTCCACCAGCTGGTGCAGAGCCGGCAGCAGGTGGTGGACTCGGTCGAGGCGGAGCGCCGCCGGATGGAGCGCGACCTGCACGACGGCGCCCAGCAGCGGCTGGTCTCGCTGGCGATGACGCTCGGCCGGGCGAAGAACCGGCTCGGGGACAAGGACCCGGCGGTCCGGGCGCTGATCGACGACGCGCACTCCGAGGCGATGCAGGCGATCGCCGAGATCCGGGACCTGACCCGCGGCCTGCATCCGCCGGTGCTGACCGACCGCGGCCTGGACGCGGCGCTGTCCTCGGTCGCGGCGCGTTCGCCGGTTCCGGTCCGGCTGCGGGTCGACGTACAGACCAGACCGTCCCTGACGATCGAGTCCATCGCGTACTTCGTCGTGACCGAGGCGCTGGCGAACGTCGCCAAGCATGCCGACGCCGCGTCGGTGGACGTGCAGGTGACGCGGGACGGCGACGTACTGCGGGTCGAGGTGCGGGACGACGGCCGCGGCGGCGCCGACCCGGTCATCGGCACCGGATTACGCGGACTGGCCGATCGGGTGGCCGGTGTGGACGGACGGCTGACGGTGGACAGTCCACCGGGTGGCGGCACGACGCTGATCGCGGAGGTGCCCTGTGGCTGAGGAGGCCGATCGGATGCGAGTGGTGATCGCCGAGGACTCGGTGCTGCTGCGGGAGGGCATCGTGCGGCTGCTCGAGGAGCAGGACTGCGCGGTGGTCGCGACGGTCGGGGACGGCAACGCGTTGCTGACCGCGGTCGAGCAGCACCGGCCGGACGTCTGCGTGGTCGACGTCCGGATGCCGCCGACGTTCACCGACGAGGGGCTGCGGGCGGCGCTGGTGATCCGCGACCAGTACCCGGAGGTCGGCGTGCTGGTGCTCTCGCAGTACGTCGAGGAGCGGTATGCCAGCGAGCTGATCGGCGGGAACCCGGGCGGTGTCGGGTACCTGCTGAAGGACCGGGTCGCGGACGTCGACCAGTTCATCGACGGGTTGCGCCGGGTCGCGGGCGGCGGCGCGGCGCTGGACCCGGAGGTGATCGCGCAGCTGCTGGTGCGGTCCCGGAAGGCGAATCCGCTGGCCGCGCTGAGTCCCCGGGAACAGGACGTTCTCCGCGCGATGGCCGAAGGCAAGTCGAACGCCGGGATCGCGCAGGCGCTCGTCGTCGGGGAAGGCGCGGTCGAGAAGCACATCAGCAACATCTTCCTGAAACTCCAGCTGTCCCCGACCGACGGCGAGCACCGCCGCGTACTGGCCGTCCTCAGATACTTGGAAACGTCGTGACTCTACTGATGCCGCGACTCCGTCGCGGCGGGTCATGGGGCTGTTGCTCCCGGCCTTCCCTCGTCGCTCCGGTCGCTGCGCTCCCTCCGCTCCTCAGTCCAGGCCGGGAGGCCCCATGACCAGGGCCCAGCGGATGATGCTGCTGGTCGGGGTGTTGCCGTTGCTGGCGTTGCTGGCGGCCGGCGCGACGGGGACCGTGGCGGCCATCCGCGGCAAGCTGACCTACAACTACTCGTCCTCGTTCGCGGCCGGACCGGAGGGGGTGCAGATCACCACCAGCGACGTGTCGACGCAGGTCCTGGCCAGCGCCGACGACAAGGTGCACGTCACGGTCGACGGGTCGTACGCGGCGCAGCAGCCGGACGTCCGGGCCGGGCTGTCGGGCCGGATGCTGGTCGTGCAGACGTCCTGCCCGGACATCAACTGTTCGGTCAATCTGACGGTTGAGGTGCCGACGGGCACCGCGGCGATCAAAGCGAAGGTCGAGGGCTCGTCGATCGACGTGGACGGCGTGTCGGCACCGATGACGGTGAGCGTGAAGGACGGCTCGTTCGACGGGGCACGGATCCGGAGCCCGCAGACGTCGGTCGATGCGGAGCGCGGCTCGGTGGGCCTGTTCTTCGACGCACCGCCGGACAGTGTCCACGCGACCGCCATCTCCGGTTCGATCACGGTGCAGTTGCCGCGCAGTACGACGTACAAGATCGATGCGGTCGCCGCGCAGGGCTCCACTGACCTGGCGGTGCCGAACGACATGACGGCGACCCATCAGGTCCACCTACGGACCAGCTACGGCAGCATCACTGTGCAATAGCGGCGCAGAAGGCCTTCGCCTTGGTGGTGATGGACTGCCAGTTGGCGGCGGCCACGTCGGTGGGCGCGACGACGTCGGTGCCGGCGCTGACGGCGAGGGCTCCGGCGGTCAGGAAGTCCTTGGCGTTGCCGGCGTTGACGCCGCCGGACGGGATCAGCGGTACGCCGGGGAACGGGCCGTTGAGGTCCTTGAAGTACTTCGGGCCGAGCTGGTGCGCCGGGAAGATCTTCACCGCGGCGGAACCGAGCGCGAGCGCGGTCATCACCTCGGACGGCGTGAAGGCGCCGAGGACCACCGGGATACCCGCGGACTGCGCGGCCGCGGCGATCGCAGCGGCCTCGGGGCCCTGCCCGGGGGTGACCAGGAACTGGGCGCCCGCGTTGATCGCTTGCGTGGCCTGGTCGGCGGTCTGCACGGTGCCCGCGCCGACGACCGCGCCGGTCTCGGCGGCGGTGGCGGCGGCCCGCTCCAGGTGCCGGGGGAGGTCCGGCGTGGTGTAGGTGAGTTCGACGACGTGGATACCGCCGGCGACCAGTGCGGCGCAGAGGTCGCGGGCGTCGGAGATCTCCGGGGCGCGGACGACGGTCAGTACCCGGTCGGCGCGCAGCAGGTCCAGGGTGTTCACAGGGGTTCCTTTCAGGAGGTACGGCGGACGGCGTGGCCGGGGCGGGCGCCGGTGCGGTGGTGGTCGTCGATGACCGGGATGCCGTTGACCAGCACGTACGGGATGCCTTCGGCCGGCCGGCGTGGTTCGGGGAAGGTGGCGGCGTCGCGGACCGTGTCCGGGTCGAACAGCACCAGGTCCGCGGCGTACCCGGTGCGGATCAGTCCGCGGTCGGTGAGCCGGAGCCGGCGGGCCGGGCGGCCGGTGAGGTGGTGGATGCAGTCGGTGAGGTCGAGGACGCCGAGCTCACGGACGTACCGCGCGAGGTACCGCGGGAACGTGCCCCACGAGCGCGGATGCGGTTTGCCGCCGACCAGGATCCCGTCCGAGCCACCGGTGTGCGACCGGTGCCGCATGATCGTCCGGACGTTCTCCTCGTGGCCGACGTGCTGCAGGATCGACGTCGCGAGGTCGTCGGCGAGCAGGATCTCGTAGAACACGTCCGCCGCCGGCTTCCCGGTCCGGGCCGCGAGCGCCGCGACCGTGCTGCCGACCGCGGACGACAGCGCCGGGTTGCGGACGCCGCCGATCTCGATCGTGTCCCACTCGACGACGCAGCCGTGGCAGCCGTCGGTGCCGACCTGTTCGAGTTCGTGGGTGATCCGCTCCCGCGCGGCCGGGTCGCGGAGCCGGGCGAGCAGCGCGTCCGGGCCGCCCTCCGCGGTCCAGCTCGGCAGTACCGCGGACAGGGTGGTTGCCCCGGGCAAGTACGGGTAGGTGTCGGTGGTGACGTCGACGCCGGAGTCGAGCGCGGCGTCGATCATCGCGACCAGGTCGGCGCCGCGGCCCGCGTTCGGCCCGAAGTTCATCACCGCGTGCGTCAGGTGCAGCGCGCAGCCCGAGCGGCGCGCCACCTCGATCATCTCGGCGTACGCCTCGAGCGCGCCCTTGCCGTACGAGCGCTGGTGCGGCGCGTAGTACCCGCCGTACGCGGCGACGACCTCGCACAGCTCCACCAGCTCGTCCGTGGTCGCGAACATGCCCGGTGTGTACGTGAGCCCGCTGCTCATCCCGACCGCACCGTCGCGCAGGCCGTCGGCCAGCAGTTCCTTCATCCGGGCGAGTTCCGGCCCGGTCGCCGGACGGTTGGACGTACCAACGACCATCATCCGCAGCGTGCCCTGCGGGACCAGGTACGCCGCGTTGCACGCGATGCCCCGGTCGAGCCGGTCGAGGTACCCGGCGACGGTCGACCAGGAGAAGTCGAAGTCGTCGGGCTCGCCGTTCCAGCCGGCGATCTGGCGCCGTACGACGGCCCGCGTCGGGTCGTCGATCGGCGCGAAGGACAGTCCGTCCTGACCCAGGACCTCCAGCGTGACGCCCTGGCTGACCTTCGCGGTGTGGTCGGGGTTCACCAGGATCTGCAAGTCCGAGTGCGCGTGCATGTCGATGAACCCGGGCGACAGCACCAGCCCGTCCGCGGCGATCGTCCGGTGCGCGGCGGGCAGGTCGTTGCCGATCGCCACGATCCGCCCGCCGTCGACGGCGACGTCCGCGTGGTACCCCGGCGCGCCGGAACCGTCGACGACCAGGGCGCCAGTGATCAGCTGATCGGTCACGGGGCCTCCCGGTCTGGACTGAGGAGCGGAGGGAGCGAAGCGACCGGAGCGACGAGGGAAGACCGGGAGGTACAGCCCCGTGACCACGCCGGCGCCGGAGGCCCGGCCATATGCACGGTCAGCATCTCAGAAGAATGTCCGTACCAGGTCCACCACGACCGGATCGGCGGCGTCCGGGTCGTCGATCACCGGGATCAGGCCCCACTTGTCGAACGCCGTGCACGGGTGTGACAGGCCGACCCGCAGTTCGTCGCCGATCACCACCGGTACGGCGTCCTCGAAGTGCAGGAAACCGTGCTGGTCGTTGAGGTTCGTCACGGTCATTCCGGTGGCCGGCAGCACGGGTCCGTCGGCGGTCCGCGGCCGGATCAGCTGCGGCTCCGGCCAGTCCTGGTCGAACGGGAAGTCGCGGCGGCCCGCGTCGAAGATCGCCAGCCCCGGCTCGGGCTGCGACGTGATCCGGATCCACCCGTGCATCGCGGCGACGAGCTGCTCGCCGTCCGTCCGCGGATGCTCGCCGAGCGGCGACACCCGGCGGTACAGGCCGTCGTCGTGGGAAATGTACGCGCCGGACCGCAGTACCACCCGGGCGCCTTCACCGGCCTCGGCGGCGAGGACCTTCGCGACCTGCTCGAAGTACTGGCTGCCGCCGGCGCTCACAATCGGTACGACGCCAGCGTCGTACAGCGGGCGCAGCCGGTGGTGGACGGACGCCAGGTCGCGCAGGTACCCGCGGACCTCCTCGAGGTTGGCCTCGTCGACGCCGTGCCCGATCGCGCCCTCGTACCCGGCGACGCCGGCCAGCCGCAACGTCGACGCGTCCGCGATCGCCTGGCCGACCGCGAGCGCGGTCTCCGGGTCGCGGGCACCGGTCCGGCCGCCGATGCCGCCGACCTCGACCATCACGTCGAGCGGGCGGGCGTCCGGGCCGACGTACGCCGAACGCGCCGCCTCCATGATCTCGACGGTGCGTACCGAGTCGGCCCACACCGACACCTCGAACGACGGGTCGGCGGCGAGCTCGTCGGCGATCCAGCGCAGCTGCAGCGGCGAGATCACCGCGTTCGCGATCAGCACCCGCTGGACGCCGTACGCCCGGGCGACGCCGAGCTGGAATGCGTTCGCGAGCGTGATCGCCCAGGCGCCGGCGTCGAGCTGCATCGCCCAGAGTGCGGGCGCCATCGTGGTCTTGCCGTGCGGCGCGAGCTGCACGCCGTGCCGGGTGCACCAGGTGGCGAGCGTGCCGACGTTGTGCCGCAGACCGGGTGCCGACAGCGTCATCAGCGGCGTCGGGAGCTGGGACAGCCGAGGGCTATCGGTGAGGACCTCCTTGACGGTCCGGCCCCAGAATCCCGGCGGCAGCGCCTTGTCCCGCCAACTCACCTGCTGATCGGCAAGAGCGGCGACGGCGTCGGCATCGTAAGCAGGCATCAGACCCCCTGGGGTTTGGGATTGCAGAATACGCAACGCTCATTGCGTATTCTGACTCATCGGTTGTAGCATCGCGCCCGAAGTCGCGTCAACGCACGCCCCTATCCCATCATTTCTCTCTCCCGACTCAGAACGCTAAGGAGTGCCGATGCCCGAGACGGCCGCGATCTGCCTGGGTGAGGCGATGATCATGCTGGCGGGTGGTTCCGGGCCGCTGGCGGACGTCGAGGTGTTCCGGCGCTCGGTCGGTGGCGCGGAGTGCAACGTGGCCGGCGGGCTGGCGGCGCTGGGCGTTCCGACCGGCTGGATCTCGCGGCTGGGCGACGACGGGTTCGGCCAGCATGTACTGCGGGACCTGCAGGCGCGCGGCGTCGACGTCGGGGGAGTGGAGCTGGACCTGGTCCGGCCGACGGCGCTCTACGTGAAGGAGTCCGACGGCGGGCGCTCTCGGATGCATTACTACCGGTCCGGGTCGGCGGCTGCTGCGATGGCACCCGCGTTCCTGGACCGGCCTGAGGTGCGTGAGCGGCTGGCGGCGGCCAAGCTGGTGCACACGACGGGTATTACCGCGGCGATCTCTGCCAGCAGCTCGGACATGCTGGAGCGGTTGGCGACGGAGCCGCGTGAGTTCTTGCTGAGTGTCGACCTGAACTGGCGGCCGGTGTTGTGGCGGGAGCGGGATCCGGAGCCGTTGTGGCGGTTGCTGCGGGCTGCTGACATCGTGCTGATCGGAGCGGACGAGGCTGAGGTCTTTGCTGGTACGGGGGATGTGGACGAGCTGTACGAGCGGTTGGGCGCCAAGACGCTGGTCGTGAAGGACGACTCGAACGCTGCGATCGTTCTGGAGCCGGCTGGGCGCACTGAGGTCCCTGCACTGTCTGTAGAGGTTGTCGAGACCGTAGGAGCCGGGGATGCATTTGCGGCGGGGTTCTTGGCGGGGACTTTGCAGGGGCTTCCCGCGGCGCAGCGGTTGCGATTGGGGCATCTGACGGCTGCGGCTGTGTTGACGGTTGCTGAGGATCACGCGCCGCCTCCTGGTGCGGCTGAGCGGGAGAGGTTGCTCAACGCGACGGACGCGGAGTGGGCGGCGACGAAGATCGGTGCGGTATGAGTCAGAGCCTGGCCAGAGCGCTGCAGATCCTCACCAGCCTTGGCGAGGGAGAGCGGTCGCTGGACCAGCTGGCCGGTGAGCTGGGCGTACACAAGACCACCGTGCTGCGGCTGCTGCGCACGATGGAGGCCGAGCGGTTCGTACGGCGGGACGCCGCGCACAGGTACCGCCTGGGCTCGCGGCTGTTCGCTCTCGCGGATGTCGCACGCGAGCAACACGTCGTACGGCAGGTTGCTGCGCCGCACTTGCACGAGCTGAACCAGAAGACCGGGCAGACGGTCCACCTGGCGGCTTGGGAGAACGGTGAGGTCATCTACGTCGACAAGCTGGACAGCGTGCGTTCGGTGCGCATGTACTCGCAGGTCGGCGTACCAGCGGCTCTGCACTGCACGGCGGTTGGCAAGGTGCTGCTGGCCGCCCAGCCCAAGCGGCAGCGGGAGGCGGTGCTGGCGACGCTGGACTACAAGGCGTACACGGCCAACACGATCACCGACCCGGACCGGTTGCGTGAGGAGCTGCTGACCACCAAGGAGCGTGGCTGGGCGCAGGACCGGGCTGAGCACGAGTCGTTCATCAACTGCATCGGTGCGCCGCTCAAGGACGCCACAGGGCGCGTCGTCGGGGCCGTGTCGTTGTCCGTACCCGACGTACTGCTGAACTATGAACAGGTGCTCGAGCTGCTGCCACACCTGCTCGCCACCGCTGAAGCGATCAGTGCCGACTACAACTGAGAGGTCTCATGTCCGACAAGAGCGCGATCTCCACGACCGATGCGCCGCCGCCGATGCCGGTGTTCTCGCAGGGCGTCCGCAAGGGCAACATCCTGCAGGTGTCCGGCCAGGGCTCGGTCGACCCGGCCACCGGCGACTTCGTGCACGCCGGTGACGTGAAGGGCCAGACCACCCGGGTACTGCAGAACATCGAGGCGATCCTGAAGGCCGGCGGTGCGAGCATCGACGACGTCGTGATGCTGCGCGTCTACCTGACCCAGCGCGAGGACTTCGGCGCGATGAACGACGCG
Source organism: Kribbella sp. (assembly GCF_035655035.1). Classification (GTDB taxonomy): domain Bacteria; phylum Actinomycetota; class Actinomycetes; order Propionibacteriales; family Kribbellaceae; genus Kribbella. Next base: position 2,213 of record NZ_DASRVN010000224.1, on the reverse strand, counting down.
TACGCCGAGTTCGTGTCGACCCGGACGCCGAGCGGCGTACTGCCCTCCCGGACCACCGTGTTCACCGGGCTGCCGCTGCCCGACATGCTGGTCGAGATCGACGCGCTCGCCGTCCTGAGCTGAACCCTCCGAAGCCCGGGCCCGTGGTGGTCCGGGCTTTGGACTGCCTGGAGACTTTCCCGTATCGCGGGATATGGTTTCACCATGCAGGAAACGCGAGGTTCGGTGCAGTCGATCGACCGGGCTGTGGCGATCCTGCGCTGCTTCGATGCACGGACGCCGGATCTCGGCATCAGTGACCTCGCTCGGGCGACCGGGCTGTCGACGAGCACCGTGCACCGTCTGCTGCTGGCGATGCAGGAGAACGGGCTGGTCCGCCAGACGGCGCACCGCCGATACGCGATCGGCCCGCTGGTTGCGCAGCTGGCGCACAGCGGAGGGATTCCGGCCGGCCTACGGGACGCCGCCCTGCCGGTGCTCCGGGCACTCCGCGATGACACAGGGGAGACCGCGGCCGTGCACGAGTTGCTGCCGTCCGGGCAGCGCGTCGTACTCGACCAGGTCGAGAGCTTCCACCAGCTGCGGCGCACCTACACGGAGTTCGGCCTGCCGGTCGCGTTGCCGCTGGGTGCGCCGGGCAAGGCGTTGCTGGCGTTCCTGCCGTTCGAGCGGCAGCAGGAGGTTCTGAAGGGTCCGCTGGAACAGGTGCAGCCGGCAACCATCACGGACCACGAGGTGCTCGCGGAGCAGTTCGCGGACATTCGCCGGCGCGGGTACGCGATGTCGCGGATCGAGCGGACCGCGGGGATCTGCAGCGTGGCGGCACCGGTGTACGGCTACTCCGGCGAGGTCACGGGCTGTCTGAGTGTGTCCGGCCCCGAGCTGCGGATGCCGGTCGAGCGGATGGAGGAGTTCGGGATGAGGGTCGCCGCGGGTGCCTGGTCGGTGTCGGAGTTGCTGGGAGCCACCCCGGCCGCCCGGGATCGCAGTACGGCGCTGGCCGGCGGCCGGTGATGTCACAGGCCCGGACTCTCTGGAAGATCGCACCTGCTGTTTATCTGCCCGCCCTGCTCTACGGGATCGGACAGGGCGCTATTGCGCCGGTTGTGGCGTTGTCGGCCACACACCTCGGTGCATCCGTTGCTGTTGCCGGTTTGGTCGTTGCTGCGGCCGGGCTGGGGCAGGTCATCGGTGACATCCCTGCTGGTGCGTTGACGAACCGCATTGGTGAGCGCAAGGCGATGCTGGGCGCCACGGTGTTCGTGGCGTTCGCTCTTGCGGCCTGTCTGGTCGTTCCGAACGTGTGGGGTCTGGCTATCGCCATCGGCTGTACTGGGCTCGCCGGAGCGGTCTGGGGCCTTGCCAGGCAGGCGTATCTGAGTGAAGCGGTGCCGATTGAGCTCAGGGCGCGGGCCCTGTCCACTCTGGGCGGTGTTCAGCGCATCGGATCGTTCATCGGCCCGTTCCTCGGTGCGGGCGCGATGAAGTTCCTTGGTACGGACGGTGCGTACTGGGTGCACCTGGTGGCCGCGTTACTTGCCTGTGGCGTGCTGTTGAGCCTGCCGGACGTGGACCACCGGCGTGGGCGAGGTCCTGTCGCAGCCCAGTCCACCTGGGTCGTGATCCGCGACCACTTGCCGGTACTGCGGACTCTTGGCGTCGGGGCACTCCTCGTGGGCGCGGTGCGGGCGTCGCGGCAGGTGGTGATTCCCCTGTGGGCGTTGCACATCGGGCTGGATGCGCAGACGACCAGTGTGATCTTCGGGCTGTCCGGGGCGGTGGACATGCTGCTGTTCTATCCGGCCGGGTCGGTGATGGACCGGCTCGGGCGGAAGTGGGTCGCCGTACCGTCGATGGTGGTGCTGGGGCTGGCGCACCTGTTGCTGCCGCTGACGCACACGACGGTGACGCTGACCGCGGTCGCGTTGCTGATGGGGATCGGGAACGGGCTGGGCGCCGGGGTGATCATGACGCTCGGGGCGGATGCGTCGCCGCCGGTCGGGCGGGCCCAGTTCCTGGGGGCGTTCCGGCTCTTTGCGGATACCGGGAACGGCGCCGGGCCGTTGCTGCTCGCGGGGGCTACGGCTGTGCTGGGGCTGGCGCCGGCGATCGTGATCATGGCGTGCACCGGGTGGGCTGCTGCCACCGCGATGCACCGCTGGATCCCGCCGCATCCACAACGGATTTGATAAACCAGGTGTCGACCAGGCACA
>NZ_DASRVN010000223.1:0-2095 GCF_035655035.1 Kribbella sp. | reverse complement strand
GGCATGCTCCAGGCAAACATCCCGCTGCTTCCCGACGCCCGCCCCGACGACGGCCTCCTCGACGTCGTGGTGCTCGCACCACGCCGGGTCACCCAGTGGCCGATCGTGCTCTGGCGCCTACTCACGCGGACGAACCGCAGCGACATGTACCTGGAGCGCTACACCGGCCGCAAGGTAGAAATCCACGCCGCCGTCGACGTCCAACGCCAACTGGACGGCGACCCCATCGGCCCCGGCCGCTACCTATCCACCGAGATCGAACCCGGAGCCCTCACCGCCCGCGTACCGAAACGGCGGTAGAAGGACTGCGTTTCCCCCCTCGGTGTTACGCGCGGCTCCTTCGTCGCCGTGCTCCGCGCCGCTCCCGCCCACCCCCGGACTGTCCGGTGCACCGCGGTCGACCGCAGAGAGCCGAGCGGCCCGCCCCAACGCATTCAACTTCGGGGCTGTCGGGCGACATGTCCACACCGCCGCTTGGGGACGCGAGAGGGAGCCGCTGCACGCAGTAGACGCGCCGAGCAACACCTGCGAAGCACGCTGGGGATCACCACTCCACGCGGCACCACTCCGTCACCCACCTGTCCCTCCGCCCACCTGCACCCCTTGCCCACATGCACCCCTCACCACGCACGCCGCTCGCCACGCACGCCGCTCACCACCTGCGGCTTCACGGAGGACGCCCGCCTAGCAGTCACCCGCGAGCGGCAGCACGCAACTCCCGGCGCCAGCCGGGCACTGCCGGCGGCAGCCGGTGGGTGGGAGGGAGCGCGCGTAGCAGGTGCGGGAGGGAGCGCAGCGACCGGAGCACCTGCGCAGCGCGCGGGGGCTTACCACCTCCGCCCGTCACCCACCTTCACCTACGCCACGCGAGGGGTTTCAGTTGACGGTTGGGCCGGCTTCTTTGCGGAGGGTGTCGATGGCTTCTTCCTCTTCGGGGGAGAGCTTCGACTCGCTGGTGAAGGACCTGATCTCCTTCGCGTACGTGCGGGCGTCGGCGCGGCTGTTGATCGACGTCAGGACGACGCCGTGGCCGTGGTCGTCGAGCAGGGCCATCGACCAGGAGAGTTTGCCGCCGGTGTCGCCGAACGCGTCGTACCGGACGATGGCGAGGTGCTGCAGGGTCTCCTTCAGCTCGCCGCGGGTGACCTCGAGGTCCTTGCCGAGTCTGCGGAGCTCGGACTTGACGGTGCCGGGCTTGGCCTCCGGTTGGGCGGGCTGCGGTTCCGGCGTGGGAGTGGTGCTGGGCGTGTCCGATGGGCCGGTCCGGGCGCGGAGGGCCTGGATCGCGAACACCAGGGCCAGCACCGCCACGAAAAGGGCGGCCACCCCGAAGACACCGGCTAACGTCGAAGACACGGAACTAGAGCCTAAGGCATCGCCTGTGCTGCCTGAGTGTTCAGGTGATCGCAGAGCGTGCGTGGTGTGGTATCGATGCGGTACCTCGGGCCGCGGCAACGTAGATTCGCGGCGTGACACATTTGCCTGATCAAGGCCCACAACCGGGCGTTCACGACCTCGGGTACGCCCGGCTCGACACCGACCGGCTCGGACGTACCGGCGACGCCGAAGTCGTGTACGGCGCGGGCAAGACGCCATCTCAGGTCGTGGAACTGCTGCGTACGCTGCACGCCACCCACCCCGGTCACGCCGTACTCGCGACCCGGCTGACGGACGAGGCGCAGGAGGCGGTGACCGCCGCGCTGCCGGAGGCCGTGGTGGACCCGGTGGGCCGTACCGCGGTCCTCGGCGAGCCGCCGACGCTGCGCGGGACGGTGGCCGTGGTGGCCGCTGGTACGTCGGATGCGCCGGTCGCGGCGGAGGCGGCGACGACGGCCCGGGTGTTCGGGGCCGGGGTGGACGTGATCACGGACGTCGGCGTGGCCGGGCTGCACCGGATCCTCGGGGTCCGTGAGCGGCTCGCGGACGCGGACTGCCTGATCGTGGTCGCCGGGATGGAGGGCGCGCTGCCGAGCGTCGTCGGCGGGCTGGTCGGCGTACCGCTGGTGGCGGTGCCGACGTCTGTCGGGTACGGCGCCTCGTTCGGCGGGCTCGCGGCGCTGCTCGGGATGCTGAACTCGTGCGCGCCGGGCGTCAC
>NZ_DASRVN010000222.1:0-16172 GCF_035655035.1 Kribbella sp. | reverse complement strand
CGGCATACCTGCTCGGGAGAGCGCGGGAGGGTGCCGGGAGCGCGCGGCGGCGCAAAGGTGGTGGGACTCGCGTCACGCGGTCGGTTAGGGTTGTCGGCGTGATGGACACGAAAAGCGCGGTGGTGGCGAGCGTGGCGGGCCGAGCCCGCTGGGGGTCGGTCGCGCCCTGCTGAGGCGCACGCCGGCCCCGCCCCGACCCCACCAGCCCACGATCCACCCTCGAGGACATCACATGGAAACCGCTGAGATCCGCCGCCGCTGGCTCTCCTACTTCGAGAGCAACGGCCACACCGTCGTCCCGAGTGCTCCCCTCGTGCACGAGGACCCCAACCTGCTGTTCGTCAACGCCGGCATGGTCCCGTTCAAGCCGTACTTCCTCGGCCAGGAGACCCCGCCGTTCACGCGCGCCACGAGCGTGCAGAAGTGCGTGCGCACCCAGGACATCGAGGAGGTCGGCAAGACCTCCCGCCACGGCACGTTCTTCCAGATGAACGGCAACTTCTCCTTCGGTGACTACTTCAAGGAGAAGGCCATCGAGTACGCCTGGGATCTGGTCACCAAGCCCCAGAACGAGGGCGGCTACGGCTTCGACGAGTCCGTGCTGTACGCCTCGGTGTACTACGAGGACGACGAGGCGATCGACCTCTGGAAGCGGGTCGCGGGGCTGCCCGACGACCGGATCGTCCGGCTCGGCATGAAGGACAACTTCTGGTCGATGGGCATCCCGGGTCCGTGCGGCCCGTGTTCGGAGATCCTGATCGACCGCGGCCCGGAGTTCGGCGCGGACCGGGACTGGGAGGCGGGCGACCGCTACCTGGAGTTCTGGAACCTGGTCTTCATGCAGAACGTCCGCGGTGAGGGCGGCGGCAAGGAGGGCTACCCGATCCTCGGCGAGCTGCCGAAGAAGAACATCGACACCGGTCTCGGCCTGGAGCGGGTCGCGTACCTGCTGCAGGGCGTCGACAACATGTACGAGATCGACGAGATCTACCCGGTGATCGAGAAGGCTTCCGAGCTGAGCGGCCGCAAGTACGGCGCCGAGCAGGTCGACGACGTCCGGTTCCGGGTGATCGCGGACCACGTGCGCAGCGCGCTGATGCTGATCGGCGACGGTGTCACGCCGGGCAACGAGCAGGGCGGGTACGTGCTGCGCCGGCTGCTGCGGCGGGCGATCCGTTCGATGCGCCTGCTCGGGTACGAGGACCCCAGCCTGGTGGAGCTGCTCCCGGTGAGCCTGGAGCAGATGAAGAAGTCGTACCCCGAGCTGGTCACCGACTTCGGCCGGATCAGCCAGATCGCGTACGCCGAGGAGGAGGCGTTCCGCCGGACGCTGACCGCCGGTACGACGATCTTCGACGTCGCGGTCAAGGAGACCAAGGCCGGCGGCGCGCACCAGCTGGAGGGCTCGAAGGCGTTCCAGCTGCACGACACGTACGGCTTCCCGATCGACCTGACCGTCGAGATGGCCGCCGAGCAGGGCCTGCAGGTGGACACCGAGGGCTTCAAGAGCCTGATGAAGGAGCAGCGTGAGCGGGCCAAGGCCGACGCGCGCGCCAAGAAGGCGGGCCACGCGGACACCTCGGGCTACCGGGAGCTCCGCGAGAAGGGCGTCACCGAGTTCACCGGGTACCAGGAGCTGTCGACGGACTCGCAGGTCCGCGGCCTGCTCCGCGACGGCCAGGTGGCCCAGTTCGCCGAGCAGGGCGAAACAGTCGAGGTGGTGCTGGAGAAGACCCCGTTCTACGCCGAGTCCGGCGGCCAGATCGCGGACGAGGGGCTGATCCTCGGCGACGGCCTGAGGCTGAACGTGCTGGACGTGCAGCGGCCGGTCAAGGGCCTGATCGTGCACCGCGTCGAGATCCTCGAGGGCGTCCTGCGTCCCGGCACCGACGTCCACGCCGAGGTCGACCACGACTGGCGGATCTCGGCCTGCCAGGCGCACTCCGGTACGCACGTCGTGCACGCGGCGCTCCGCCAGGTGCTCGGCCCGAACGCGCTGCAGAGCGGTTCGTACAACAAGCCCGGCTACCTGCGGCTCGACTTCGCCTGGTCGTCGGCGCTCGACCCGGCCACCCGGTCGGAGATCGAGGAGGTCGCGAACCTCGCGGTCCGCAAGGACCTGCCGGTGTCCGCGCAGTACATGACGTTGCCGGAGGCCCGCGACTGGGGCGCGCTGGCACTGTTCGGTGAGACGTACGACGAGCAGGTGCGGGTGGTCGAGATCGGCGGCCCGTGGTCCCGCGAGCTCTGCGGTGGTACGCACGTGAAGCACTCGTCGCAGGTCGGCGCGCTGACCGTCACCGGCGAGTCCTCGGTCGGCGCCGGGGTGCGCCGGATCGAGGCGTTCGTCGGCATGGAGGCCCTGCACTACCTGGGCAAGGAGCGAGCGCTGGTCCGGCTGCTCAGCGAGAACCTGAAGACCCGCCCGGAGGAGCTGCCGGCCAAGGTCGCGGACCTGTCGGAGCGGCTGCGGGCCGCCGAGAAGGAGCTCGAGCGGGTGCGTGCCGCGCAGGTGCTGGCGGCCGCCGGCGAGCTGGCGAGCAACCCGAAGGACGTCTTCGGCGTGCAGTACGTCGGCCACCGGGCGCCGGACGGCGTGAACGGCGGGGACCTGCGCAAGCTGGCCCTGGACGTCCGCGGCCGGATGGCGAACGACAAGCCGGTCGTGGTCGCGATGCTGAGTGTGAACGACGGGAAGCCCGGTGTGGTGGTCGCGCTCAACGACACCGCCCGCGAGTGGCGGCTGAAGGCCGGCGACCTGGTCCGGATCGCGGCCGAGAAGCTCGGCGGCCGGGGCGGCGGCAAGGACGACGTCGCGCAGGGTGGCGGCACGGACGCGGCCGGTGCCGACGACGCACTGAGCGCCGTCGAGCACGCCATCGGTCACCAGGTCACGGGCTAACCCCCATGAGGTACCGCTGATGAGACGCGGAGTGCGGATCGCGCTGGACATCGGGGACGCCCGGATCGGCGTCGCGAGCAGCGATCCGCACGGGATCCTGGCGACGCCTGTGGAGACCGTACGGCGCGGACCGGGCGATCTGGGTAGGATCGCGGAACTCGCCGCCGAACTGGAGGCGTTCGAGATCGTGGTCGGGCTGCCGCGTTCCCTGTCCGGGGGCGAGGGGCCGGCCGCGGTGAAGATCCGGGAGACGGCGGAGCAGGTGCGGGACAAGGTGCGCGAGACGAACGCGGGGACGACGGTGCGGCTGGTGGACGAGCGGTTCACCACCGTCACCGCCGAACGGATGTTGCGGGAACGGGGAAAGAAGGGCAGCAAGAGACGGGCCGTGGTCGACCAGGCCGCGGCGGTCGTCATTCTCCAGCACGCGCTCGACATCGAGCGCGAGACCGGCAACCCACCCGGGAGGCCCCTGTGAACGGACCATCGGTGGACGAAGATCTCAACGAGGGCGAGGAGCAGACCGGGGATCTCGGCAGCGGCCTCGGCCTGCGGGCGGAGAGCCGCGTCGAGCGCCGTGCGAACCGGCGCCGGGCCCGTGGCCGGCGCGCGTTCGGCTGCTTCGCCGGTCTGGTGTCGCTGCTGGTCGTCGGTGCGATCGTGGCCGGTGCGGTGGTCGGCTTCGGCAAGGGCAAGGACGCGCTGGCGAACCTCTTCTCCGCGCCGGACTACCAGGGCCAGGGGAGCGGCACCGTGGTCGTCGAGATCACCAACGGCCAGAGCGTCTCGTCGATCGCGGACACCCTGGAGAAGAAGGAGGTCGTGAAGAGCGCCCGCGCCTTCGAGCGGGTGGCCCGCGACGACCCGCGCTCGCTGCAACTGCAGGCCGCGACGTACACGCTGCACAAGCACATGTCCGCGAAGGCCGCGCTCGACCTGATGCTGAACACGCAGCTCTCGGTGCTCGTGACCCGGATCAGCATCCCGGCCGGGAAGACCAAGGCCGAGGTCGCGATGATTCTGCAGGGCTCGAAGATGAAGCTGCCCGCCGGTGCGGCCGCGACCGCGCTCGGCAAGCCGGCGATGCTCGGCCTGCCGGCGTACGCGCACGCCAACGCCGAGGGCTTCCTGTTCCCGGGGACGTACGACATCCCGAAGAATGCCACGGCGTACACGATGCTCAAGCTGATGACCGCGAACTACGCGAAGACAGCCGCCTCGCTGAACCTGGAGAAGTCCGCGAGCCGCAAGGGCCTCGACCCGTACCAGGCGGTGATCGTGGCCAGCATCATCGGCGCCGAGACGAACCGCCAGCAGGACTACGCGAAGGTCGCGCGGGTGATCTACAACCGGCTGGCCCGCGGGATGAAGCTGCAGATGGACTCGACGATCCACTACGTGGTCGGCAAGAACGGCGGCGTGTACACCACGCCCGCGCAGCGCCAGACCAAGTCGCCGTACAACACCTATCTGTACAAGGGCCTGCCGCCGTCGCCGATCAACTCGCCGACCCGGGACGAGCTGAGCGCGGCGATCAACCCGGCGCAGGGCTCGTGGCTGTACTTCACGCTGGTCAACCTCGACACCGGTGAGACCGCCTTCGCGAGCACCGCCGCCGAGCACCAGGCGAACGTGAAGAAGCTCCAGACCTGGTGCCAGGCCCACAAGGGCCGGTGCTGATGACCCGGTGCGCCGTGCTCGGTTCGCCGATCGCGCACTCGTTGTCGCCGGCGATGCACCGGGCCGCGTACGCCGCGCTCGGCCTGGACTGGACGTACGACGCGTTCGAGGTCGCGGAGGACGAACTGCCGGGCTTCGTGGCGTCGCTCGGTCCGGACGTGCGTGGGCTGTCACTCACGATGCCGTTGAAGCGGGTCGCGATCGACATCGCGGACACCGTCGACCCGGTCGCGGAGCTGATCGGCGCGGCGAACACGATGCTGTTCGAGCCGGACGGATCCCGGTCCGTCCACAACACCGACGTACCGGGGCTGGTGAACGCGTTCGCCGAGCAGGGCATTACCGCGGCCGAGTCCGCCGTCGTCCTGGGCGGGGGAGCGACCGCGGCCTCGACGCTGGCGGCGTTGCGCGGGATGCAGGTCAGCGAGGTCACGGTCGTGGTGCGGGACGTCGCCAAGGCCGAGCGGCTGCGGGACCTGGCAGCGGAGTTGGGACTCCGTACGTCGGTCGCGGACTTCTCGCAGGTGGAGCAGATCGGCGGCTTCGACCTGTGCGTGTCGACGCTGCCGGGCGGCGCGGTGGACCCGTGGGCGGAGCACTTCGCGTCGGTCGCGCCGGTGGTTTTCGACGTCGCGTACCACCCCTGGCCGACCAAGCTCGCGATCGCGGCGCACCGGATCGGTACAGAGCTGTTGAACGGACTTGACCTGCTCGTGCATCAGGCGACCCTCCAGGTGGAGATGATGACGGGTAGGTCGCCGGCTCCTCTGGCGGCCATGAGAGCTGCTGCCCGTGAGGAGCTGGGGGATCGTGAGCCTGCTTGACCGTCGTACCGTTCTGATGGCCGGCGCCGCCGTCACACTGGCCGGCTGCGGCAATGCGAAGAAAGACGCGGGCGGTACGCCGAGCCCGTCGCAGACGCCCAGCGCCACGGCCACGCCCACTGTGTCGCGGACGGCGTCGTCGAGCACCGTCCCGTCGAGCACTGTCCCGTCGAGCACGACGCCGGCCAGTACGAGTGTCCCGGCCACGGCACCGAGCAGCACGCCGATCTCGTCGGACCCGGCCGTCACCGCCGCGCCGAACTGGAACTCCTTCGCCCGCTCCCTCAAGGGCCGCCTGTACCTCCCGGCCTCGTCCGGGTACGCGGCGGCGCACCAGCTGTTCAACCCGCGCTGGGACAGCGTCCGCCCGGCCGCCGTCGTGAAGGCCGCGACCACGGCCGACGTACAGAAGGCGATCCTGTTCGCCCGCGCCAACAAGCTCGTCCTGGTGCCGAAGAGCGGCGGCCACTCGTACGTCGGCGCCTCCACGATCGCGAACGGCATGCAGGTCGACGTCGGCGGCCTGAAGAGCATGAGTTACGCGAACGGCGTGCTGACCGTCGGCGCCGGCGCGCGGCTGTACGACGTGCACGCGTTCCTCGACCGGTACGGGCGTTCGCTGCCGACCGGGACCTGCCCGACCGTCGGTGTCGCCGGGCTGACCCTCGGCGGCGGGATGGGGATCCACACCCGGACGTACGGGCTGACCTGCGACCGGGTCCTGTCGATGGGCGTGTTCACCGCGGACGGCAGGTCGCACAACGTCAGCGCCGCGTCCGACCCGGACCTGTTCTGGGCGCTGCGGGGGAGCGGCGGCGGCAACCTCGGCGTGGTCACGTCGTTCCGGTTCGAGACGATCCCCGCGACCAAGCTCGGGTTCTTCCGGCTGACCTGGCCGGAGTCGCAGGCGGCGGCGGTGGTCCGCGGCTGGCAGAAGTTCGCGCAGACCGCGCCGGCCACGTCCTGGGGCAACCTGCACATCGATGCCAAGAGCAACGGGACGCTGTCGATCCACGTGCTCGGTGTGTCCACCACCGGCAACGCGAACGCGGCGGCCGCGCAGCTCGAGTCGTTCGTCGGTGCGAAGGCGTCGGCGCGGACGATCTCGGTCAAGTCGCATCTGGAGGCGGTCAAGTACCTCGGCGGCGGGACGACGAGTCCGCGGCAGGGCTTCCTGGCCGGTTCCGACGTACTCAAGGGCCCGATGAACGCGGCGACGATCACCGCGTTGCTCGGTGCGGTGAAGGCGGCGGCGCGGGCCGGGACGCCGGCGTCCGCGATCCTCGACCCGCTCGGCGGGCAGGCCGCCAAGCAACCGGCCGGTGGGTCCTCGTGGCCGTGGCGGAGCGCGCTCGGCACGGTGCAGTGGTACTCGTCGTCGCAGAACAGCGCCGCGAAGACATTCATCGCGAACGGTCACCGCGCGGTCCGCCCGTACTCGGCGGGCGCCTACGTGAACTACCTCGAGGCCGGGCGCCCGGTCAGCGCGTACTACGGCGCCAACGCCGCGAAGCTGCAGGCCACGAAGAAGAAGTACGACCCGACCAACTTCTTCCACACGCCCTACACCCTTGCCTAGCTAGTGTTTCGCCCGTGAAGCTTTGGCGGGTGGTTGCGGGGGTGCTTGCGGTCGGGTTCGTCGCGGCTGGAGTGACGCCCGCGTGGGCGTGTGCCTGTGGCGGCTACCTGCCGGACGCGCAGTCGCAGGCACGGGCGTACGGCGAGACCGCGCTGGTCCAGCACACCGGCGGCACCGAGCAGATCACGCTGTCGATGGCGGTCCGTGGCGCGTCGAAGAAGGCCGCGTGGATCATGCCGGTGCCGTCCGCGGCGAAGGTCGAGCTGGGCGACAGCGACCTGTTCTGGCGGCTCGACCGGATGACGCAGCCGAAGCGGGTGGTGAAGAAGACCTACTGGCCGTTTCGCGACCTCGGCATCGTGGGCGGCTCCCGCGGCCGGACCGCGGCCGCCGCGCCCGGCTCCGGCGTGAACGTCCAGCAGCAGATGGTCCTCGGCCCGTTCGCGGTGACCCGGCTCACCGGATCGAGCGGCACCGCGGTCACGGACTGGCTGGGCAGGAACGGGTACGTCGTCCCCGCCACCCTGGCCGCGAACCTGACGCCGTACCTGACCGGGAAGTGGGAGATCGTCGCGGTCAAGCTGGCGCCGAAGAAGGACGGCGAGAGCCTGTACGGCGCGACGCCGCCGCTCCGGCTGACGTTCGCGTCGGAGCGGATCGTCTACCCGATGCGGCTGAGCAAGGGCGCGACCACGGCGCAGACCGTGACCGTGTACGTCGTGGCGGACCACCGCGTCGACGCGAGCAAGACGCCGTACGACGGGGTGAAGCCGCAGCTGCTGTTCGCGGGGCGGGTCGACGATCAGGCGTTGCCGAAGCCGGCGGACTACCTGACCGCGTACACGGCGTCGTACGGGGACCCGAGCAAGATCACCGACGACTTCACGTTCGCACCGGCCGCGAACGACGACCCGTATCAGCGGGTCGTGTACGTCACCGAGAACGACGGCCTGCTCAGCACGCTCCTGATACTCGTCGTCGGCGTACTGCTGCTGGCCGGTGGCGCGGTGGTTCTCGCGCGGGTACTGGTGAAACGCTCGGCAGCCGGACGCTAGGCTGCTCGATCGTGCCGGCCGAGAACGCGTTGCTCGCTGCCGGGATCGGTGCTGTCGTCTGCGGTCCAACGGCGTACGTACTCGGTCCCTGGCTGATGCGGCGCATCCCGGAGCCGGTACTGGACGAGGGCGAGACCAAGACGTCGTACGCGTCGCTGGCGGGCAGGAGAGCGGCGTACTGGTGCGGAGGCCTGGCTGCGGGCGCGGGTGCGTTGCTGGGCTGGCTGCTCGGCCTGGACGCGGTACTACCCGCGTGGCTGGTGCTGGCTGTTGCTGGTGCGGTGCTCGGGTACATCGACGCGCGTACGCGGTACCTGCCGTCGGTCATCATCTGGCCGACGTACCTGGTGGTCGCTGTGGGGCTGCTGGGCGCGGCACTGGCCACGGGGGAGTGGGGCTCGTTGCGGCGGGCGGCGATCGCGGGAGTGATCGGGTTCGGGGTGTTCTACGTGCTGTGGTTCGCGTTCCCGCGGGGCGTCGGGTTCGGCGACGTACGGCTGTCGGGGCTGCTCGGGCTGGCGCTCGGGTGGCTAGGCTGGGGACAGTTCGTGTCCGGGCTGTACGGCGGGTTCTTCCTCGGCGCGGTCGTCGGGATCGCCTTGATCGTCGGGCGGGTGATGACCCGCAAGCAGATGGTCCCGTTCGGGCCGTTCATGCTGGTCGGAGCGCTCGGCGGCGTCCTGCTCGGGATGCCGTTGGAGCGGTTGTACGCCGGATAGTGGAGTCCCGCACTCCACCAGATGGTTGATGTGCGGACGCGGTCGCCTTTCCTAGGGTCGAGGTACTTCAGCGATCTCGACGCCCCACAGCGTCTTGTCGTACTTGGTGAACTCTCGGGAGGGGTTTCTATGCCAGTCAGTCGTCGTGGCCTGTTGGCCGGAACGGCAGTCGCAGGTGCAGCGCTCGCGATCCCCGGTACGGCGTCCGCCGCGCCGGTGGCCGCCAGCATCGGTAGCAGGATCGGCCCGGACGACGCGCGGTACCAGGACCTCGTCACCCGCGGGCAGAACCGGCGCTTCGTCGGCTCACCCGACTACCTCCGGGTGATCCAGTCGCCGCAGGACGCCGTCGCGGCGGTGCAGGACGCGGTCCGCGGGGGCAAGCGGATCGCGGTGCGCGGCGGCGGGCACTGCTTCGAGGACTTCGTGGACAGCAGCGACATCGAGGTCGTGCTGGACATGTCGGCGAACACGAAGATCAGCTGGGACCCGCAGTACCGGGCGTTCTCGATCGGCTCCGGGGCGATCCTCGAGAACGTCTACAAGGAGCTGTTCTTCGGCTGGGGTGTGACCGTGCCGGGCGGCGGCTGCCTGGGTGTCGGCGTCGGCGGTCACTTCGCCGGCGGCGGGTACGGCCCGCTGTCGCGCAAGTACGGCTCGGTCGTCGATCACTTGTACGGCGTGGAGATCGTGGTCGTGGACGCCCGCGGCCGGGCGCGTTCGGTGGTCGCGACCCGGGACAACGAGCACCGCGACCTGTGGTGGGCGCACACCGGTGGCGGCGGCGGGAACTTCGGCGTCGTGGTCCGTTACCTGATGCGCAGCAACGGCTCGACCGGCCGGACCCCGGAGGAATCGTTGCCCAAGGCACCGGGTGCGCTGCTGTCCAGCATCATGCTGTACGACTGGAGCAAGACCACGCAGCAGGACTTCCGTCGCACCGTGCGGAACTGGTTCGACTTCTTCGAGCAGCACAACACCCCGGACTCGCCGTACGCCACGCTCTACGCGCCGTTCATCCTCACGCACCGGAGCGCGACGCAGTTCCTGCTCTCCACCCAGATCGACGCCGGCGTGCCGGACGCGCAGAAACTGCTCGCGGACTTCAACGACGCGATGACGGCCGGCGTGCAGGCGCAGCCGCAGAAGCTGCCCGTCGACTCCGGGCCGTTCCTGCACCTCACGATGGGCCGCTCGATCGGCGAGACCCCGACCCCGGGCCGCGGGAAGTACAAGGCCGGGTACCTCAGGAAGGGCTACACCGACGCGCAGATCGACGCGATGTACCGCGGGCTCACCGACGACGCGTACAAGGGCCTGGCGTCGTCGATCCTGCTCGTCCCGTACGGCGGCAAGGTGAACACCGTGCCGTCGAACGCCACCGCCGCCGCGCAGCGGGACGTGATGGGCAAGATGGTGCTGGCCGCCGCCTGGGAGGACCCGAAGCAGGACGACCTGCACCTCGGCTGGGCGCGCAAGGTGTACGCCGACATCTACCGCGACACGGGCGGCGCGCCGGTGCCGAACGCGGTCAGCGCCGGGTCGTACATCAACTACCCGGACGCCGACCTGGCGGATCCGGCGTACAACAAGTCCGGCGTACCGTGGCACGACCTCTACTACCTCGGCAACTACCCGCGGCTGCAGCAGGTCAAGGCGAAGTGGGACCCGCGGAACGTGTTCCACCACAAGCTCTCGATTCAGCCCCCTGGATAACGGCTGGTCCAGGCGGTGAACGGCCCGTAGTCGCCGTGCAGCCGATCGCGCTGGGTGAACTCCAGCGCGAAGTCGTCGGCGAGCTGCAGGATCGTCGAACGGCCCTCGACGGTGAAGACGAGCTCCGCGGGGAGAGCCGTCTCGCCGTGCAGGGCGCCGAGGATGTTTCCGCAGATCGCGCCGGTGGAGTCGCTGTCGCCGGAGTGCGTGACGGCCAGCGCCAGCGCGTCCAGGAACTGCTCCGGCTCCGGGTATGCGAGGGCGGCGTACACGGCGATCGCGAGCGCCTCCTCCGCGACCCAGCCGCCGCCGAGGCGCTCCACGGTGACCGGTCCGGCCGGCGCGGTGGCGGCCAGGTGCCGGGCGAGTTTCAGCGCCGCGCTGGTCTCCTCGTGGCCCTCGTGCTGTGTCAGCAGGCTGGTGCCGCGGGTGATCGCGTCATCGAGGGCGGCGCCGTCGCAGAGCGCGCGGACGATCGCGGCCAGCGTGCCGGAGGCGAGCTTGCCGGTCGGGTGACCGTGTGTGTACCCCGCGGCCTCCGCGGCCTTGTCGAATACCCACTCGATCGGGAACACGGCCGGCAGCAGCCCGAACGGCGCGACCCGCATCACGCCGCCGCACCCCTTGGAGTTGTTCACCGCCTGGCCGCCGTACTGCGGGATGTGCGGGCCGCCCTTGCGCGCCTCGGTCAGCGCGGTCAGGCAGGTGTTACCCGGTGCGCGGCGCGCGTACAGCCACTGCTCACCCTGCAGCCAGCCGGTACGCCCGGCAGTCGGCCCCGGTAGCGTCTGGGTGTCCAGCCATCGGTCGTACGAGCCGTGTACGACGCCCACCGTGAAGCCGAGCCCGCGGTCGGTCCGCACGCTCGCCCGGATCAGCCCCTCGACCGTGAACAGCGTCATCTGCGTGTCGTCGGTGACCGTCCCCGGCGGCCAGCCCGCACCACCGTCCACGAAACTCCGCACCCCGTCCGGGTACTGCGCGACGATCGACCGCCCGTCCTGAAACTCCACCGGCCCACCGAGCGCGTCCCCGATCGCCCCACCCAGCAGACACCCCCGCACCCGTGCCCGCCACGTCTCCTCACCCTGCCGCGTCATGGCAGGACCCTACCGATGGTGGTGCCAGCGCTACCTCCAAGACGGGATCTGGGGCCAGTTCGCGCGGCGCCTTCTGCTTCTACGGTCGTTGTTATAAGCAACCGATCGTCCGAGGAGCACACGATGACCCCCGCATTCCGTCGTACCGCCGGGCGCCTGGCCGTGGCGGCACTCGCCACGACAGCTCTCACCGGCGCCGCGATCGCCGGCGGTCAGGCAGCCAGCGCCACCACCTCCTGCAAGGCATCGCCGATCGTCAAGACCTTCAATGCCGTCCTCGCCGTCCGCACCGGCTCGACCGAAGACACCAGCACCTGCCACTGATTTGGCAATTCTGTCTAGTCTGTCTAGACTGTTCTCATGACCATGACAGATCCTCCGGATGAGTGGCAACTGCAGGAAGCCAAGCAGCGGTTCAGTGAACTCATCCGTGCGGTGCAGACCGACGGCCCGCAGTTCGTGACGAAGCACGGGCGGCAGGTCGCGGTCGTGCTGGACATCGTGGACTACCGACGGATGGTGGGGGTGGAAGTGGTGGAGGACTTCAAGAGCTTTCTGATGTCTGCGCCGGACATGAGCATGCTCGAGATCGAGCGTCCGATCGATCCGGAGCGGCCGGTGGACTTCGAGTGAGCTATCTGCTGGACACCAATATCGTGTCGGAATTCCGAAAGAAGGCCCCTGACGCAGGCACCGTCAAGTGGTTCACATCGATTCGGTCGAGCCAGATGTATGTGAGTGCCCTGGTCGTCGGTGAGCTGACGAAAGGGATCGAGCGGCTGGCGGGCCGGGATCCGCAGCAGGCCGCGGCGCTCGACGACTGGTGCCGGCGACTTGTTCATGGCTTCTCCGACCGCATCGTCCCGGTGACCCAGGAGGTCGCCGAAGCCTGGGGCCGGTTCAGCGCTCGGACTCCGCTGCCGGTGGTCGATGGGCTGATGGCCGCGACCGCACTGGTCCACGACTGGACGTTCGTTACCCGCAACACCGCTCATGTCGAATGTACCGGTGTTCGGCTGCTCAATCCCTTTGGCTGAGACCGGTGTCCATCCCTCTGCACGCCGCGTGAAAGAATCCGGGCATGCTGCGCTGGCTCACCGCCGGCGAGTCGCACGGACAAGCGCTCGTCGCCGTACTCGAAGGTCTTCCCGCAGGCGTTGAGGTCACCACGGACAACGTGGCCGACGCCCTGGCTCGTCGTCGGCTCGGCTACGGCCGAGGCGCCCGGATGAAGTTCGAGCGGGACGAGGTGACGTTCCTCGGCGGGTTCCGGCACGGGCTCACGCTCGGCAGCCCGGTCGCGATCCAGGTCGGCAACACCGAGTGGCCCAAGTGGGAGCAGGTGATGAGTGCCGACCCGGTGGACAGCGAGACGCTGGCCGGCCTCGCGCGGAACGCCCCGCTGACCCGCCCGCGGCCCGGGCACGCCGACCTGGCCGGCATGCAGAAGTACGGGTTCGACGAGGCCCGCCCGGTGCTCGAGCGCGCCAGCGCCCGGGAGACCGCGGCCCGGGTCGCGCTCGGCGAGGTCGCGGCCCGGTTCCTCCGGCAGGCGTACGGCGTGACGATCGTCAGCCACGTGGTCGAGCTCGGCACGGTCAAGGCGCCGTACGGCGTGATCCCGGCGTACGGCGATGTCGCCCGCCTGGACGCGGACCCGGTGCGCTGCCTGGACCCGGACGCGAGCAAGCAGATGGTGGCCGAGATCGACGCCGCGCAGAAGGCCGGCGACACGCTCGGCGGCGTCGTCGAGGTGGTCGTCGACGGTCTGCCGCCGGGCCTCGGCAGCTACGTGCACTGGGACCGCCGACTGGACTCCAAGCTGGCCGGTGCGCTGATGGGCATCCAGGCGATCAAGGGCGTCGAGCTCGGCGACGGCTTCGAGCTGGCCCGGACGCCGGGTTCCAAGGCGCACGACGAGATCGTCCCCGAGGACGGTGAGGTACGCCGTACCAGCGGCCGCTCGGGTGGCACCGAGGGCGGCATGAGCACCGGTGAGACGCTGCGGGTGCGGGCCGCGATGAAGCCGATCGCGACCGTGCCGCGGGCGCTCCGCACGATCGACACCGCGACCGGCGAGGCCGCGTCCGCGCACCACCAGCGCTCGGACGTCTGCGCCGTACCGGCCGCCGGGATCGTCGCCGAGGCGATGGTCGCGCTGGTGCTGGCCGAGGTGTCGCTGGAGAAGTTCGGCGGCGACTCGGTGGGGGAGACCGCGCGCAACCACCGGTCCTACCTGGCGAACCTGCCGCGGACGATCACCCCGCGGGAGTGGGAGTGAGCCCGGTCGTCGTCCTGGTCGGCCCGCCCGGCTCCGGGAAGTCGACGATCGCCGCGCTGCTGTCCGAACGGCTCGGCGTGCCGCACCGGGACACCGACGCCGACATCGAGGCAACCGCCGGGAAGCCGATCTCGGACATCTTCGTCGACGAGGGCGAACCGCACTTCCGCACCCTCGAACGCGCCGCGATCGTCGCCGCCCTGCAAACCACCGGCGAGGTGCTGTCGCTGGGCGGCGGCGCCATCCTCGACCCCGCCACCCGCACCGACCTGGCCGGCCACACAGTCGTCTTCCTGGACGTCAGCCTCGGCGAGGCGACGAAACGGGTAGGCCTCAGCGTCGCCCGCCCCCTCCTTCTCGGCAACGTCCGCACCCAGCTCCGCAACCTGATGGAAGCCCGCCGCCCCCTGTACACCGAGGTGGCCAAACTCACCGTCCTCACCGACAGCAAGACCCCCGCCCAGATCGCCGACGAAATCCAGGAGCACCTCGCATGACCGATGCGCCGACGCGGATCCGCGTCGCGGCGGCGGCGCCGTACGACGTTGTCATCGGCAACAATCTGCTGGGGGAGTTGCCGGGGTTGCTGGGCGAAGGGGTGCAGCGGGTTGCCGTCATTCATCCGCGGGCGTTGCGGGAGACCGGGGACGCGATCCGGGATGATCTGACGGCCTCGGGGTTCACCGCGCATGCGATCGAGATTCCGGATGCCGAGGAGGCGAAGAGCGCGGAGGTGCTCGCGTACTGCTGGGCAGTGCTCGGGCAGGCCGGGTTCACCCGGTCGGACGCGATCGTCAGCGTCGGCGGCGGGACCACCACCGACCTGGCCGGGTTCGTCGCGGCGACCTGGCTGCGTGGTGTGAAGGTCGTGCACATCCCCACGACCCTGCTCGGCATGGTCGACGCGGCCGTCGGCGGCAAGACCGGCATCAACACCGCCGAGGGCAAGAACCTGGTCGGCGCGTTCTGGGAGCCGGCCGGCGTGCTGTGCGACCTGGCCGCCCTCGACACGCTGCCGAAGAACGACTACGTCAGCGGCCTCGCCGAGGTGGTGAAGTGCGGCTTCATCGCCGACCCGGTGATCCTCGACCTGGTCGAGAAGGACCCGGCCGCGGTCACCAGCCCGTCGTACGACGCGACCGCGGAGCTGATCGCCCGCTCGATCCAGGTGAAGGCCGACACCGTCGGCGCCGACCTGCGCGAGCGGACCACGACCGCGGGCGGCCGGATCGGCCGTGAGGCGCTGAACTACGGCCACACCCTCGGCCACGCGATCGAACGCGTCGAGCGGTACAAGTGGCGGCACGGCGCCGCGATCAGCATCGGCATGGTGTTCGTCGCCGAACTGGCCCGCGCCGCCGGCCGCCTGGACGACGCGACCGCCGACCGCCACCGCGCCGTGCTCGAATCCCTCGGCCTCCCGGTCAGCTACCGCGCGGACGCCTGGCCGCACCTCCAGGACGCGATGAAGCTCGACAAGAAAACCCGCGCCGACCGCCTCCGCTTCGTGATCCTCGACGCCCTCGCCAAACCCACCATCCTGGAAGCCCCCGACCCAAGCCTCCTGATCGCCGCCTACAGCGAAATCAGCTAGCCCGCCGAAATCGCCGCGAGCCTCGGACGACCCTGGGTGATTCCGTGGCGTAGTGTGTCAGGCCGGGTCATCGTCACCCGCAGGGGCGGCGCGGGCGTTCCTGGAGTTGAGCGGTCGAGCGGGTGTTCGACCGGCTAGGGTGACTGCGTGAGTAAGCGAGTGCTGGTACTGAACGGGCCGAACCTCGGGCGGTTGGGGTCGCGGGAGCCGGAGAAGTACGGGACGACGACGTTCGCCGAGCTGACCGGGGTCTGCGAGAAGACCGGCGCGGAGCTCGGCCTCGAGGTCGACGTCCGGCAGACCGACGACGAGGCGGAGCTGGTCGGCTGGCTGCACGAGGCCGCCGACGACCGGACTCCGGTCGTGCTGAACCCGGCCGCCTTCACCCACTACTCGTACGCGCTCCGGGACGCGATCGCGCAGCGCACCGCGCCGCTGATCGAGATCCACCTGACGAACCCGGCCACCCGGGAGGAGTTCCGGCACACCAGCGTCGTCGCCGGGGTGGCGACCGGGACCATCGCCGGCTTCGGCCTCGACTCCTACCGGCTGGCGCTGCGGGCACTGACCACGCTGGATTCGTAACCAACGTGCCTCATCGGGCATCAGGGTGAGTGTGGGCATCACTCGGCGCGCGGTGAGGGGACAAGGGATGACGATTCCGGTCTGGGTGCAGGCGCTCGACCCGTTGTCGCAGTTCGGTCTGGTGCACGCGCTGGAGC
>NZ_DASRVN010000221.1:0-4184 GCF_035655035.1 Kribbella sp. | reverse complement strand
ACGGACGCGATGATGCCGACGGTCCGCGGCCCGCCGTCGACCAGGAACGACTCGGCCGGCGCGCTGCCGCGTTTCGACGCGTCGTCCGGGGTCAGGTGGAACCGGTCGGTGAGCATGGCGAGGATCTCCTCGGCGGTGACCATCGTCGCCCGGTTCCAGCCGTGCTGGGCGTCCAGCGGCATCTGCTCGATGAACCGCAGTTCGTACCCGCGTTCGAGGCAGAACTCCAGCAATTGCGGCGCTTCCGTGTCATTGACGCCGCGCATCAGGACGGCGTTCACCTTCACCGGCGTCAGGCCGGCGTCGTGCGCGGCCTCCAGCCCGGCGAGCACGTCCTTCAGCCGGTCCCGGCGGGCGAGCTGCTCGAACGTGTCCGCGTTCACCGTGTCGAGGCTCACGTTCACCCGGTCCAGGCCGGCGTCCTTCAGCGCCTGCGCCTGGCGGGCGAGCCCGATCCCGTTGGTGGTCAGCGAAATCTCGGGACGTGGCGCGAGTTCCGCCGTCCGGGCGACGATGCCGACCAGGCCGCGGCGCAGCAGCGGCTCGCCGCCGGTGAAGCGGATCTCCTGCACGCCGAGCTTGGTGACCGCCACCGAGACCAGGCGGACCACCTCGTCGTCGGTGAGCAGCTCGGGCTTGCCGAGCCAGTCCAGGCCTTCCTCCGGCATGCAGTACGTACAGCGCAGGTTGCAGCGGTCGGTGAGCGAGACCCGGAGGTCGGTCGCGACCCGGCCGTAGCGGTCCGCCAGGCCGTCGCGCGTCGCTTGCTGGATCGCCGTCATCCCCCCAGCGTACGTGCCGGGCGTCGGCCGTTTCAGGGGATGGCTTAAGTTCGAGACGTGGGTCGCATGATGAACATCCGCTGGATCACCGCCGCGCTGGGGGTCCTGGTGCTGGCTGCCGTGTGTGTCGCACTCGGCCGCTGGCAGCTGCACCGGCTCGACGAACGCAAGGCACGCAACGAGGTGACCCGGTCGAACCTGGCCGCCCAGCCCGCGCCCCTGGACCAGATCGTCGGCCCGCAGGGCGTCGTCGGCGACCAGCACGCCTGGCGCACCGCGATCGTCACCGGGCGCTACGACGCCTCGAAGCAGATCGTCCTCAAGTACCGCAACGTCCAGGACAAGCCCGGCTTCGAGATCGTCACGCCGCTGATGCTGCCCGACGGGAAGGCGGTGCTGGTCGACCGCGGCTTCATCGCCCGGCAGAGCTCGGAGCTGATGCCGCTGCACGTCCCCGCCGTACCGAGCGGGGAGGTGACCGTCACCGGACGCCTGCAGCGCAGCGAACGCGGCGGCAGCACCACCGGCGGTACGCCGGACAACGGGACGGCCCGGCTGATCAACGGACCCGATTTCGCGAAGGTCCTCGGCCTGAACCTGTACGACGGCTACGTGCAGATCACCAAGCAGGATCCGGCCAACGACCCCGCGTTCGGCGGGTTCCCCGGCCCGGAGATCGACGACGGTCCACACTTCTTCTACGCACTGCAGTGGTTCTTCTTCGCGCTGCTGGCGATCGGTGGGCTGGTCTATTTCACGAAAACGGGAGGCCGCAGTGACAAGTCGGAGTCCTCGGACAGCGACGCAGTCGAGCAGCCCGCGGCCCACGCCGGAGCGGCGGATTGAGGACTACGCGCTGATCGGTGACCTGCAGACCGCCGCACTGGTGTCGAAGCAGGGCTCGATCGACTGGCTGTGTTTTCCGCGGTTCGACTCCCCCGCCTGCTTCGCGGCATTGCTCGGTACCGACGACAACGGCCACTGGCGGATCGCGCCCCGGGACGCGGACGCGGTCAGCAGCCGGCACTACCGCGGCGACACGCTGGTCCTGGAGACCGAGTGGTCGACGCCGACCGGTTCGGTACGGGTGATCGACTTCATGCCGCCCCGGGACACCGCGCCGGACGTGGTCCGGATCGTCGAGGGCATCCGCGGCACGGTCGAGATGCGGTCCGAGCTGAAGCTGCGGTTCGACTACGGTCACGTGGTTCCGTGGGTACGCCGGTCCGACGGGCAGATCGACGCGATCGCGGGACCCGACGCGGTCTCGCTGCGCTCCGACGTCCACCAGTACGGCCGGGATCTCACGACGTACGGCGACTTCCGGATCGGCAAGGGCGACCGGGCCTGGTTCGTGCTGACCTGGCACCCGTCGCACCACCCGGTGCCGCGGGCGACCGACGCGCTGGCGTCGCTGCAGCCGACCGAGGACTACTGGACCGAGTGGATCGGCCGCAGTACGAGCACCACCGAGCTCAGCGAGGAGGTGACCCGCTCGATCCTGACGCTGAAGGCGCTGACCTACGCGCCGTCCGGCGGGATCGTCGCGGCCCCGACCACGTCGTTGCCCGAGGCGCTCGGCGGCTCCCGGAACTGGGACTACCGGTACTGCTGGTTGCGGGACGCAACGATGACCCTGTCCGCGATGCTCCGCGCCGGGTACTCCGACGAGGCCGAGGCCTGGCGGAACTGGCTGCTCCGCGCGGTCGCCGGCTCCCCGCAGGACGTGCAGATCATGTACGGCGTGACCGGCGAGCGGCGGCTGACCGAGTTCGAGGCCGGCTGGCTGCCCGGATTCGCCGGGTCGGCACCGGTACGGATCGGGAACGCGGCCGCCGAACAGCTGCAGATCGACGTGTTCGGCGAGGTGATGGACGTGCTCGCGCTGGCCCGGGAGCACCAGATCGGGGCGATCGAGGAGGCCTGGCAGGTGCAGCTCGGGCTGATGCGGCACCTGGACGAGGTCTGGAACCAGCCCGACGAAGGGATCTGGGAGGTCCGCGGCGGGCGGCAGCACTTCACGTACTCGAAGGTGATGGCCTGGGTCGCGTTCGACCGGGCCTCCCGGGCGGTCGAGCGGTTCGGGTTGAGCGGGCCCGCGAAGGAGTGGCGGGCGCGCGCGGACGAGATCCACAAGGCGGTCTGCGAGCAGGCGTACGACCCGGACCGGAACACCTTCACGCAGGCGTACGGGAGCAAGGCGCTGGACGCCGCCGTACTGCTGATCCCGCAGGTCGGGTTCCTGCCGGCCGACGATCCGCGGGTGGTCGGCACGGTGGACGCCGTACAGCGCGAGCTGACCGCCGACGGGTTCGTCCGGCGGTACCTGACCGAGCACACCGACGACGGGCTGAACGGCGACGAGGGCACGTTCCTGATCTGCTCGTTCTGGCTGGCCGACGCGCTGGCGATGGTCGGCCGGGTCGGCGAGGCCCGCGACCTGTACGAGAAGCTGGTTGCCCTGCGCAACGACGTCGGCCTGCTCGCCGAGGAGTACGACGTGAGCTCCGGGCGGATGCTCGGCAACTTCCCGCAGGCGTTCTCGCATCTCGGCCTGGTGAACACCGCCTGGCACCTGACCACCGCGGAGTCCCCGTTACGTAGGTCGGCGTACTAGTTTCTTGCCGTCGGCCACGGTCGAGGTGCGCGCCGGGGTGCGGTGCGGCAGGATGGTGGTGTGGACCTCGGACTGCGCGATCGCACCTACATCGTCACCGGCGCCAGCGCCGGGCTCGGCTTCGCCACCGCGAAGGCGCTGGCCGCCGAAGGCGCGCGGCTGGTGATCTCCAGCCGGAGCGAGGAGTCGATCGCCCGGGCCGCCGCCGAGCTGGGCGGGAACGTGGTCGGGATCCCGGTCGACAACGCCGACCCGGAGAGCGCCGAGCGGCTGGCCGCGACCGCGATCGCCAAGTGGGGCGAGCTGCACGGCGCGTTGATCAGCGTCGGCGGACCGCGGGCCGGGACCGCGCTGGAGACCGACGAGGAGGACTGGCGGGCCGCGTTCGACAGCGTGTTCCTCGGCGGGCTGCGGATCGCCCGGGCGGTCGCCCGGGCCGGGGCCGAGGGGACCTCGATCGCGTTCGTGCTGTCGTCCTCGGTGAAGTCCCCGATCAACGGGCTGGCGATTTCCAACGGGCTCCGCCCCGGGCTGGCGATGGTCGCGAAGACGCTCGCCGACGAGCTCGGGCCGAACGGCATGCGGGTGAACGGCCTGATGCCCGGCCGGATCGCCACCGACCGCCTGAAGGAACTGGACGGCAGGTCCGGCGACCCGGAGGCCGCCCGCCGCGCGTCCGAGAAGACCATCCCGCTGCGCCGCTACGGCACCCCCGACGAGTTCGGCCGCGTCGCCGCCTTCGTCCTCTCCCCCGCCGCCTCCTACCTCACCGGCGCCATCATCCC
>NZ_DASRVN010000220.1:0-9793 GCF_035655035.1 Kribbella sp. | reverse complement strand
CATGGACGTCAACATCACCAAGGAAAAGAAGATGACCAACGTCCGCTCGAACGCGGACGAGTTCGAGAAGCTGGTGCCGGCCCGGAAGCTGTCGCTGGAGCAGTCGCTGGAGTTCTGCCGCGAGGACGAGTGCGTCGAGGTGACGCCGGACGCGATCCGGATGCGGAAGGTCGCGCTGACCCAGATCGAGCGCTCCAAGCTGGGCCGCAAGAGCAAGTCCTGAGCACGCTCAGGACACGAACCGGAAACGGTCCGTCACGGGGTGCGGTGTAGTTACATCGGGGTGTGATACACCATTCCTCGGTCGGTGGCGGGGGAAGAAAGTTTTGATTCGTTACCAACCAGACGTGAGTCAGCGACGTCTGTCTTTGTGGAAGCACTCTTTGGGGGAAGGACAAAGGAATCATGGGCATTCTGCGTAAGCTCGGCGCGACCTTGACGGCTGCCGCGATCGTCGGCGCCGGAGTACTTGCGGCGACCACCGCGGCCGAGGCCGCCCCGCGGGTCGCGACTTCGGCGCAGAGCTCCACGAACGCGCCGAAGCCGATCGGCCTGCCGCCGTCGGCGTCACCGGCGGTCAGCAAGAGCACCGCCGCGAGCCAGGCGGCCGTGATGCGCAAGTACCGGCTGGACAGCCGGTGCATGACCCGGGGGCGGGTGCTGTGCATCAACAAGAAGACCCGCAAGCTGGTCTACCTGGTGAACGGCAAGCCGGTGCAGATCATGGACGTCCGCTTCGGCGCGATGAAGACCCCGACCCGGAACGGCGTCTTCAAGGTCTACCGGAAGTCGAAGAACCACGTCTCGACGCTGTACCACTCGAAGATGCCGTACGCGATGTTCTTCAGCGGCGGCCAGGCGGTGCACTACTCGTCGGACTTCCGTGCCCGCGGCTACAACGGCGCCTCGCACGGCTGCGTGAACGTCCGCGACAAGAGCAAGATCGCCTGGGTCTTCGCCCGGGTGCACGTCGGCGACAAGGTCGTCGTCTACAGCAAGTGAGCTGATTGATCGCCGGCGGCCGGGGAGCTACTCCCCGGCCGCTGTCGCGTTCCGGAACGCCTTGTACAGCCGGGGTTCCACCAGGCAGAACGTTGCCCTCGACACCTTTGCCGGCGTATCGCGGAGCGTCTGTACGGCGATGTCCGCGGCCGACCGCGCCGGCCAGCCGTAGATCCCGGCCGAGACCGCCGGCAACGTCATCGTCGCGGCGCCGAGCTCGTCCGCGATCCGCAGGGCGTTGCGGTAGCAGGACTCGAGCAGCGCCGGATCCCGTTGGCCGGCCGTGTAGTTCGGGCCGACGACATGGATGACGTACGACGCGGGGAGCGCGCCGGCGGTGGTCCACACCGCCGTACCGGTCGGAGCACCGTTCGGGTACCGCTCGACGAGCTCGGCGAGGATCTCCGGACCGCCCGCACGGTGGATCGCCCCGTCGACGCCGCCACCGCCGCGGAGCGCGTGATGGGCTGCGTTCACGATCGCGTCGGCGGGCACCGTGGTGATGTCCGCGGTACTCAGAACGATCTCCATGAGCGGTTCCTCCGGTACTCTGACAGGCCAGCTATTTGGGTAGTGGGGACGTCCTACGAGTGTAGGAAAGGGGTCCGATGCGCGGGCTGATCATGCGGAAACTGCTCTCGACGGTGGTTGTCGGCGGTGCGATTGCGGCACTCCTGAGTGCCGGAACGACCGCGACCGCGACGACTGCCGACGTCCGGGCGACGCCGTTCGAGATCAGTGGCGAGCTGCCGATCTACCCGAAGGCGCTGTTCAGGAACGGGTCCAGCTCGGCGAGTGTGCGAAAGCTCGAGGCCCGGCTCGTGCAGTTGAAGCTGCTCGAGAAGCGCTACCAGGACGACGACTTCGGGACCATGACCCGGTCCGCGGTGAAGAAGTTCCAGAAGTCCAAGGGCATTCCCCAGCTCGGGTACGTCGACCAGAACACGCTGGATCAGCTGGTCAAGGTGACCCACGAGCCGACCCAGACCGAGCTGTACCCGCCGGCGCCGGTGGTGGACGGCAGGAAGCTCGACCCGCGGTGCGCGACCGGGGTGGCGCTGTGCATCGACAAGTCCACCCGCAAACTGCGGTACGTCGTCGACGGCGTCGTGAAGATGCAGATGGACGTCCGGTTCGGCGCGGTGAAGACCGCGACCCGGGAGGGCAGCTTCACGGTCGGCTGGAAGAGCCGGAACCACGTCTCCACGCTGTACGACTCGAAGATGCCGTACGCGATGTTCTTCAGCGGCGGCCAGGCGGTGCACTACTCGTCGGACTTCGCCGCCCGCGGTTACAACGGCGCGTCACACGGCTGCGTGAACGTCCGCGACCTGGCCAAGATCAAGATTCTCTTCGACGAGGTCCACGTCGGCGACAAGGTGATCGTCTACCGGTCGTCCTAGAGGGGGCGCGGGCCCCGGCGGCGGCGTAGGGCGCCCCAGCCGCCGTGGCCACGGCCGGTGGCGGCGCGCAGGGCCGGACGGGCGTCGACCAGATAGACGGCGGACGCGACGATGCCGATCAGGCCGAAGAAGCTGAGCCAGCCCTGGAACACCTGACTGAGCGCGAAAACGGCCAGGATCAGCACCCAGCCGGGCTTGGTGAGCTTGTCGGCCGCCATGAACACGGCCCGTGGCCGGAACGCCGCGTCAGCGAGGGCGACCAGCTTGATGGCCATCAGGACCCACCAGATCACCGACAGCGGATCTGCGAATCCGGGGATCAGGCTTTGCCAGATGCTCATACTACGAGCCTAACCGACAGCCGGGCGGCCCACCGCTGCTCGAGCGCAGCTGGGGACCGCCCGGACGCAGGATTCACCCCGATGTGGGGGAATCGTCACACTCAGTCGCCGATCTTGTCGGCCGCGGACCCGGCGGCCTTGCCGGCGGCCTTCGCGGTCTTGCGGGCGCTGGTCGCGGTCGCCTTGAGGTTGCGGCTCGCGGTCTGCGCGGTCTTCTTGGCGGTGGTGCGGGTGGCCTTGGCCTTGCTCACCGTGGTCTTGGCGGCGGCTTCCAGGTCCTCGGTCGCCTGCTGGTGGCGGATCCGCTCGACCAGGTCCTTGCCGCGGCCGGCCAGGTCCTCGTAGGTCTCCTCGGCCTGCCCGAGGACGACGGTCAGACCGGACTGCGCGGTCTTCGGCAGGTCGCGGAGCTTCGCCGGGGCGGTCCGGGCGTCGGCGACGATCGCCTCGAAGCGCTTGGCCAGCTCGGACTGCGCCTTGGTCAGCTCGGCCTGCAGGGTCTTCTGGTCCAGCTTGGCGAAGCGGGCGGTCACGTCGACGCCGACGGCGCGGACCTTCTCGACCGCGAGGTCGCCGGCGCCGGCGATCGCGTAGAACGGGGTAACGGGCGTACGGGTAGCCATCAGGCTTACTCCTCGGGGTGTTTTAGTCAGCACTGGGGGTGTTCTCGCGGACGAACGACGCGTAGACGTCGAGCAGCACACGCTTCTGCCGTTCGTTCAGCGCCGGGTCGAGCAGGACGGCGTCGACCACGGTGGAGGGCTGCTTGCCCTCCTCGCTCTCGTCCGGATCGAGAATGCCGGCCCGTACGTACAAGGTCTCCGCGGAGATCCGTAACGCCTTCGCGAGCTGCTGCAGCACCTCGGCCGACGGTTTCCGCAGGCCGCGCTCGATCTGGCTGAGATACGGGTTCGACACTCCGGCCAGGTCGGACAACTGCCGCAGCGACAACTGCGCGTGCCGCCGCTGCTCGGCGAGGTACTCCCCGAGGGAGCCCACCGCCCCAGCCGCCCGATCACTCAACTTGGCCACGTACCCAGTGTGCTAGCACGTGCTTGCAATTGCAAGCAGCCCGGCCGTGAGGCGGCTCACGACAGTGATTTACGGGGCAGCTACTGCTCGCGGAAGACCTTGTGCTGGGCGGCCTGGGCACGCGGGCGGACCGTGATCCGGTCGAGGTTCACGTGTGCCGGACGGGTCGCGACGTACCTGACGATGTCGGCGATGTCGTCGGCGGTGAGCGGTTCGCGGACCCCGGCGTACACGGCGTCGGCCTTGGCCTGGTCGCCGTTGAAGCGGGTCAGCGCGAAGCCCTCGCTCTGCACCATGCCGGGGGCGATCTCGGTGACCCGGACCGGCTGGTCGTACAGCTCCAGGCGGAGCGTGTCGACGACGGCCTTCGCGCCGTGCTTCGCGGCGACGTACCCGCCGCCGCCCTCGTACGCCACCTGGCCGGCCGTCGAACCCATCACGATGATCGTGCCGCGGCCCGCGATGAGGGCCGGGAGCAACGACTTGGTGACCGCGGCGACCGCGATCACGTTCACCTCGTACATCCGCCGCCAGGCGTCCAGGTCCGCCTCGGCCACCGGCTCGAGCCCGAACGCGCCGCCGGCGTTGTTCACCAGCACCTGCAACTCGTCTCCGACGGCTTCGGTCAGCTTCGCGACGTCCGGCGCGGACGTGACGTCGCACTGCACCGCGCGGCCGTCGATCTCCTTGGCCAGCGCCTCGATCCGGTCCAGCCGCCGCGCGGCGCAGATCACCTCGAAGCCCTCGCGGGCGAGGTGCCGCGCCGACGCGGCCCCGATCCCACTGCTAGCACCGGTCACCACCGCAAGAGGACGAGTCATACCCCAAGCTTCTCAAAGTCCGCCACGCGCTCGACAGGCAGTCTCACGGGCCGTCGAGCCGCCGCGACGACCCCAGCAAGCGCTACCAGGCTCACGGCCATGAATCCGCCGAACATACCCAGGGTCTGTCCGTCCGGGTGGATCAGGGACTGCCCGCGGAACGCCTGCACCGCGACGGTCACCATCACACCCGTGTACGCGAAGGCAGCCACGCCGACGAGCCGCGCCCGTACCCGCTCCGGCTGCAGCCAGGTCGCGCGCCGGCCGAGGAGGTGCAGGGCGAGTAGGACCAGCAGCAGGAAATGGATCGCGTGCAGGCCGACGAAGTGCGGGATCCGCAGGTCGCCGCCGACCGTGCTCCAGTGCGTCAACGGCATCCCCGGACCGCCGGCCTCGACGCCGATCCCGTGGCTGCCGGCCAGCGTCACCGGGTTGCCGTACGCGTCCTTGACCTCCGTACGCTGGCCGTTCGCCCCGACCAGGTAGAACGCCAACGCCATCCCCGCGACCGCGAGCCCGAGGCCGACCCGGATGGCCCGGTTCAGCGGAGCGTCGCCGACCCGCTGGAACAGCAGCATGATCGCCACCACCAGACTCGCGCCGAACAGCCCGAGTACGCCGGACATGAACACCTGCTGCCCGACCTGGTTGAAGGTGTCGCCGGTGGCGTTGAAGTGGCTGAACGTACCGCGCGCCGCCTGGACGGCGATGAACCCGACGTCGATCACCCCGGTGACCGCGAACACGGTGCCGGTCCACCAACCGAAGCGTTTCGCCTTGCGCAGCTTGGAAAGCAGCCACGCGAGCGTCGCGCCGTACAGGACGAACGAGATGCCGAACTTGAACGGCTTGAGCCACACGGACTCGTTGAGGATCTCCCGGTGGTCGACCACGAGACCGACCCCGGACGTCAGGACCAGACCGGCCATGGCGAGCACCATCAGCATCAACGGGCGATGCCAGGACTTGGCTTCTGCAAGGGCTGTACGCATGGCTCAATGCTTTCGGCGGACAGCCCTGACCACAGTGGGGCGAGAGCGTCAGTGGGGGTGGTGGTAGGCCTACCTAGGCCTGGCGCGTGGGCAGCGCGATGACCTGGCGCAGGTTCAGCTCCCGGCGGCGGCTGACCGCGAACGTCACCACGTCCGCGATGTCGTCGGCGTGCAGCGGGCCGATCTGCTCGTTCATCGACGTGATCAGCTCCTGCCCGGGAGCATCCAGGTGGGTGGCGAGCTCGGTGTCGGTCAGGCCCGGTTCGACGTTCGTCACGCGCACGTCGTACGGCGAGAGGTCCGCGCGGAGCGCCGCCGACAACTGGGTCAGCGCCGCCTTCGTCGCGCCGTACACGGCGTACCCGGGGAAGATCGCGTGCGCGCCGATCGACGAGATGTTCACCAGGTCGGCCGTCCGTCCTTCGCCCGCGGCCTTGATCAGGTCGGGCGTGAAGGCGTGGATCAGCCGCAGTACGCCGGTGACGTTGGTGTCGATCATCCGGGTCCAGTCATCGAGGCGGCCGTCGGCGATCGGCGCGGCCAGCATCACGCCGGCCGCGTTCACGACCAGGTCGACGGTCTCCAGCCGCTCGTGGATCTTCGCGACCCCGGCGTCCACGGAGTCCTGCGAGGTGACGTCCAGCCCGACGCCGAACGTACGCTCGCCGAGCTTGCCGGCCAGATCGTCGAGGCGGTCCTGCCGCCGGGCGACCAGGGCCACCGCGGCGCCGGCCCTGGCCAGTTGGGTGGCGATCGCGGCGCCGATTCCGCTGGCGGCGCCGGTGACTACTGCGTTGCGAATGCTCAAGTTGGTCATGGCATCGATCCTGGGGTGGTCGCGGCGGCTTACCCAGGTGCCTGCTGAGCCTGGTCCTGGCAGGACCAGGTTGGCGATCCGGCCGGGCTGGATACTGGTGGGCATGGATCGTCGTGCGGAGCTGAGCGAGTTCCTCAAGTCACGCCGGGCCCGTGTGCAGCCGGAGGAGCTCGGCATCAAGGTGTACAGCGGGCGTCGCCGGGTTCCGGGCCTGCGCCGCGAAGAGCTCGCGCAGGCGGCCGGCGTCAGCGCCGACTACTACGTCCGCCTCGAACAAGGCCGTACCGACAACGTCTCGCAGGAGATCCTGGACGCGGTCGCGAGCGTCCTCAAGCTGACCGGCGACGAACGCAAACACCTGGCGCTGCTGGCGAAACCGGTACGCCGTACTCCGCGCCGCCGCCCGCCGGAACGCCTCCGGCCGGGGATGCAGCGGCTGCTCGACGCGATGCCCGACGTACCGGCGTTCGTGCTCGGCCGCCGGATGGACGTCCTCGGCTGGAACCGGCTGGCCGCGGCGCTGATCGCCGACTTCGGCAACCTGGACCGCAAGGACCGGAACATCCCGCGGCTGGTGTTCCTCGACCCGGCGTCGCGCGACTTCTACCCGGAGTGGGAGACCGTCGCCGAGGAGACCATCGGCTACCTGCGGATGTACGCGGGCCGTTACCCGGACGACCCCGAGCTGACCGAGCTGGTGGGGGAGCTGTCGATCCGCAGCCCGGAGTTCCGCGAGTACTGGGCCCGGCACGACGTCAAGGACAAGACGTTCGGGACGAAGACGCAGCACCACCCGGTGGTCGGCGACATCACCGTGCAGTACGAAACCCTCCAGCCGCCGGGCGAACCGGACCAGTTGCTGGTCACGTACACCGTCGAGCCCGGCTCCACCTCCGAGCAGAACCTGCGGCTGCTCGCCAGCTGGGCGGCCGCGGACACCGATCTGCGCGCGGAGGTCCCGGAGATACCCTGACCGGGTGACCGAATTCCCCGACCGTCCGATCCGGCGGGTCGCGATGATCAGCCTGCACACGTCGCCGCTCGACCAGCCCGGTACCGGGGACGCCGGCGGGATGAACGTGTACGTCGTGGAGCTGTCGAAGCAGCTGGCCGGGCTCGGGATCGAGGTCGACGTGTTCACCCGGGCGACCGCGTCCGCGCTGCCCGCCCGCGTGGAGCTGCTGCCCGGCGTGACGGTGCGCAACGTTGCCGCCGGCCCGTACGAGGGGCTGACGAAGAACGAGTTGCCCGCCCAGCTGTGTACGTTCGCCCGCGCGGTGCTGCGCGCCGAGGCGATCCACGAGCCCGGGTGGTACGACGTGATCCACTCGCACTACTGGTTGTCCGGCCAGGTCGGCCTGCTCGCCCGCGATCGTTGGGCGGTCCCACTGGTCCACACCATGCACACGATGGCCAAGGTGAAGAACGCCAGCCTGGCCGACGACGACGTACCGGAACCGCCGGCCCGGCTGCTCGGCGAGGAACAGGTCGTCGAGTCCGCGGACCGGCTGCTCGCGAACACCGACGACGAGGCGCGCGAGCTGATCGAGCTGTACGGCGCGGTGCCCGCGAAGGTCGAGGTGGTCAACCCCGGCGTGGACCTGGAGCTGTTCAGCCCCGGGGACCAGTCCGCGGCCCGGCGCGAGGTCGGGTTGCCGGACGATGCCGTCGTACTGGCGTTCGTCGGGCGGATCCAGCCGCTGAAGGCGCCCGACCTGCTGCTCCGGGCCGCGGAGCGGATGCTCGCGAAGGACCCCGCGCTGCGGGACCGGCTGGTGGTGGCGATCATCGGCGGGCCGTCCGGCAACGGGATGGAGCACCCCGAGTCGCACGCCGACTTGGCGCGGGCGCTCGGGATCGACGACGTGACGCGCTTCGTGAAGCCGATGGAGCGGGCGCGGCTGGCCTCCTGGTACCGGGCGGCCTCGGTCGTGTGCGTCCCGTCGTACTCGGAATCCTTCGGGCTGGTCGCGCTGGAGGCCCAGGCGTGCGGTACGCCGGTGGTCGCGGCGGCGGTCGGTGGCCTGAGTACGGCGGTGGTGGACGGGCGGACCGGTTACCTGGTCCGCGGGCACGGGGTGGACGACTTCGCCGACGCGCTGGCGCGGATCGCGACGGATCCGGCCGTCCGCGAGAGCATGGGCCGCGCCGCGGTCGTGCACGCCCAGGGGTTCGGGTGGGAACGGACCGCGCGCAGGACGCTGGCGGCGTACCGGACGTCGGCGGAAACGATGGCGGCGGAGGTGGCTGGGTGAGAGTCGCGGCGGCGGACGTGATCCGTCAGGTGCTGACCGAGAACGATCTCTCGTTCACCGAGAGCGAGCCGGGAGTTTTCGCGGCGGAGCTGCCGGGGGAGCGGAAGCTCAAGACGACCGTGATGCTGTCGGTCGGGCTGCAGGCGGTGCATGTGCATGCGTTCGTGGCGCGGCGTCCGGACGAGAATCACGAGGCCGTGTACCGGTGGCTGCTGGAGCGGAACCTGAAGATGTACGGCGTCGCGTTCGCCGTGGATCACCTCGGGGACATCCACCTGGACGGGCGGGTGCCGCTGCACGCGATCACGCCCGGTGAGGTGGACCGGCTGCTCGGGGCGGTGCTCGAGTACGCCGATTCGTCGTTCAACACGATCCTCGAGCTGGGGTTCGCGACCTCGATCCGGCGCGAGTACGAATGGCGCGTGTCGCGCGGCGAATCCACCCGAAACCTGGACGCCTTCAAGGGCTGGCTGGAGCCTCGGTAGTCTTCGGGGTATGACCTATCGCCTGATCCTGCTCCGCCACGGCCACAGCGACTGGAACGCCAAGAACCTCTTCACCGGCTGGGTCGACGTCGACCTGAACGCGCAGGGTGTCGAGGAGGCGCAGCGCGGTGGCGAGCTGCTCCGCGACCGCGACCTGCTGCCCGACGTACTGCACACCTCGGTACTGCGCCGCGCGATCCGGACCGCGAACATCGCCCTCGAGGTCGCCGAGCGCCAGTGGATCGACGTCCGCCGCTCCTGGCGGCTGAACGAGCGGCACTACGGCGGCCTGCAGGGCAAGGACAAGAAGCAGACCCTGGAGGAGCTCGGCGAGGAGCAGTTCATGCTGTTCCGTCGTTCGTACGACACCCCGCCGCCGGCCATCGAGCGCGGCTCCGAGTACGACCAGGCCGGTGACCCGCGGTACGCCGGCCTGCCGCCGGAGCTGCTGCCGGCCACCGAATGCCTGAAGGACGTCGTCGAGCGGATGCTCCCGTACTGGTACGACGCGATCGTCCCCGACCTGCGGGCCGGCAAGACCGTGCTGGTCACCGCGCACGGCAACAGCCTTCGTGCGCTGGTCAAGCACCTCGACAACCTCGACGAGAAGACCGTCGTCGGCCTGAACATCCCGACCGGGATCCC
>NZ_DASRVN010000219.1:0-2395 GCF_035655035.1 Kribbella sp. | reverse complement strand
GTCCGCTTCCAGGTCCCCAACACCGACGCGCTGGACATCACCGCCACACCTCACTCGCCGAAACTCGCCGAGCCCTACCGCCGTCTACAAGGACCGCTCGTCTGCGCAATGCAAACCGAGCCCCAATCTTCTACGCCAACTTCCACCAAGTCGTCACCGACGATTGGACCACCCAACGGATTGCGCTCGCCGGTGACGCCGCCCACGCCATGAGCCCACGACTCGGTCAAGGCGCCACCGTCGGCCTGCTGGGACGCCGCCGTACTGTCCGACCTCCTGACGCCGGCTGGTCCTGCCGATCCCCACCGCACTCGCGCAGTACGCCGGCAACCCGGCAACCCGTCGCTCGACAGATCCAGCAAGCCTCCCGCATAGCAAATCTCTAGTCGGCCAGCCCAAGCAGCACTCAACAACGGCAACTCGCAGCTGCGGGCCTTAGTCATCCACTAACAACCTGAGCCCCCGGCCCCGCTGCAAGACCTCCGGCCGTGAGTAGCGCCGCGCTCGATCGGCTGCTTGCGGATGCGCTCGGCGGGCGGAGTCGGGCAGTGGTGCTTCGTGGCAAGCTGCCGACTGGGAGTTCTCGGGTTGACGTCTGCGCGGGGCATCGTCGTTGTGTCAGTTGGGGTGGCGGAGTTGGTCGGTGGTGGCGGTGACGTCGGCGGCCTGTTCGGCCAGGGTGGGGTGACTGTGCCGGAGTCTGGCCCCGGCGTCGGCCAGCGGTGACAGCAGGGTGGCGGTGTCCGGGTCGCCGAGCGCGTGGAAGATGCGGTCGACGGCTTTTTGGGTGGCGGGGTCGAGGCCGTCGAGGGCAGTGATCTGTGCGGCGAGGCGGCGGAGCCGGGCTGCGTTGGTGCGGGCCCATTGGTTGACGGCGCGGTCGCCGGCGCGGCGGCTGCGGGCCGCCTGGACACGTTCTTCGCCGGTCATGTCGGCGGGGTCGGTGGTGTGGGGGTTGAGCCGCAGGTACCGGCGTTCGGCGGCTTGGCGACTGGCGACCCCGAGGGCGGGCGCGATCGCGGCCCAGCTTGCACCGCGGGCGCGGGCGGCGCCAATGAGCAGCGGCTCCCAGGCGGCGAGCCGGTCCTGCACGGCCCGCAGCCCAGCAAGCGCGGCCAAAACATCATCCGTACTGGCCGTTTCGCCCGCCCCGTCCTGCGCGCCCGCCCCTGTCTGCCCGTCCTGCCCGGCCGACCCTGTCTGCCCGTCGTGCCCTGTCTGCCCGTCCTGCCCGGTCGACGCGACCTGCGCGACCTGCGGGACCTGCGGGACCTGGCCGTCCTGCCCGGTCGGCGCGGTCGGGGCGGTCGGGGCGGTCTCGGTGTGGGCGGCGATCTGGTGGACGGTTTCTTCGACGGCGGCGAGCGCGGCTGACACCGCGATTGCTGCCCGGGTTGAGGCCGGTGTCGGTGATTCCGGGGGTTGGGTCCCGGCGGGCGTGTTGGTGGCTCTCATGGTCACCTCCTTCTGACTCCAGTATGTCAGCGGTCCGTTGACATTTCCTACTTGTCATCGGTCCGTTGACTTGCTATAAGGGAAGTGCGTATTGACACCACTGTTGGTCAACACTTCAGGAGGTGTAGGACGATGTTGATGCGCACTGACCCGTTCCGGGAGTTGGACCGGTTCGCACAGCAGTTCTTCGGGAGCCAGGCGCCAGGCACCTGGTCGCGGCCGACCCCGATGCCGATGGACGCCTATCGGCAAGGTGACCAGTACGTCGTGTCGTTCGACCTGCCGGGCGTATCGCCGGACGCGATCGATCTGGACGTGGAGCGCAACGTGCTCACGGTGAAGGCCGAACGCCGCCCGGCCGAGCTCGGCGAGGGCGTGGAGATGCAGGTCGCGGAGCGTCCGCTCGGGGTGTTTTCCCGGCAGCTGTTCCTGGGCGACACCCTGGACGCCGACCGGATCGAGGCCGGCTACGAAGCCGGCGTACTGACGCTGAAGATCCCGATCGCGGAGAAGGCCAAGCCGCGCAAGATCGAGATCAGTGGCGCGGGCAGCGACGACCGCAAGCAGATCGACGCCTGACCCTGGCGAACCATCCACGACCCGCGGGCTCACAGGGTGCGTGCTCACACGGGGCCTGCTCACACGGGGCCTGCTCACACGGGGCCGCTCACACGGGGCGGGATGCCCACGGTGCGGCTGCCGCGGTGTGGAGTGCCGTGGGCATGGGGTGCGGTTTGTTGTCGATGAGGTGAGATCGATGATGGCGACCAATCAGCAGCAGGCAGCGGCCGAGGCCGAGGTCTTCACCGAGGTCTTCGTCGACCTCGTCCTGGGCGACGACGACCTCGTGCGTGCCGAGTTCGACGCGCTGATCGCTGACTGTTGGGAATCGCCGTCAGAACCGCCGCGCCGGAAGACGTCTCCACCCGGCGGCGGATGG
>NZ_DASRVN010000218.1:0-29805 GCF_035655035.1 Kribbella sp. | reverse complement strand
GGACGGTGTCGACGTACGTGGTGCTGATGCAGCCGCGGTCGGCGAGAACGGCGGTGCCCTTGGAACGCACGGTGGCCGTGTCCTCGTCGACTATCCCGGTGATCACCACATTGGTGACGAGGTGCGCCAGCGGGTTGCCGGCGCCGAGTCGAAGCGCGGCATCACGGATGGCGTCGATGCCGACCAGGACGTCGGAACCGAGTTCAGTGACGTCGTACACGACATCGTCGGTGAACAGTTCGTCAAGGCGGTCGAGTTCGCCCTCGTCGAACAGGTGCCCATGCAGCGCGAGAGTTTCCGCGATGGCCCATCTGTCGTCGGCGGTCAGCATGCCCGATCCTTTCCGCGGAGTTCCCCGGTTAGCATCGCTACACTAACGGGGATGTCCCCGGAAAACCAGGCCCACCCGGCGCGGCGGCGCCGCGTCGACGCCGAGCGCAACCGCGACGCCGTGCTCTCCGCGGCCGGACGGCTGTTCGACGAGCATGGCCCCGATGTCCCGCTCGACGAGATCGCCAAGACCGCCGGCGTCGCCAACGCGACCCTCTACCGCCACTTCCGCACCCGCGCCGACCTTCTCGTGGCCGTGTACGCCGACGAGGTCGCGGCACTCGACCGGCAGAGTCAGGAGCTGGCTGGACATGAGGACCCCGATGTCGCGCTGACCCAGTGGCTACGAGCCTTCGCCGACCATGTCGCCACCAAACGTGAACTCGCGCAGGCCGTCCCGGACGACCCCGACCGCGACCGCGGTGCACAGTTCGCAAGCTGGCACGCCACGATGTACGGCGCCGCGGACCGCCTGCTGGATCGCGCGCGGACGGCCGGCGCCGTCCGCGCCGGCCTGACAACCAGGGACCTGCTCACCGCCGTCAGCGGCATCGCCCTCACCGGGTGCTCGGGCCGGCAGCTCCAGACGCTGCTGGACCTGATCCGCGACGGCTACCACTCCTGACCGAGGTAGGCGAGCCGATACTCAGCGCATGTTGTGGAGGAGCGCTGACTGCAGGTAGCCGAGCCAGTCGTACAGGTCGTACGTCAGCCGCCGCGGGTCGTCGTCGTCCAGCTTCTCCCAGGTGGCGTAGTCGTCCTCGTCCTTGATGTCGAGGCGGGTACCGATCGCCAGCCGCAGGTCGTTCAGCGCGCGCAGCCAGGCCAGCTGCTCGTCCGGCTCCAGCGCGATCTCGTCGGCGCCGGACTCCTCCAGCGCGGACAGCACCCGCTTGGCGTCGGTGACCTTCCCCTCGCGCAGTCCCCGCTCGGTGAACCGGCGGAACTCCGAAGACGCCTGGTCGTCGGTCTTGTACGCGTCCGGCAGCAGCCGCTGCAGTACGACGTCCTCGGGCGGCGAGGTCGGGCCGTCGGTCTCGCTGAGCATCGCCTCCAGCGGGTCCGCGGGGGTGGTCGTCCGCGGCGGCAACCCGTCGTACAGCAGCTCGACCAGGTTCCGCAGGAGGTTCGCCAGGATGTCCGCCTCGTGCTCGGCGAAACTGACGACCACCGTCTTGCGGCGCTTGCGGAACCGCGTCACGACTTCTCGCAGGTGGCCCACAGGCCGTAGGAGTGCATCGCTTCCACGTCGCGTTCCATCGCTTCCCGGTTCCCGTTCGACACCGCCGACTTGCCTTCGGAGTGGACCTGCATCATCAGCTTCTCGGCCTTCGACTTGGAGTAGCCGAAGTACGTCTGGAAGACGAACGTGACGTAGTCCATCAGGTTGACCGGATCGTTCCAGACGATGGTCACCCAGGGTGGGCTGAGCTCGATCGCCTCGTCGACCTCGGGGCTGTCCAGCTCGCTCGGTGCGGTGCTCACCAGTCCATTCTCTCCATCATCTGTTCCGGTCTCACAATAGGCTGCTCCTGTGACCCACTCGACGGCACTTCTGACCGACCACTACGAGCTGACCATGCTGCAGGCGGCCCTGGCCGACGGCACGGCGCAGCGCCGCTCGGTGTTCGAGCTGTTCGCCCGGCGGTTGCCCGACGGCCGGCGGTACGGCGTGGTGGCCGGCGTGAACCGGCTGCTGGACGCGCTCGAACAGTTCCGGTTCGACGAGCAGACGATCGCCTTCCTGGCCGATCGCGGCGTCGTCGACCAGGCTACCCGGGACTGGCTGGCGGACTACCGGTTCACCGGCGACATCTCCGGTTACGCCGACGGCGAGATCTTCTTCCCGGGCTCGCCGGTGCTGGTGGTGGAGT
Source organism: Kribbella sp. (assembly GCF_035655035.1). Classification (GTDB taxonomy): domain Bacteria; phylum Actinomycetota; class Actinomycetes; order Propionibacteriales; family Kribbellaceae; genus Kribbella. Next base: position 27,601 of record NZ_DASRVN010000218.1, on the reverse strand, counting down.
CGTCGTTCGCCGAGGCGGTGCTCCTGGAAACCGTTTTCTTGTCGATCCTGAACCACGACTCCGCGGTCGCCTCGGCGGCGTCCCGGATGACCTGGTGGGCGGGTGGGCGGCCCTGTATCGAGATGGGTTCGCGGCGGACCCACGAGGAGGCCGCGGCCGCCTCGGCGCTGGCGGCGTACATCGCGGGCTTCGGCGCCACCTCCAACCTGGAGGCCGCCCGCCGGTACGGCATCCCGAGCACCGGTACGGCGGCGCACTCGTTCACGCTGCTGCACGACCGCGAGCAGGACGCGTTCCGGTCCCAGATCGACGCGCTCGGCAAGGGTACGACGCTGCTCGTCGACACGTACGACGTGGCCGAGGCGGTGCGGACCGCGATCGAGCTGACCGGCCCGGAGCTGGGCGCCGTACGGCTGGACTCCGGCGACCTGCCGTCGCTGGCCGCGCAGGTCCGGGAGCAGCTGGACGCGCTGGGCGCGACGAAGACCCGGATCATCGTGACCAGCGACCTGGACGAGTACCAGATCGCCGCGCTCGCGCCGGCACCCGTGGACGGCTACGGCGTCGGTACGTCGCTGGTCACCGGCTCGGGCTACCCGACCTGCGGGTTCGTGTACAAGCTGGTCGCCCGCGAGGACGCGAGCGGCGCCCTGGTGCCGGTGGCGAAGAAGAGCCCGGACAAGATCTCGATCGGCGGCCGGAAGTGGGCGCTGCGCCGGCGGTCCGCGGCCGGGGTCGCGGAGGTCGAGCTGATCGGCGTCGGTGAGCAGCCGGTCGACGACGGCGACGACCGGGTGCTGCTGAGGTCGCTGGTCGAGTCCGGCAAGATCGTCGGCCGGACCACGCCGGAGGAGTCGCAGGCGCACCACGAGAAGGCCCGCTACGAACTGCCCCGCTCGGCCAACCAGCTGAGCCGCGGCGAGCCGGCGATCCCCACCGAGTACATCGGCGACTACGACGCGCTGAACCCGTTCCGTCCCCGGAGCCACACGTGAGCGAGGACTGGTCTCCGGACGCCCCCGCCGACGAGGCCGACGTACTGATCGCGCTCCGGTTCGCGGACCGGGCCGCGCGGAAGGCGGTGGCCGAGGAGCTGGCCGGGACCGAGCTGCACACCGGCCAGGAGCTGGTGCTCGCGAAGCTCCTGCACCACGGTTCGCTCCCGGTGGCACGGCTGGCGAAGGTGCTGGACGTCGAGGTGCCGACCGCGACCAGGACCACGCAGCGGATGGAGGCGGCCGGGCTGGTCCGGCGGGTGAAGAGCGCGACCGACGCGCGCCAGGTCGGCATCGAGCTGACCGACCGCGGCGTCGCGCTCGCGCACACCGTCCAGGAGGTCTACGACCGCGCCGGGCGCCGCGCCCTCGCCAACCTCACCCCCGAGGACCGCCGCGTGATCCGCAACCTGCTCTGGTCGATCACCTCGACCGTCGAGGACGTCACAGCGTTATAGCGGCAGGAACGTGTCGAGGTACTCGTTGCGGAACTTTCCGGCCGGGTCGTACCTGTCGGCCAGCGCGATGAAGTCCTTCACCTTCGGGTAGCGCTCCGCCAGCGTGGCCGCATCCGCCGCGAAGACCTTGCCCCAGTGCGGGCGGGTGTCCAGCGGGGCGAGCGCCTCCTCCAGTTCCGCGACGACCGGCCGGACCGCCGCCTCGTCCTGGATCCAGGTGAAGTGCAGGGCCATCGTGTCGCGGCCCTGGCTCGGGCTCAGCCACAGCTCGTCGGCGGCGATCGTCCGTACCTCGGAGACCTGCAGCACCGGGGCGAACCGGTTGCCGAGGGCCCGCAGTACGTCGATCGCCTCGGCGGCCCGGGCACGCGGTACGAAGTACTCCGACTGCAGCTCGTCGCCGTTGCTCGGGGTGAACTCGAGCCGGAAGTGCGGCAGCCGCTCGTTCCACGGACCCGGTACGCCGCCCTGCTGGGTCGCGTAGTCGGCCGGCATCACCTTGATCGGATGCCGCGGCCCGTCCGCGAGCCGCCCACCCATCCACTCCGGCTCGGGCTCGGTCAGCTCGCGGCGCTTGCGCCAGACCATCACGTCCGGGTCCACCCAGTCGGTGAACGCGCTCACGCTGTACGCACTGCCCATCACGTCCGCGAAGTCCGACTGCAGCCGACCGACCGGCACGCCGTCGTACACGACCTGGCTGATCTGGTACGTCGGCTGTACGTCGAGCGTGAGGCTGACCGTGACGCCGAGCGCCCCGAGCGAGACGATCGACCCGGCGAAGTCCGGGTCGTCCCGGGTCAGCGTGACCAGCTCGCCGTCCGCGTTCACGAACGTGATCGCGTTGACCGCGTCCGCGAGTGGGCGGTTGGTGTCACCCGATCCGTGCGTACCGGTCGAACAGGCACCCGCCACCGAGATGTGCGGCAACGACCCGAGGTTGTGCAGCGCCAGCCCTTGGGCCTGCAGCGCGGCGGTGATCTCGCCGTACCGCGTCCCGGCCGACACCGTCACGCCCTGCCGGCCGACCTCGATCAGCTGGGGCAACTCCTGCACGCTGACCAGCACGCCGTCGGTGTCGGCGATCCGGTTGAAGGAATGCCCGGTCCCGAGCACGCGCACCTTCTCCGAGCGCGCCACCAGCTCCTGCAGTTCGGCAACGGTCCGCGGTCGCCGCAGCTCGCTGGCGAAGCGGACGTTCCCCGCCCAGTTCGTCGTCATTCGGTGCCCCTTCCGGCTCGACCAGCAGGGTCGCACACCGCGGCCCGGCCCGGCCTGCTGGAGTCCACCCATCGAGCCTCCACCACCTCGGCGACAGCGCGTGGTTGGATGGCGCCCGATGGTCATCTGCTTCGGTATCGCCGGGTTCTGGTTCCTGATCTTCGGCGTCAGTTTCTGGCGCGACCGGCGGCTGTTCAAGAACGGGATCTTCCTGGTCCTGACGTTGATGTTCGCCGGGCTCGGGGTGATCTTCGCGGTCGAGACGGTGAGCCGGCCGGTGGCGGTCGCGATGGTCTGGGCGATCGTGATCGCGATCCCGGTGGCGATCGCCGTCCTCGCGGTGTTCCTGGTCGTCAACGGGGTGACGATGCTGCGCCGGGAACGCCGCCGGCTGTCGAACCTGCTGTCGCTGCTGGTCGGGCTCGGGATCATCGGGTTCGTGATCTTCAGCGTGCTGGTGCAGCAGATCGGCTGGGAGCCGCTGGCCGCCGTACGGTCGGCGCTGCTCGGCGTCCTGACCTACATCTCGTTCCTGTTCCTCTGCTTCCTGGTGTACGCGTTCTTCTACAGCCGGGTCCGGTCCTCGCGAAAGGTGGACTTCGTCGTCGTCCTCGGCTCCGGGCTGATCGGATCGCGGGTCCCGCCGCTGCTGGCGAGCCGCCTCGACCGCGCGCGGCAGGTGTACGAACGCGCCCTCCGCAAGGGCCGCTCGCCCCGGATCGTGACGTCCGGCGGGCAGGGTCCCGGCGAGGACGTCCCCGAGTCGCACGCGATGGCCGCGTATCTCGTCGAGCACGGCGTACCGGACGACCGGATCATCCGCGAGGACCGCTCCACCACCACGTGGGAGAACCTCACGTTCAGCCGCGACCTGATGACGTCACTGCGCCCGGAGTACCGCTGCCTGATCGTCACGAACAACTTCCACGCCTTCCGCGCCGCGCTCACCGCCCGCAAGGCGCGCGTCAACGGCCAGGTGGTCGGCTCCCCCACCGCGGCGTACTACTGGCCGACGGCAACGATCCGCGAGTTCATCGCGATCCTCGCCAACCACCCGTACCTCAACGGCACGATCTGCGTGCTGATCGTCGTCCTGGCGGTCATTCCGCATTTCTAGAGCATCAGTACGGCGGCTGTGATGCCTGCTAGGACTATGAGGATGCGGAGGAAGGTGGCGGGGAGGCGACGGCCCAGGTGGGCGCCCACGTAGCCGCCGATGATGGAGCCGGCCGCGAGCAGGGCGGCGGCGTGCAGGTTGAGGTCGGCGATGAACAGGAAGATGATGCCGGCGACCAGGTTGGCGGCCAGCAGGGCGAGGGTTTTCAGGCCGTTGACGACGCGGAGCTCGAGGTCCAGGCCGAGGCCCAGGACGGCCATCATCATCACGCCGGCACCGGCGCCGAAGTAGCCGCCGTACACGCCGGTCAGCGCGGTGCCGGCGATGGTTGCCGGGGACATCGATCGGCGCAGGTCGTGCGGATGCTGGGAACGGGACCGCAACCACTGGGAGATCCACGGCTGGACGCCGACCACCAGACAGGTGAAGAGAATCAGCCACGGCGCCGCGGCCGCGAACACCTTGGACGGCAACGCCAGCAGCAGCACCGCACCACCGATCGCGCCGATGGCACAGACGAGTACGACGACAACGACCTGCTGCCGTGGAACCTCCCGCAACTCCCGCCGATACCCGAACGCGCCGCTCAACGCCCCGGGAAGCAGCCCGAGCGTGTTGGACGCATTCGCAACCACCGGCGGAATCCCGAGCGCAATCAGCACCGGAAAGCTCAGCAACGAGGCAACACCGACGGTCGAGGTCAAGATCCCCGCGCCGAACCCCGCCCCGACAACGGCCAACTGCTCGGGTCCGGTCACCCCACGATTATCCCCGACGTGGCTGAACGAGGTTCGACTCGTAGGCGGCGATCACCAGTTGGGCTCGGTCGCGGGCGTGGAGCTTGGCCAGGAGGTGGCCGATGTGGGTCTTCACGGTGCCGCGGCCGACGTTCAGGTGGTCGCAGATCTCCTGGTTGGACAGGCCGCGGGCGATCAGCGTCAGGACCTCGCGTTCGCGGTCGGTCACGCGGTCCAGTCCGGTCAGCGGCGCCTGGCCGGGTTCGGCCAGCCGGGCGAACTCGGCGATCAGCCGCCGCGTGATCGACGGCGCGAGCAGCCCGTCGCCGGCCGCGACGACGGTGATCGCCCGCAGCAGCTCGACCGGTGGCACGTCCTTCAGCAGGAACCCGCTGGCCCCGGCGCGCAACCCGGCGTACACCGCGTCGTCGAGGTCGAACATCGTCAGGATCAGCACCTTCGTCCCGGCGGTCTCCGGCGCCGCGCAGATCTGCCGGGTGGCCTCGATCCCGTCCAGTTCGGGCATCCGGACGTCCATCAGTACGACGTCCGGCCGCTCCCGCCGGGCGAGCTCGACCGCTTCGGCACCGTTCGCCGCCTCGCCGACCGTGGTCAGCCCGGGCGTGGTGTCGATCAGTACCCGGAAGCTCCCGCGCAACAGCGCCTGGTCGTCGGCCACCAGGACCCTGATCTCACTCATACGGCAGCCGTACGACGACCTCGAACCCGCCGCCCGCCACAGCCCCGGCGCGATACGTCCCGCCGTACACGCTGACGCGCTCCCGGATCCCGATCAACCCGTGCCCCTCGACCGCCGTACCACCGACGCCGTCGTCCGTCACCTCCACCTGTACTGCGTGCGCACTGCCGGCGACCGTGATCCGGCAGCGCCCGGCGCGGGCGTGCTTGGTGACGTTGGTGAGGCACTCCTGGACGATCCGGTGCACGGTCAGCCCGACGGCCTCCGGAAGCGGCTCGGGTACGTCGAGCGTGAGGTCGACGCGGACGCCGGTGGACTCGACGCGGGCGACCAGCTCCGGCAGCGCGGCCAGCCCGGCGGGCGGCGCGAGGTCCGCGGGTTCGTCGTCGGGCGTCCGCAGCAGGCCGAGCATGTGCCGCAGCTCGACCAGGGCGTCCCGGCTGGTGGACTCGATCACGGACAACGCGTCCGACACCTCCTCGGGGCGTACCCGCAGGACATGGTTCGCGACCCCGGCCTTGACCGCGATCAGACCCATGCTGTGGGCAACGATGTCGTGCAGCTCGCGGGCGATCCGCAACCGTTCCGCCGCGACCGCCTGTTCGGCCAGTACCCGCGCGGACCGGGCCGCCGCCGCCCGCCGGTCCCGGACGACCTGCCCGAGCACCCACGCGCCGTACAGCGCGGCGAACCCGGTCAGCACGACCGCCGCCCCCGAGCGGCCCGCGGGCGCGCCGGCCACCATCGCGAGCAGCAGTACGACGAACCCGAGCCCACCGGCCAGCCCGAGCAGCCGGCTGTTCGACACCGGGCGGGCCGAGCGCCGGGTGAGCGCGACGACGTACAGGACGTAAGCGGCCGCCAGGAGCGGATCGCGGAGCGCGTCCGCGAACACCGCGACAGCCGACACCACGGCCGCGACCACGAACGCCGGCACCGGCCAGATCCGCCGTACCGCGACCGGTAACGCGAGCCCGACCGCGAGCAGCCCCGCGGCCGTGGAGGCGGTGAGCAGGACGAGTACGGCGTACAAGAACGCGACGACGCAGTCCACGGCGATCAGCTGCCGCCTGGCCAAGCCGTACTCCGTCACGCGTCGAACCTAGCCGACACCGGCGTACCTCGCCTCGGACCGTGGTCCGACAGCTTCCGGTCCGATGTGCCGACGGGGAAAACCTGGCCGATCTCGTCGTACCAGCCCGAGGGAGCAGGTGTCAGCGGACCTTGACGGTGGTTGCGGGGCCCTTGGTGAGGTTGCGGCCGTCGCTGACCTCGACGTGGTACGAGAGGGTCTGGCCGCTGGTCAGGCCGGAGTCGGTGACCGAGGTGACGGTCGGCCTGGTCCACGAGTTCGAGGTCCGCGACCAGCTGCCGATCCGGGTGTTGCCGCGGTACACCAGGTAGGTGAGCGTGAGGTTGTCGCGGTCGAGGACGGTCGCGAAGGCGATCGTCACCTTGTTCGGCCGCGCGCTCGCCACCTTCGGCGCGGCCGGACGCGCCGGAGCGGCACCGCCCGGTACGCCGGTGAACCGGGTCAGGCCCTCCTGAGGTTTGCCGTTCACCGTGGTGAAGTCGCCGCCCGCCCACAGGTCGTTGCCGCCGGACGCGAACGCGAGCGGGCCGACCAGCGTCGTACCGCCGGCGTCGGTGTTCGGGAACCACGGGCCGAGCTTGCCTGTGATCGTGCTGTAGACGAGCAGGTGGTGCATGCCGGTCTTGTCCGGGAACTCCCCGTCCGCGCTGCAGTCGTGGGCGTGCGAGCCCTTGTACAACCAGTTGCCGATCGCAACGATCGCCTCGGTCGCGCCGAGGCACTTGCTCTGCCAGAGCAGCTTGCCGGTCGTACTGTTCGCGGCCAGCACACCGTCGTAGCACTGCATGCTGTTCGTCCCGGCGTTGGACGCGAACACCTTGTCTCCCTGGACTTCCAGGTCCTTCACCCGGCTGTCGCACTCGTCGGACACCGGCGGGATCGCGGCCGCGGCCGGCATCGGGAGCACCGCGCCGGTACGGGCGTTCAGCATCGCGAGCGCGTGCTGGTTCCGGCCGCCGATCGTGGTGAACCCGCCGCCGACGAAGACCCGAGTGCCGTCGGTCGAGACCTCGATCGCATGTACGTCGTCGTCCGCGCCCGGGTTCCACGGCAGCAGCGCCCCAGTGCTCAGCGCGACCGCGGCGAGTCGCGCGCGGGCGATCTTGTCCACGGCACCGAACGAGCCGCCCAGATAGACCGTACTGGCGGTGACCTTCAGCGCTGCGACGCGATAGTTCACCACCGGGTCCCAGCCGGCCACAAGCTTGCCGGTGGCAACGTCGAACATCGCCACCCGGGACCGCGGTACGCCGTCCACGACGGTGAAGTCGCCGCCGATCACGACCCGCCGGCCGTCCGGCGAGGCGGCGGTACTCCACACCGGGCCGTTGACGCTCGGCGCGAACCGCGTCGGTGCGCCGGTGGTCCGATTGAACACCGCGAAGTACTTCCGGGGCGCATCGCCCACCCCGCGGGCCTTACCCGGCGGGCGGATCCGGGTGAACAGCCCACCCGCGAACACCAGGTCCCCCGCGACGGCGACCGCGTTCACGCTGGCGTTCGTCTGCCAGGACGGCTGCTCCACCGACGACAACGCGGACCCGAACCCCCGCGGCTCACTGTGCTGTGTCGCGGCCTTCACTGCGGCCTGCACGGCGGGCCCTGAGGGAACCAGTGCGGCGACGGCAACGGCCGCGGCGGTCACCGCGGCCAGGACGGCTTTCTTCATGAACGAACCCCCAAGGGCCCGCTCCGGCGGAAGATGCCGACCCCGTCACTTGATGACAATGCGCGGTCAAACAATAACCGTCAGCACGCGGCTGACGAGAACCCGGGCTTGCCTCACGGTTGTTAGTCGGCTAAGTTTTCTGATTAGCCGACTAAGGATAATCAGGAGGACGGGTCATGGACCTGGGTTTCAAGGATGTGGCCGTGCTGGTGACCGGTGGGTCGTCCGGGATCGGGCGGGCCACCGCGATCGCGTACGGGCAGGAAGGCGCGCGGGTCGCGATCACCTACAACTCGCGGAAGGACGCCGCCGAGGCGGTCGCGGAGGAGATCGAGCAGGCGGGCGGTACGGCGTACGTCGTACCGATGGATCTCGGTGCGCCGGAGACGATCGCCGCGGCGGTCGCATCCGTGGTGGAGCACTGGGGCGGGCTCGACGCGGTCGTCGCGAACGCCGTGAGCTGGGGCACGCTCGGGTACGACGAGCGGCCGGAGAAGGTCGAGGACTCGCGGCCGGAGTGGTGGACCGGGATCATCCGGGCGAACCTCGAAGGGAACTTCCACCTCGTGCAGCAGGTCGCGCCCGCGCTGCGGCGCTCGGAGCACGGGCGGCTGGTGCTGCTCTCGACCGACCTCGCGGAGCGTGGAATGGCCGGTTCCTGGGCGTACGCCGCGGCGAAGGCGGGGCTGCACGGGTTGGCGGCGAGTCTGCAGCACGACCTGGGCGCGGACGGCGTACTCGTGAACGTCGTGCTGCCCGGGATCACGCTGGAGAACGGCGCCCACCGGGTCATCCCACAGCCTGTCCTGGAGCGCATCGCGGCCGGCTTCACCGCACGGCACCTGCCGGACGCATCCGAGATCGCGGACGCCATCCTGTTCCTCACCTCACCACGAACGAAGGCGATCCAGGGCCAGCTCCTGCACGTGACCGGCGGCGATCTGATGCCCGCTTAATGCAGCGTTGCCGGTGCCGGCGCTTGTACGGTGGGCTCAGGTGTACTCCGGCGAAGGAGCGGCGTGATGGCCCGGGCATTGATCGTGGTTGATGTGCAGAACGACTTCTGCGAGGGCGGCAGCCTGGCGGTCGCGGGCGGCGCCGACGTCGCGTTCCGGATCGGCGAACTGCTGCACGAGTGGCACGAGGCGGAGCCCGACGAGCGGCAGTACGCGTACGTCGTGGCCACCCGCGACCACCACATCGACCCGGGCGACCACTTCTCCAAGACCCCGGACTTCGTGAACTCCTGGCCCCCGCACTGCGTGGCCGGCACCGACGGCGTCAGCTTCCACCCGAACCTCGACCCGCAACCGTTCGACGCGATCTTCGACAAGGGCGAGTACGCCGCCGCCTACTCCGGCTTCGAAGGCAAGTCCCACGAGGGCGGCCACTCACTGGCCGACTGGCTCCGCGACAAGGGCGTCACCGACGTGGACGTCTGCGGCATCGCCACCGACTACTGCGTCCGCGCCACCGCCCTGGACGCCAAGGCCCAGGGCTTCGACACCACGGTCCTCACCACCCTCACCGCCGGCGTCGCCGAGCCGACCACCCAACAGGCCCTGACCGACCTCGCCGCCGCCGGCGTCGACCTCAGCTGACGGGCGCTACTCCGAGAGGGGTGAACCCCTGAAATCTCCGGCGGTGCGGCACTTCAGGCCCAGCAGTCCGGGCAGGAAGATCCCGCGGGCAGACCGCACCCGCCCGGGTGGGGCTAGCTGGTGACGGTGATCGGGGTGCCGTTGGAGATCAGGGACCAGTCGACCGTGTGGAAGGTTTTGGGGTCTACGGTGCCGGTTGTGGTCACGTAATCGATCATGAGTTGGCGGATTTCTGTCTGGCGGTTGTAGACCACGGGGGCGGTCTTGACGTGGGGGAAGTTGCCCCCGCCGGACTGGCGGTAGTTGTTGACCGCGACGACGAACTGCTGGTCGGCGGTGACCGGGGTGCCGTCGTAGGCGAGGTCGGTGATGCGGGCGCCGGGGGCCTTGGCGATGTCGATCTGGTAGCTGAGGGGCTTGGTGAGGCCGCCGAGGATGTCGTAGTTGTAGTCCGGCGTGCCGTTCGGCGCGGTCGACGTCGGGGCGTTCGTGACCTGGTCGGACGTGAAGGGCCCCGGTCCGGTGACCTGCTTGAAGTACTGCGCGGAGAACTCCAGGTACTCCCGCACCTGCACGCCCGTCATCGTCACCGCGAGCAGCGTGTTGTCGAAGACGTACAGCCCGGCGACGTCGCGGACGGACACGTCGCCGGCCGGGATCGCCGCGTCGCGGTTGAACGGGGCCGCGATCGCGAGCACCGGCAGCGCGGCCTGCGGCGTACCGGCGAGGGCCTTCGAGACCGCGTCCGCCTGGACGAAGTTCACGAAGTCGAGCGCGGCGGTGTCCTCCCACGGCGCGGTGGCCGCGGACATCGCCTCGGTGCAGGTGCCGATCTTCGAGTTCACGTACTGGACGACCTTGTCGTGGTCCTTCTGCAGCAGCGCCACCACGTCCCGGTCGGCGTCGACGGTGTTCGCGTTGAGGACCTGGCTGTGCCGGCCGACCACCTTCCACTGCCCGCGGACCTTCTGCAGGTCCAGGTCGAACAGCGACAGCCGCATGCCCCACTTCAGCGGTTCGCTGAGCACGACCTGCTCGCCGGTGGTCTTGTTCGTGACCAGGCGCTCCGGGATCTCCAGGTGCGCGTGGCCGACCAGGACGGCGTCGATCCCGGGGACGGTCTCGGCCATCAGTACGGACGCGTTCTCCGGGTACGGCAGCGCATCGCCGTACGACGAGGACAGGTCCATGCCGGAGTGCACCGAGGCGATCACGATGTCTGCGCCCGCCGCACGCACCTTCGGGACCCACTGCTTCGCGAGCTCGACGATGCCGCCGAACTTCAGCTTGTTCTCGACGTTCGCCTTGTCCCAGATCGCGATGCCCGGGTTGGTGAGGCCGAGGATGCCGACCGTGACCGGCTTCTCCCCCGGTACGTGCACCGGCTTCAGCACGTACGGCGGGAACGCGGGCAGGCCGGTCGTCCAGTCCTGGGCGTTCGCGCCGAGCAGCGGGAACCGCAGCTGGCGCTGGAACTTGCGGAGGATGTCGAGCCCGTAGTTGAACTCGTGGTTGCCGAGCGCCGCGGCGTCGTACCCGATCCGGTTCATCGCGGCCGCCATCGGGTGGGTGTGGCCTCCGGTGATGGGTTCGATCTTCGCGTAGTAGTACGCCAGCGGGGTGCCCTGGATGGTGTCGCCCGCGTCCAGCAGCAGCGGCCGCGGCGCGTGCCGGTCCGCGGCGATCCGGTCGCGGACCGCGCTGACCAGCGTGGAGATCTTCGCCAGGCCGATGTCGTTGTGCGCGGCGTCGTCGTACTCGGCGTTCTTGAAGTAGTCCCAGTTGAAGACGTTGCCGTGCAGGTCGGTGGTCCCCATCACGGTCAGCCGGACCGTCTTCCCGGGACCGCCCGCGTACGCCGGCACCGACTCGAAACCTGCCGCGGCGAGCGCCGCACCCCCGACCGCACCGCCGATCACTGTGCGCCGCGTCATCGTGTTCCGCTCACCGCTGTCGGTCATCGCCCCGCCTCACAAGGTCGTCTCGCCGGGATCTCCGGCACGAGTGCACACGATAAGCGAGACCCGGTGGACAGTTGCCCCCACCCACACGAGAAGATGCCGCCCATGACCAAGCCGCCCGGCAAACTTCTGCCGTTGGTCGCCGCCCTGTTGTGCGGTGCCGTCCTCGCCCAAGCCGCCTCCCCGTCCGGCCCGTCCGTCACGTCCGCCGCGCCCGTCGTCTCGAGTACGCCGGGGCTCGGTCTGCTCGGTACGCCGGTCGAACCCGCCGAACCGTCCGGCAGCAAACCGAGTACGCCGCCACCGGCCAAGCCGGCCCCGCCGAAGCCGCCCGCGGACGACTGGAACCTGGCCGGCCACGGGAAGGTGCTCTACCTGACCTTCGACGACGGCCCGCAGCACGAGTGGACGCCGAAGGTCCTGCAGGTACTGCGCAAGCACCACGCGCAGGCCACGTTCTTCGTGATCGGGATCCAGGTCGCGCAGTACCCGGACCTGATCGCCGCCGAGCGCGCCGCCGGGCACCGGATCGGCAACCACACGTACGACCACAAGACGCTCACGCTGCTCCCGGAGCCGAAGGTCCGCCAGGAGATCGCGATGGGCATCAAGTCGAAGTGCCTGCGGCCGCCCGGCGGCGGCACGAACGCGAAGGTGCAGGCGATCGCCGCGGCGTACCACCAGCGCGAGGTGCTGTGGGACGTGGACACGGAGGACTGGAAGAAGCCCGGCACCGCCCACATCGAGCACGCGATCCTGGCCGGCGCCCGCCCCGGCGCGATCATCCTGATGCACGACGGCGGCGGCAACCGCTCCCAAACCGTCGCCGCGCTGGATCAAGCCCTCACCAAACTCACCCAGCAGGGCTACACCTACCGCCCGCTCCCCTGCTGATCACCGAGCTTGCCCCGCACCGACCGCAGCCGCGCGGCCCGGCTGGAGGCGCCCGCGAAGCCGAAGATCGAACTGAGCGCGACCAGCACGCCGGCGAACGGCGCGTTGTACAGGGTCAGCAGCACCACGCCGAGCACCACGAGCAGACCGCCGACGACCCGCAGCTGAACCACCTCTCGGCGGAGCCGCCGCTCCAGCCACACCTGTGCCTGCGTCATCGGCGCTGGACGCCGGCGGCGCCGTTGGAGAAGTGGCGGAGGGCTTCGTCGATGACGTGGACGGGCTGGTCGAGGGCCTTGATCAGGAACATGCCGGTGGGGCGGAGCAGCGGATTGGGCTTGACGACGCTGCGGACGGAGGGCTGGTCGAGGCCGCGGACGCCGGCGGTGGTCGCGCCGACGCCGCGCTCCAGGGCGATGTCGAGCATGTACTGACCGAGCAGCTTGTGCTGGGTGAAGCCGCGGACGGTCGGCCACGGCAGTACGACGGGGTACGCCGCGCCGTCGCACGCCAGCTCGAGGCCCTTCACCGAGATCCGCATCGCCACCGGCGGCAGCTCGTTCGCGTCGTACCACTGCTGCCGGTCGGACTGCACGCGGTACACCAGCAGCGTGCTGAACACCAGCGGGAGCATCGCCACGATCAGCAGCAGCGCGAACGGCCACATCCCGGACCCGCGGAACGCCACCAGCGCGTAGACCGCGGCGGCGATGCCGATCACGCCGAGCGTCGCCGTCACCCAGGCGCCGCGCCGCTCCACGGTCCGCACCACCTCGCGCCGGCGCAGCACCGCGTCGCGGTCGACGCCGACCACGAACGACTGCCCCGGGTCCCGTGCCGGCCCGTGCATCTCCGGCGTGACCGCTTCAACATGTGAAGTTCCGTCCCCGTCCTCACTCACCGGGACAGAATCCCACAGAAGGTCAATTCTTGTGGCGGCCCGCCCAGGTCCAGGCGTACACGCCGTCGTCGACCGCCTGGCCGCCCTCGCCGAGCTCGAGCGGGCGGAAGGTGTCGACCATCACCGCCAGCTCCTCGAACCGCTCCGCGCCCAGCGACGCCTCGATCGCGGCCGGCTGCGGCCCGTGCGCGTACCCGCCCGGGTGCAGCGAGATCGACCCGAGCCCGATCCCGGAGCCCTTCCGCGCCTCGTAGTCGCCGCCGCAGTAGAACATCACCTCGTCGGAGTCGACGTTCGAGTGGTAGTACGGCACCGGCACCGACAGCGGGTGGTAGTCGACCTTCCGCGGCACGAAGTTGCAGACCACGAAGTTGTACCCCTCGAACACCTGGTGCACGGGCGGCGGCTGGTGCACGCGGCCGGTGATCGGCTCGAAGTCGCTCACGTTGAACGTGTACGGGTACAGACAGCCGTCCCAGCCGACCACGTCGAACGGGTGCGTCGCGTACGTCATCCGGGTGCCGACGATCCCGCCGCTGCCGCGGTGCTTGACCAGGACCTCGACGTCCGTGCCCTCGACCACCAGCGGCTCGGTGGTGGGGTGCAGGTCGCGTTCGCAGTACGGCGAGTGCTCGAGGAACTGGCCGTACCGGGACAGGTAGCGCTTCGGCGGGGCGATGTGCGAGTTGCCCTCGATGCAGTACGCCGACACCCCCTCCGCACCCGGGATCCAGCGGTGCGTGGTGGCACGCGGGATGATCACGTAGTCGCCCTGGACCGCGTTCAGTACGCCGAAGACGGTCTCGACGGTGGCGGAGCCCTTCTCGACGTACACGCACTCGTCGCCGATCGCGTTCCGGTAGTACGGCGAGGGCTGCTCGGCGACGACGTACGAGATCCGGACGTCGCCGTTGCCGAGGACGAGCCGGCGGTCCTCGACGGCGTTCGACTTGCTGGTGTCGGTGAAGAGGTCGTGGAGCTTCAGGTGGCGGGGCGTCAGCGGGTGGTTCGGGACGGTGGCCAGGTCCGGCAGGTCCCACACCTGGGAGTCGACCAGCGCGGAGGGTACGCCCGCGTGGTAGAGCAGCGAGGAGTCGGACGAGAAGCCCTCCTCGCCCATCAGCTCCTCGTAGTACAGCCCGCCGTCGGGTTTCCGGAACTGGGTGTGCCGCTTGGGTGGTACTTCCCCGACCTGCCGGTAGAACGCCATACTCACTCCGTTGAACGATAATCGAACGCATGCGTCCGCTTACCGAAAGCATCCGTTAGGCTCTGGATCATGTCAACCGTCCCTGCCCTGTTCCGGCACCTGGTCGACGACGCGTCGATGTTCCCGCCGGGCAACCTGCCGCTCGAAGCGGCCGTCGCTGCACATCACGCCCACTTGCAGTCGGCGTACGCCGACCTGGTCGGCACATTCGTGTGCACGGACCAGGACCTGATGAAGGTCGCCGAAGCCGGCCGGGCTTCCGAGCCGTTGCGCGTGTCCGTCGTGATCTCCGGCGGGGCGGGTGGGATCGAGCCGGTGGTGCGGTGGGGCGACCGGTCGAAGGACGTCGAAGTCGTCGGGGTGGAGGTGCGGTTGCGGGACGAGGACGACCTGTCGCGGAACGCGCTGCGCGTGGTGCGGGCTTGCGACGACTGTCTCGACGAGGAGACGGCGTACGTCGAGGTCGGCCTGGACGGAGCGTGGGAGCGGGCGCTGGACGTGGTCGCCGACGCCGGGTACGCCGCCAAGCTCCGCACCGGCGGTCTCGACGCGCACCTGTTCCCGTCGAGCACCCAGGTGGCCTCGTTCATCACGGCGTGCCTGGATCGCGAGGTCCCGTTCAAGTGCACCGCCGGGCTGCACAACGCGGTCCGGCACACCGCCGCGGACACCGGCTTCGAGCACCATGGCTTCCTGAACGTGCTGCTCGCCACCCGCGCCTCGCTCGACGGAGCGAATACGGACGAGCTGGCGGAGCTGCTCGACACCCGCGACGGCGAAGTACTGGCGGCTCGAGCCCGCGAACTGTCCGACGACCAGGCGGCCGGCACCCGGCGCTGGTTCACCTCGTTCGGCTCCTGCAGCATCGACGAACCCCGAACGGACCTGACGACCCTGCGTCTGCTGGAGGCCTGATGAGCTGGATCGACATCCCGGACGGCTCGCCGTTCGGGCCGGACAACCTGCCGCTCGGGGTGTTCCGGCAGGGCGACGAGGAGCCGCGGGTGGGGGCCGCGATCGGCGACCAGATCATCGACCTGGCACCGGTCGCGTCGGCGCAGATGCTGGACGGCGCCCAGCTGTTCGCGCAGCCCTCCCTGAACGCGTTCCTCGCCCTCGGCCGCCCGGCCTGGCGCGCCACCCGGAACTGGCTGCTCGACCTGGTCCGCAACTCCGGCGATCGGGACACGGTCGAGCCGCACCTGATCCCGCAGTCCGCGGTCAGCATGCAGCTGCCGTTCGAGGTCGCCGACTACGTCGACTTCTACGCGTCCGAGCAGCACGCCACGAACCTCGGCCGGCTGTTCCGCCCGGACTCCGAACCGCTGCTCCCGAACTGGAAACACCTCCCGGTCGGCTACCACGGCCGGGCCGGCACGATCGTTGCCAGCGGCACCGACATCGTCCGCCCGTCCGGCCAGCGCAAGGCCCCCGACGCGGCGGCACCGACGTACGGCCCGTCCCGGCGACTCGACATCGAGGTCGAGCTCGGGTACGTCGTCGGCACCCCGTCCAGCCTCGGAACCCCTGTCTCCGTGGAGGATTTCGAGGACCACGTGTACGGCGTGGTGCTCGTCAACGACTGGTCCGCCCGCGACCTGCAGGCGTGGGAGTACGTCCCGCTCGGGCCGTTCCTCGGCAAGTCGTTCGCCACGTCCGTCTCCCCCTGGGTCGTTTCCCTCGACGCCCTGGCCGCCAGCGCCGTACCGCTGCCCGCCCAGGACCCGCCCGTCCTCCCCTACCTCGCCGGACAGCACCTCACGAACTACGACATCACCTTCGAGGTCAGGTTGAACGGCCACCTCGTGAGCTCCCCGCCGTACCGCGACATCTACTGGTCGCCCGCCCAGATGCTCGCGCATCTGACCGTCAACGGCGCCAGCGTCCGCACCGGCGACCTGTACGCCTCCGGCACCGTCAGCGGCCCGGCGAAGGACCAGCGCGGCTCGTTCATCGAGCTGACCTGGGGCGGCCGCGAACCCCTGGTCGTCGACGGCCGCGAACACACGTTCCTGGAGGACGGCGACGAGGTCACGATCTCCGCCTGGGCGAGCGCCGCGGACGGCTACCGGATCGGCCTCGGTGAAGTCACCGGCAGGATCGTCCCTGCAGCTAACTGACGGCAATCTTGTTCATAACTGTTCGTTTCTCTTGACGAGTTAGCGGTTGCGTGCGAACTTCGTCGGCATGAAACGTTCAGTGGGGTGTGGAGTACTGGCTGTAGCCATGGCCGCCGCTGTGCTGACCGCGCCGTCCGGCGCGCAGGCCCAACCAGCCCAACCAGCACAGCAGGCCGACGGCGACCCGGCACTGCGGTCGCCGGAGCTGACGGTCACCGTCGGGGCGGACTTCCCGCGGGTGATCAGGTACGTCGACAACGCGTCCGGGCAGGCGCTCGGTGGGCAACCGGACGCGATCTCGACGGTCACGATCGACGGGGTCGCCCGCGCGGCGCATCTCGTCGCACCGCCCACGATCGAGGCCGCCAAGGCGTCGTACACGCTCGGCTTCGACGCGCTGCCTGGCGTCGAACTGGACACCAGCCTGAGCGTCGCGGGCCGGGTGACGACGTTCGCGATCGACGCCGTGCGCGACAGCGAGGCCAGTCGCGTGCACACGATCGACATCCCGAACCAGGACCTGGTGTCGGTGGCGAGTACGGACGCCGGCGCGACGACCGCGTTCACGAAGCTCGACCCGGACTCGACGCGGACCGCCGACAAGATCACGCCGGTCACCGCGGCCACGCCGGCGGAAGCGTCCGCGACGGGTGCGGCGTACGCGTTCGTCAACACCAGCGGGCTGGCCGCGGGCATCGAGTCGAATTCGACGTACGACAAGCCGTCCGGTCAGTCGGTCGACGACGGCGCCCGCTTCTGGCACCAGGCCCGCAAGAGCAGCGACGGGAGTACCCGGGTCGGGGTGTGGAGCGGTCAGTGGACGTATCGCGCCGACACGTCGCCGTACACCGAGCCGCTCCCCTGGGCCAAGGTCGTGGTGACGCCGGACGCGAACCAGGACCACACGGTCGACTGGCAGGACGGCGCGGTCGCGTTCCGCTCGATCATGACCGAGCCGAACGGCGGCGACCAGGTCAAGGACCGGGTGATCACGCACATCCCGTTCAACTTCGCGAGCCAGGCCACGCATCCGTTCCTGCGGACCCTCGACGACGTGAAGCGGATCTCGCTGTCCACCGACGGGCTCGGCCAGCTGGCCCTGCTGAAGGGGTACGCGTCCGAGGGGCACGACTCGGGACACCCTGACTACGGCGGCAACTACAACCTCCGCGCCGGCGGCCTGAGCGACCTGAACACGCTGCTCAAGCAGGGCAAGTCGTGGAACGCGGCTTTCGGCGTCCACGTGAACGCGACCGAGGCGTACCCGGAGGCGAACGCGTTCAGCGAGGACCTGGTCGACAAGAACGCCAAAGGCTGGAACTGGCTGGACCAGAGCTACTACATCAAGCAGCGCCCGGATCTTGCCTCCGGCAACATCGTGAAGCGCTTCCAGCAGCTGCGGGATGAGACCGACAAGAACCTGCAGGAGCTGTACATCGACGTGTACTACCAGTCCGGCTGGCTCGCCGACGGCCTCACCCGGCAGCTCACCGCGCAAGGCTGGCAGATCGCCACCGAGTGGGCCAACCGGAACGAACGGACGTCGCTGTGGTCGCACTGGGCGAACGACCTCGACTACGGTGGCCCGACCAACAAGGGCCTGAACTCGAAGATCATCCGGTTCGTCCGCAACCACGAGAAGGACGTCTGGAACAACGACCCGATCCTCGGGCAGTCCGCGGTCGTCGAGTTCGAGGGCTGGACCGGCGAGACCGACTGGAACGCGTTCTACAACAACATCTGGCAGCGCAACCTGCCGGCGAAGTTCCTGCAGCAGCAGAAGATCCTGGACTGGAACGCCGACGACATCACGTTCACCGGCGGGGTGCGCGGCGCGGTCGAGAACGGCAAGCGGACCGTGTACGTCGGGAACGCGAAGGTGCTGGACGGCGACAAGTACCTGCTGCCGTGGGACAACAACAAGAAGCTCTACCACTACAACCCGGCCGGCGGACGGACCACCTGGCAACTGCCGGCGGCGTTCGCGGGCGTGCAGACGTTCACGGCGTACCAACTGAGCGACACCGGCCGCACCAAACCGACCACCATCCGCGCGAACCACGGATCCATCACGCTCGACGCAATCCCGGGCAAGCCGTACGTGATCTACCCTGTAGCGGCTCCGCAGCCGCGCGCGGTGAACTGGGGCGAAGGCACGCACTTGAAGGACCCTGGGTTCAACGCAGGCAACCTGACGGCCTGGAATCCGACCGGCGGCGCGTCCATCGCGACGCTGGAGAACGGGCAGCACGTGGCTCAACTCGGCACGAAGGCCTCGTCGTTGAGCCAGCGCATCACCGGGCTCGTCAAGGGACGTACGTACAGCGCATCCGCCTGGGTGGAGGCGTATCGCCCGACGACCATCTCCGTCGACGGGGTGAAGAACGTCGTCAAGCGGTCGACCGTCAAGAACATGGTGGCGGCGGACGACAAGCACGGGATGTACTACCAGCGCGCGCGAATCCTCTTCCAGGCCAAGGGAAGCACGGCCGACCTGGCAATCGGAGCAGCAGCCGGAGCCGGGCAGGTTCGGCTGGATGATGTGCGGGTGGTCGCCACGTCACCGGCCGGGAGCGCGGAAGGCTTCGAGGATGTGGATCAGGGGTGGGGGCCGTTCATCAAGGGGGATGCGGGTGGCGTCACCGATCCGCGGACGGTGCTCGCCAAGAAGCATGCGCCGTACACGCAGGCCGGATGGAACGGGAAGCTCGTCGACGACGTGCTCGACGGTACCTGGTCGTTGAAGTCGCACGAGGAGAACGAAGGGCTCGTGTACCGGACCGCGCCGTGGACGGTGAACTTCCAGGCGGGGCACAAGTACAAGGTGAGCTTCGACTACGAGAGCGGGCGTGCCGGCCAGTACGCGTGGGTCCAGGGCGTCGACCGGCCGGGCTCCGTCGAGGTGAAGTCCACGCCGATCGGGGAGCAGCGGACCAAGGCGACCTTCAATCAGGAGTTCGTTGCTGGTTGCGGTGGCGACAACTGGGTCGGGTTGCGGAAGCTCACAGACGGCGGCGATCAGACCGACTTCGTGATGGACAACTTCGCCGTGACGGATCTCGGTACGACGACCGAACCGGCCGACTGTACGTCGGTCGCGCTGACCGGACTGACCGGGCTGGTCTCGGGTGAGGCCAACAGCATCACCACGACGTTCACCAACAACGATGTGGTTGCTGCGAGCAACATCACGCTCGGACTGACGGCGCCGGACGGCTGGACTGCGACGGCGACGACTCCGGCGACGCATGCCACCGTCGCCGCGGGTGCGACCGCGACGACGACGTGGGACGTCACGCCGCCGGCCGGTACTGCGGAAGGTAAGTACGTGCTGACGGCAACGGGTGGTCGGGCGACGGCTACCGGTGAGGCGACCGTGCTGCCGCCGGGGATCGTGCCGCAGTCGCGGATCAAGGTGGTCGACGTGGACAGCGAGGACGTGGCCACGGGTGGTGCGGCGACGATGGCGCTGGACGGGAATCCCAGTACTATTTGGCATTCCGCCTGGTCCCAGGTGAGCACGCCGGCCGGGTTCCCGCACTTCATGACGCTCGACCTCGGGTCGACCTACCAGGTGAACGGGTTCAGCTACCTGCCCCGGCAGAGCGGTACGAACGGGATGTTCAAGGGGTACGAGCTGTACGTCAGCGCGGACGGCCAGGACTGGGGTACGCCGGTGGCGACGGGCCAGTTCCCGAACTCCACCGCCGTACAACGACTGGACTTCACCCCCAAGCCCGGCCGCTACGTGAAGTTCGTCGGCACCAGCTCACTGAACGGCGCGGTCTTCGGCTCGGCCGCAGAGTTCAACGTGTACGGCACGCATTAGACAACACAGCGGCGCCGCTCCCCGCCCCCGGGGAGTGGCGCCGCTTGGTTTGTGGTTACTTGGTGATGGTTACCGTGGCGGGGGTCGAGGCGGTGTTCGCGGCGACGACGCGGAACTTGTTGACGCCGACGCGGCCGCTCTGCACCCACACCGAGTAGGTCGCGCGGCCGGTCACCTTGGTGCTGGCCGGGAACTTGACCCACTTGCCGTTCTCCAGGCGCTGCACCTGGACGACGGTGTTCGCCGCGATCCCGGAAGTCTTGCCGGTGAAGGACACCTTCGCCCACGCCTTCGCGGTGGCCTTGTCCGACGTGATCGTGATCGACTTCGCCGCGGCCGGGGTGGAGACGGCGGCCGGTTGGGTGGTGGCGGCGTTCGCCTGCAGGGCACCGGCGACGCCGAGACCGGCGGCGGACAGGGCGACACCGGCGAGAGCGGCGGCGGTACGACGAACGAACTGAGTACGCATGATCTGTGGTTTCCCCTCGTTTTGTTGGTGTTACGGAGAGGAAGACGCGGCGATCGCCGGAAAGGTTGTGTTACGACTCCGTCTCAGGCCCGACGGGCAGCACCAGCCGGGCCAGCGCCCCGCCACCGGGTGCTTCGCCGAACGTGAGTTCAGCACCGAGGACCTTCGCGTGCCCCGCCGCGATGGTCAGCCCGAGACCGTGCCCGACGCCACGCTCGGCCATCCCGGAACGGAACCGGCGCGGGCCCTCGGCAATCAGTTCCTCCGGGTAGCCGTTGCCGTGGTCAACCACCTCTACGGTCCGGCCGCTGACCGTCACCTCGACCGGCGGCTTGCCGTGCCGCAGCCCGTTCACGATCAGGTTCGCCAGGATCCGCTCGATCCGCCGCGAGTCCGTGGACACCGTCTCGTCCGGCCCGGTCAGGTGCACGATCACGTCGTCGGGCGCGAGCGCCTGCTGCATCCGCAACCGCCCGACCGCGGACCCCACGAACGCACCGAGCCCGACCAGTTCCAGGTCCGCCTGCTCGACCCCGGAGTCGAACCGCGCGATCTCCAGCAGGTCCTCGACGAGCCGCCGCAGGACCTTGGCCCGGTCCCGGACCAGCTCACTCGGACGCCCCGGCGGCAACAGCTCCGCCGCGGTGGTCAGACCGGTGACCGGCGTCCGCAGGTCGTGCGCGACGTCCGCGGTGAACCGGCGCTCCGCCTCGAGCTGACCGCGCAGCGAACTGGCCATCGTGTCCAGCGCGGTCGCCAGCGACTGCACCTCGTCCTTGCCCTTGCCAACGGCCTCGGCCGCGGACGCCTCCAGGTCACCGGCCGCGATCCGCCGCGCCGTACCCGCGACCGCGACGATCCGCTTCGACAGGCTGCCCGCGAGGATCACGCTGACCAGCGCGACCAGCGCCACGGTGCCGATGCCGCCGAGGATCAGCGCCTGCTGCAGCGCCTTCATCGAGTCGTCGGTGTTGTCGTAGTCCTGCTCGATCGACAGCACCTTGCCGTCCTTGACCGCCACCGCCGCCCACATCTTCGCGTGCGGCGACCCGGTCTTGAACGTTGCCCGCTTCCCGGACAGTACGGCGTCCCGCAGCTGCGGCGGCAGATCCGGATCGTCGAGCTTCGCCCCGAACACCGGTACGTCGTTGGTGTCGTAGCTCTGCGCCGCGAGCTGGATCCGCTCGTCCGCGAAACTGCGCGTCCGGTCCAGCCGGGCCGACTGGGCCTGGGTGTAGACCGCGACGCACAGCACCAGGATCGCGAGCGACGAGACCAGCAGAAAGATGAGACCGAGCTTGCCGCGCAGGCCCATCAACTAGGCCCGCAGCTTGTACCCGAAGCCGCGGACGGTTTCGATGCGGTCGGCACCGATCTTGGTCCGCAACCGCTGCAGGTGGACGTCGACCAGCCGGCCGTCGCCGCCCCACTCGTAGTCCCAGACCCGCTGCAGCAGCGTCGAACGGCTGAGCACCACGCCGGGGTTGTTCGCGAACTCGATCAGCAGCTTGAGCTCGGTCGGCGTCAGCTGGACGGTCGCGCCACCACGGCGTACCTCCAGAGCCTCCCGGTCCAGCTCCAGGTCGCCGAACGACTCGACGCCGGAGCCGGCCGACGGCGCCGGGCGCTCGGGATCCGCGACCGCGCGCCGCATCACCGCCCGCAGCCGGGCCACCAGCACCTGGGTGTCGAAGGGTTTGGTCACGTAGTCGTCCGCGCCGGCCTCCAGGCCGAGCACGACGTCGAGCGCGTCGCCGCGGGCCGACACCATCACGATCGGGACCGTGCTGGTCTCGCGGATCCGGCGGCACACCGAGATCCCGTCCAGTCCGGGCAGCATGATGTCCAGCATCACGACGTCGGGATGGATCTTCTCGAATCGCTCGATCGCTTCCAGACCGTCCTCGGCCGTGGTCACGTCGTAGCCGTGCCGCTCGAGGGTCAACTGGGTCGCCTCACGGATCACCGCGTCGTCCTCAACCATGAGAATGCGCGCTGCCGGTTCTTCCGGTACCACCGAACTTCAGTCTCCCTACTGGTCCGTCGAGCTCACCTTGGTCATCTGCCGACCGTTCCAACGGTAGACCTCGACCCGGCGACCCGACGGGCAGCAGACCGGGTCGTTGATCGTGAAGATCTTCGATTCGACCACCAGGTCCCCTTGCGGGCTGGCGGTCACGGTCGGCTGCTCGATATCCAGGTTCCAGATCGGCCGTAGGCCCGTGGGCTCGACGGCGATCAGGAAGATACCGAAGACGAACTTGTCCAGGGTGTGGATCAGGACGATCTGCTGAGGTGTACCGCTGTGCAATACATCAACGGTCTTACCCCTGCTGAGGCAACGCGAAATCACCGTGCAATTCGAAAGCACTGTCCGGTCGTAACCTGTCAGGTGCTTGTCGGCGAGCAGCCGGGTCCGGACTTTGTACAGGTCGACGGCCACTTCCGGGGTGCGCTGCGGGTGCGGCGAGACGGTGTTGGTACCGGCCGCGACCGACGGCGCCGGGGTCTCCGGCGGCGGTGACTCGGGGCCTTCGACGCGGAGCCCACCGCCGTTCGCACAGGCGGAGAGCGCGCTGGTGGCGACCAGCGCGGCGATCGCCGGAAGCACGGCGCGGCGCCACAGTCCCATCGGGCGCCTCCTACCCTGCATCCGGTCCCCCCACGGAGTTCTGACGATCAGTCATTTATGGTCTCGGGCCGACGTCTCATTCGGCGGCCATGGACGTCGAATGGCCTCGGCAGTTGTGTTGCGGTTGCGTCACAGCCTCAGTTGGCGACGATCTTGCCCGGGTTCAGCAGGTTCTTCGGGTCCAGGGCGTTCTTGATCGCCCGGTGCACGTCGAGCGCGACCGGCCCGATCTCCTCGGCCAGCCAGGTGCGCTTGAGGACGCCGACCCCGTGCTCGCCGGTGATCGTGCCGCCGAGCTCCAGCCCGATCGCCATCACCCGCTCGAACGCCTCCTGCGCCCGCTCGGCCTGCGCCGGGTCGGTCTGGTCGAACACCACCGTCGGGTGCATGTTCCCGTCGCCGGCGTGCCCGAGGACGCCGATCGTGATGTCCAGCTCCGCCGACAGGTCCTCCAGCCGGCCGATGAACTCCGCCAGCCGCGACCGCGGTACGGCGACGTCGTCGATCATCGTCGTACCGAGTTGCTCCAGCGCGGTGAGCGCCACCCGGCGGCCCTCGAGCAGCAGGTCGCCCTCCGCGTCGTCCTCGGCCTCGATGCACTCCAGCGCGCCGTGGTCCCGGCAGAGCTTCGCGACCGCGGCGACATCGGCCGCGCCCGCCTCGCCGCCCGCGTCGGACTGCGCGATCAGCATCGCGGCCGCCTCCTCGGGCAGCTCCATCCGCTTGTACTTGTTGACCGCCTGGATCGTGGTCCGGTCCATGATCTCCAGCAGGCTCAGCGAGACGCCGCTGCGGATGATCTCGAGGATCGCGTTCCCGGCCTCGACGCCGGAGCCGAACAGCGCGGCCATCGTCCGCGGTTTCGCCGCCGCCGGGCGGAGCATCAGGGTCGCCTCGGTGATGATGCCGAGGGTGCCCTCGCTGCCGACGATCAGCTTCGCCAGGTCGTACCCGGCGACGCCCTTCACGGTCTTCCGGCCGGTCCGCAGTACCCGGCCGTCGGCCAGGACGACCTCCAGGCCGAGCACGTAGTCCGTGGTCACGCCGTACTTCACGCAGCACAGGCCGCCCGAGTTCGTGGACAGGTTGCCGCCGATCGAGCAGAACTCCCAGCTGGACGGGTCCGGCGGGTAGAACAGCCCGTGCTCGGCGACCGCGCGGGACAGGACCGCGTTGTACACGCCCGGCTGGGTGACGACGTACCGGTCCACCGGCTCGATGGCCAGGATCCGGTCCATCTTCTCCAGCGAGATCACGATGCACCCGTCCAGCGCGTTGGCGGCGCCGGACAGGCCGGACCGCGCTCCCTGCGGGACGATCGGTACGCCGGCCTCGTGTGCGACCCGCACCGCCGCCTGGACGTGCGCGGTCTCCCGGGCCAGTACGACAGCCAACGGCATCCCGGCCGGACAGAACATCGCCCGGTCGTACCGGTAGCTCTCCATCCGGTCCGGATCGGTCACCAACGCCTCGGGCGGCAGCACCTGCCGCAGCTGCTCGACAACCTCACTCATACAGCCGAGCCTAATAACTACTGCGCGGTACTGCGCACCCCAGTCTCAACGTGTGCGTCTGGTGGCGTTCTCCGAGATCTCCTGGTAGCCGCCGCCGTAGTTGTGGTACTCGCGGCCGATCGCGGTGAAGGTGATGCTGCCGCTGGTGGCCTTCACCTTCGGTGTCCTGCAGGTGCGCTGCCCCTGGATGACGGAGCCGTTGCCTCCGCTGCTGTCGCAGCTCAGCACCCGGCCGTCGTTGTTGCCGCCGGACTGCACCAGGAACGCGTTGGCCTTGGCGTTCGCCACCACGGGCGACGCCATGGTGATCTCGGCCCAGTACTGCGAGCAGTCGTCCCGGACCAGCCGGATGGTTCCCCAGCTCGGCGGCTGGTGATTTCGCAGCATCGGCGCGGATGCAATGGATGTCGCGCCAGAGCAGTTGGCGGCGTTGACCGCCGCGGCCGGCATCGCGGAGAGGGCGATCGCGCCCACCCCCACACCGGCGGTGCTGAGCAGCAGGCCCAGTGTCTTCATGACGAAACCCTTCCTGAGCACGCGCCCCGACGCGCACTCAGGAAGGCACACTACGCGAACGGAGCCTGCCCCGACAGTCATTCCGGTAATCGGACGGCGACACGCCGTGTTCAGTTGCATCCGGCAAGCTTTTGATCGTCAAAGTCGCATCCGGGGCCGGTTTCAGAGGTTGCCGCGGCGCTCCTGCTCGCGCTCGATCGCCTCGAACAGCGCCTTGAAGTTGCCCTTCCCGAAGCCGAGCGAACCGTGCCGCTCGATCAGCTCGTAGAACACCGTCGGGCGGTCGCCGATCGGCGCGGTGAAGATCTGCAGCAGGTAGCCGTCCTCGTCCCGGTCCACCAGGATGCCGCGCGACTGCAGCTCCTCGATCGGCACCCGCACGTTGCCGATCCGGGACCGCAGCTCCGGGTCCTCGTAGTACGAGTCGGGGGTGTTGAGGAACTCGACGCCATTGGCCCGCATGATGTCCACGGTCCGCAGGATGTCGTTGGTGGCGAGCGCGATGTGCTGCGCGCCGGCGCCGTCGTAGAACTCCAGGAACTCGTCGATCTGGGACTTCTTCTTCGCCACCGCCGGCTCGTTCAGCGGGAACTTCACCCGGTGGTTGCCGTTGGCGACGACCTTGCTCATCAGCGCCGAGTAGTCGGTGGCGATGTCGTCGCCGATGAACTCCGCCATGTTCACGAAGCCCATCACCTTGTTGTAGAAGGCAACCCACTCGTCCATCTTGCCGAGCTCGACGTTGCCGACCACGTGGTCGACGGCCTGGAACAGCCGCTTCGGGTGCCCCTCGGGGCGCCGTACCTGGGTCTGCGCGGCGACGAAGCCCGGGAGGTACGGGCCGTCGTACTTGCTGCGGTCGATCAGCGTGTGCCGGGTGTCGCCGTACGCCGCGATCGCCGCGCGGCGGACCGTGCCGTGCTCGTCGGTGACGTCGTTCGGCTCCTCCAGGACGACCGCGCCGACCTTGCGGGCGTGCGCGACGCACTTGTCCACGTCCGGTACCTCGAGCGCGATGTCCGCGACGCCGTCGCCGTGCTTGCGGTGGTGGTCGAGCAGCGGGCTATTCGGGCCGACACCGCCGGAGAGGACGAAGCGCGCGGAGCCGGACTTCAGCACGTACGACTTGACGTCCTTGCTGCCGGTCTCCGGGCCGGAGTACGCGACCAGATCCATGCCGAAGGCGAGCTGGTACCACTTCGCGGTCTGGGTGGCGTTGCCGACCACGAACACCACCGCGTCCATCGCGGTGACCGGGAACGGGTCGGTGCTCTCGTCGTACGGCACCAGGCCGACGAGCTGCTTCAGCTGGTCGAGGTCGAGATCGGCGTCGAGCTCTGCAGGGGTGAGGTCGGTGCTGGTCATCGGTGCTCCTCCGGGTCTCGGATCGGTAGACCGAGCCTTGTGCGCGGAGGGCAGGTTGCGCAACACTTCCCTGTTCCAGTAGGCAGGTTGACCAGTCTCTTCTGGACATGGCTAGGCTATTTGGTCAGTCTGACTATCAGTGGAGGATTCGTATGTCCGTCGACGCGCTGGATGCCCGGATCCTCAAGCTGTTCGCCGCCGAACCGCGGGTCGGCGTACTGGAGGCGTCACGGCGCCTAGGGGTCGCCCGAGGCACCGTCCAGGCTCGGTTGGACCGGCTGCAGCGCGACGGGGTGGTGCGAGGCTGGGGCCCCGACATCGACACCGCCGCGATCGGCTATCCGGTGACGGCGTTCGCCACACTCCAGATCGAGCAGGGCTCAGGTCACACCACCGTCGCCGAAGCGCTGGCCCGCATCCCGGAGGTCCTGGAAGTCCACACCATCACCGGCGCCGAGGACCTCTGGTGCCGCATCGTCGCCCGCTCCAACGCCGACCTCCAACGCGTGATCGACCAGGTCGTCATCGTCCGGGGCATCCAAAGAGCGTCGACGGTGATCGCCCTGGCCGAGCAGATCCCGCACCGGGTACTGCCGCTG
>NZ_DASRVN010000217.1:0-3227 GCF_035655035.1 Kribbella sp. | reverse complement strand
GCGATCCCGACCGGAACCGCCAGCCACAACGGCGGCTTCCGGCCGCGGACCGCGACCCCGGTGCTCTCACTGACGATCTCCCGGGCGACGAGCCGTCCACCGCGCCACTTGCCGGTGATCGTCACGGATTCGCCGTCGACGACCTGGCCCTGGAGGGCGAGGGCGCGGAGCTCGACCTGGACCGGCTGGAGTTCCTTGCCGACGTTGTCGTGTTGCTCGAGCCGGAGGGTCAGCACCTGGATCGCGCCGTTCTCGGAGCGGGCTTCCGAGCGGTACTGGACGTTCCGGGCGATTCCGCGCAGCTGAGCCGGGCCGCGGCGGGCCATCGCGTTCAGGTCATCACTCATCGGAGTTCCCCCAGGTGTAGGACGTGGTAGACGGAACGTACATTGGGTGGGGTCGGAACGAGTGGATTTGCGAGGAGCGCGGATGACGAGTGCGGTTGAGGTCAGCGCGCAGCGGCTGCGGGAGCGGGGGGAGCGAGTCACGCCGGCCCGGCTGGCGGTGGTTGAGGTGCTGGCGGGGACCGAGGAGCATCTGAGCGCGGAGCAGATCGGCGAGCGGGCCGAGCAGCTGCGACCGGGGATCCACCGCGCGACCGTGTACCGCGCTCTGGATGCGCTGGGCGAGTTCGGCCTGGTGACGCACGTGCACCTCGGCCGGGCGGGTACGACGTACCACCTGGCCGGCGACCTGGCGCCGCGGCACCTGCACCTGCGCTGCTCGG
The DNA here is from genome assembly GCF_035655035.1 of Kribbella sp. Classification (GTDB taxonomy): domain Bacteria; phylum Actinomycetota; class Actinomycetes; order Propionibacteriales; family Kribbellaceae; genus Kribbella. Next base: position 2,500 of record NZ_DASRVN010000217.1, on the reverse strand, counting down.
AGTGCGGGACCGTGTACGACGCCCCGGGCGACATCCTCGAATCCGCCCGCAAGAAGGTCGCCCGCGACCTCGGCTTCCACCTCGCACCAGAGCAGGTCGCACTGGTCGGAATCTGTCAGAACTGTCAGTAACTGTCCATATCTGTTGATAGGTGTGGAGTCGTGAACAGTTAGGCCTTAGGGTCGACTTCTGTGACTCATTACGTCGAGGACTTTGCTTCCGGGGCGAACGTGCTGCCCCCGCGTTCGTGGCTGGATGACGACTCCGGGCGGCTCCCGCTCAGCGGGGACTGGAACTTCCGGCTGTCCCCGAGCGTCGCGGACGCGCCGGACGACCTGAAGGACCCGGACACCTCCGGCTGGGACACCATCGCGGTCCCGGGCCACTGGCAGCTGAGCGGCTACGGCAAGCCGGCGTACACCAACGTCGTGTACCCGTTCCCGCTGGAGCCGCCGTACGTGCCGACCGACAACCCGACCGGCGACTACGTCCGCACGGTCACGGTGCCGGCCGACTTCGCGGGCGCCCGGATCGTGCTCCGGTTCGAGGGCGTCGACTCGCGGTTCGCGGTCTATGTCAACGGTTCGTACGTCGGCTGGTCGTCGGGGTCCCGGCTGGTCAGCGAGTTCGACGTGACCGAGCTGGTTGCCCCGGGCAAGGACGCGCAGATCGCGGTCCGGGTGCACCAGTGGTCGACCGGCAGCTACGTCGAGGACCAGGACATGTGGTGGCTGTCGGGCATCTTCCGCGAGGTGAACCTGCTCGCGCTGCGCCCGGACGCGCCGACCGACGTGTTCGTGAAGGCGGCCTGGGACCACGTCGACGGCGCCGGCACGCTGCTCGTCGAGTCCGACGTACCGGGAACCGTCTCGGTCCCCGAGCTCGGGCTGGAGCTGGCGACCGGCGAGCACACCCGGGTCGAGGGCGTGCAGCCGTGGAGCGCGGAAGTACCCCGCCTGTACGACGCCGTACTGCGGACCGCCGGCGGCGACGTACGGCTGCGGATCGGATTCCGGACGGTGGCGATCGTCGACGGGATCTTCACCGTCAACGGCAACCGCGTGCTGTTCAAGGGCGTCAACCGGCACGAGTTCCACCCGGACCGCGGGCGGACGCTGACCGAGCAGGACATGCTCGACGACGTACTGATCATGAAGCGGGCCGGGATCAACGCGGTCCGTACGTCGCACTACCCGCCGCACCCGCACTTCCTGTCGCTGTGCGACGAGTACGGGCTGTACGTGATCGACGAGTGCGACCTGGAGTCGCACGGGTTCGGGTACGAGCCGCAGCCGCCGAACCTCCCGAACCCGGTGATGGACCCGCGCTTCCGCGACGACCTGGTCGACCGGATGCGGCGCACCGTGCACCGGGACAAGAACCACCCGTCGATCGTGATCTGGTCGCTCGGCAACGAGTGCGGGATGGGTTCGAACCTGAAGGACATGTACGACGCGGCGAAGGACCTGGACCCGTCGCGGCCGGTGCACTACGAGCGCGACACCGAGGCGGAGTTCGTCGACATCTACTCGCGGATGTACACCTCGCCGGAGGGCTGCGCGGAGATCGGTGCCGACAGCAACCTGTACCGGAACCTGCCGTTCATCCTCTGCGAGTACGGGCACGCGATGGGGAACGGGCCGGGCGGGCTGCTGGACTACCGCGAGGTGTTCGAGAAGTACCCGCGCTGCCAGGGCGGATTCATCTGGGAGTTCATCGACCACGGGATCCGGACGACGATCAACGGGCGCGAGGTGTACGCGTACGGCGGTGACTTCGGCGAGACCATCCACGACGGGAACTTCGTCTGCGACGGTCTGCTGTTCCCGGACCGGACGCCGTCGCCGGGGATGCACGAGTACGCGAAGGTGATCGAGCCCGTGCGGATTGTTGCTGATGGCAACCGGGTGGCGATCACCAACCTGTACGAGGTGCTGGACACCAGCCACCTGACCTTCAGCTACGTGGTGGAGACCGAGGGTGTGCGGGTGGACGCCGGGAGCCTGTCGGTTCCGGTGATCGCGGCTGGTGAGACCGTGACGGTCGATCTGCCGGCGGTTGACGCGGCCAAGCCCGAGACCTGGGTGACCGTCACCGCGTCGCTCACCGAAGCCACCTCGTGGGCCGACGCCGGTCACCGGATCGCCTGGGAGCAGCTCCGGCTGGACGAGCCGGCTCCCCCAGCCGCGGTGGGTTCAGACGGCGTTGGCGCCGGTGGCGCGCCGGCTGACGGTGTTGCTGGCGTTGACGGGATCACCGTTGGTGGGCTGCGGAACGTGCGGCTGGACGTCTGGCGGGCGCCGATCGACAACGACACCAACCCCGGTGTTGCCGCCAAGTGGCGCGAGGAAGGGCTGCATCGGGTGCAGCACCGGATCGTGTCGCAGGGCGAGCGCGACGGTGCCTGGGAGGTCGTCACCCGGACGGCGCCGCCGCAGCTGCAGTGGGGTCTGCGCAGTACCTGGCGCTGGACCGCCGTCGACGGTGCGGTCGTGCTCGA
>NZ_DASRVN010000216.1:0-2497 GCF_035655035.1 Kribbella sp. | reverse complement strand
GTGACGGCGACCATGCCGGACTCGACCAGCACGGTCGCGACCCCGATCGTCCCGTGGCCGCACATCGGCAGGCAGCCGGAGACCTCGATGTACAGCACGCCCCAGTCCGCGTCGGACCGGGTCGGCGGCTGCAGGATCGCGCCGCTCATCGCGGCATGCCCGCGCGGCTCGTTCACCAGGAACAACCGCAGGTCGTCCAGGTGCTTCACGAAGTACTCGCGGCGCTCCGCCATCGTCGCCCCCGGGACCACGCCGACCCCGCCGGTGACGACGCGGGTCGGCATGCCCTCGGTGTGCGAGTCGATCGCGCTGATCGTCCGAACGGACCTCATGCCGGCCTCATCTCAGCGACTCCACTGCCTTCTTCATGTCCTGCTCCAGTTGCGCGACGTGCTCGGGGACGAGCGGCCCGCGCGGCGGCCGGCACGGTCCACCGAACCGCCCGACGTAGTCCATGCCGTACTTGATCGCCTGCACGAACTCGGTCCGCGAGTCCCACCGGAACGCGGCGACCAGCGGCTCGTACAGCGCCCGGGCCTCCTCCAGCTTGCCCTGCGTGGCGAGCTCGAACAACCGCGCCGATTCCTTCGGGAACACGTTCGGGAAGCCGGCGAACCAGCCGGTCGCACCCATCAGCAGGGCCTCGAGCGTCAGGTCGTCGGCGCCCGCGATCACCGCCAGGTCCGGCGCCAGCTCACGGATCTCCAGGATCCGCCGGACGTCGCCGGAGAACTCCTTCACCGCGACCACGTTCTCGATCTGCGCGATCTCGGCGAGCAGGTCCGGCGTCAGGTCGACCTTGGTGTCCAGCGGGTTGTTGTAGACCATCACCGGCAGCCCGGCCTTCGCGACCTCGGTGAAGTGCGCGAGCACCTCGCCGCGGTTCGCCCGGTACATCGTCGGCGGCAGGCACAGTACGCCGTGGGCGCCGTCCTCGGCGGCCTTCTCCGCCCAGGCGCGGGCCTGGTGCGAGCCGACGCCGTGCACGCCGACCACCACGATCCCGTCGTCGCCGACGGCCTCGATCGCGGTCCTCGCCACGGCGCGGCGCTCGTCGTCGGTGAGCGACGAGTACTCACCGAGCGACCCGTTCGGCCCGACGCCGCGGCAGCCGTTGTCCACCAGCCAGCGGCAGTGCTCGGCGTACTTGTCCAGATCCGGGCGCAGTCCGGCCGGCGCCGTCGCGTCCGCGACGTACGGGAGGGCGGTCGCGACGATCACGCCGTCCAGCTTCTCGGTCATTGTTCCTCCATCGTTTCTGCTGATTCAGCGACGCGGTCGTGCTCGACGTCCTGGTTCACGCGCGCGACGTCGGCGGCTGCCAGGTCCCGCAGCCGCACCGGCACGGCGATCGGTCGTTTCATACTCGGACTCGGTACCTCACCCGGGCCGGCGAGCAGCGCGGCGACGGTGCGCGAACACACCCGCCCCTGACACATGCCCAACCCCGCCCGGCTACTCAGCTTCATCGCACGCCCGTCTGCCAGCCCACGGGTGGAGGCGGCGTCCTCCAGCTCTCCGCGCGTCACCTCTTCACACCGACACACGATCGTCGCCGCCGTACTCCAGCTCTTCCACCCATCCCGCACCGGATAAGCCCGAGCCAACACCCCCGCAAACCGCCGCCCCCTCACAACCGCCGGATCCACGGCCCCCGCCGCATCCGCAGCCCCGTCCTCAACCGCCGGACCCGCAGCCCCCCTCGCGACCGCCGCATCCGCAGCCCCGTCCTCAACCGCCGGATCCACGGACCCCTTCTCGACCGCGGAATCCGCGGTCGCCTGCGCAGGCGGTTCGGCCGCCGACGCGACGTACCGCGCAGCGGACGCCTCGGCCAGCGCGCCTTCCGCCGCCGACCTGACATACCGCTCAGCGGATGCACCACCGAGCGTGCTTTCCGCCGGGGACGTGGAGTGCCGCGCAGCGGAGGGATCGGCGAGCCTGGTCTCCGCCGCCGACGTGACGTGACGCGCGGCGGAGGTGCCGGCGACGGCTCCCTCCGCGGCGGAAAGGGCGGCGCCGCCGATGCCGGTCAGTTCGCCGGCGGCGAAGAAGCCGGCGGCGCTCGTCTGCTGGTTCGCATCGACGGAGACCGCAGGGCCACCGTCAGGACCCGTGGTCAGCGTGCAGCGGGCGGAGACGGCGAGCTCGAGGTTGGCGGTGAAGCCGAAGCCGACACAGATGGCGTCGACAGCGACGCGGCGTCCGCTGCCAGGGACCGGGCGCCAGTCGTCGTCGAGGCGGGCGATGGTCGCGGCCTCGACTCGATCGGCGCCGTCGGCGGCGATCACGGTCCAGCCGTGGCGGAGCGGGATCCGGTGCCGCGCAAGCAGGGCGCCATACCCGGCGGCCTCCCGAAGCTTGCTCGGGGCAACCAACGGGTCGCTGGACCAGCCCTTCCGAACGGTCCGCAACGAGTTGGCCTCGAGCAGTCCGATCACCTGCGCGCCGACACCGAGCAGGGACTCGGCCACCGGCAGCAGGAACGGGCCCGTAC
>NZ_DASRVN010000215.1:0-2928 GCF_035655035.1 Kribbella sp. | reverse complement strand
AGCCGGATGTACGGTTCGGCGAGGTTGTTGATCGGGATCGCGGTCATCAGCCGTACGTCGTCCGCGCCGAGCGCCGTGAGCCGGCCGCGGAGCAGCACCGCGTTGATGACCGTACCGAGCATGCCGATGTTGTCGGCCTCGACCCGGTCGATGCCCCAGTCCTCGGCGCGGTTGCCGCGGAACACGTTCCCGCCGCCGATCACCACCGCGACCTGCACCCCGGTCGCCCGCAACGCGATCACCTCGGTCGCGAGATGCGTCAGCCGATCAGTGCTGAACCCGAACTCCTTCGAGCCGGCAATCGCCTGCCCGGACAGCTTGACCACGAGCCTGCGATACATACGGACAGATCTATCACGAACTGTCGGTCGCCGCGGCTAGCCTCGGAGGATGAATGATTGGCGCAAGCTGCAGCAGTACCTCCACGCGCGGTTCCTGACGAGCTCGTTCGCCCAGTCCGCCGGTTTCGCCACCGCGATCGGCGACCAGCCCGGCCTGAAGGAGGTCCGGCTCGCGGAGACCTTCGTGGATGTGAAGGTGGAGCTGCCCGAGCCGGCCGACGCCATCAGCAGGGTGGCTGCTGAGCAGGGCCTCCGGGCCGACCCCACACAGGTCACGCAGCTGGAGATCGGCCTGGACACCGCCGATCGGGCCGAGATCGGCCCGTTCTGGGCGGCGGTGCTCACCGGCGATGCGGGCAACTTCAAGGACAACGACGTCGTCGACCCGACCGGGCGCTTCGACAACGTCTGGTTCCAGCAGACCGAGCCGCACGAAACGCCGCGTCAGCGCTTCCACTTCGACCTGTGGGTGCCGCCTGAGGTGGTCGCGGACCGGATCAAGGCTGCTGTGGCCGCGGGAGGGACGGTCGTCTCCACCGACGAGGCTCCGGCCTTCACTGTTCTGGCCGACCCGCAAGGGAACAAGGTTTGTTTGTGTACGTCGGAGGGCCGGTAGATCTGCTAGCGTTTGCGATGACTCGAGGAGGTGTGTGATGGCTAGGAAGGTTATCGGGTTCCGCGCCGTTCCCTCCTCGACTGCTGTCTGCTGACAGCTTTTCTCCGGACCGATCGGTGCGTCGCGGCGTCCGGCCGCGGGTCACGTGCGCCCTCGGGCGCGCTCCACGCCGATCGAACCGGAGCTTCCTCATGTCCTCCGTGGACACCCAACTTCATGCTGCCCTCTCCCGCGCGCTGAGCGGCGTACCGCATCAGGAACTGCGTCGCCGGGCCGACGCGCTCTCGCACCGCTACCGCACCGAGCAGGTCGACGACACCACGCCGGGGATGAGCGACGCGCTCGACGCCCTCGCGTACGCCGTCGTACGGATGCCGGCCACGTTCCGCGCCCTGCACACGGCGCTCGCCGCCGTCGAGCGTCACGTCGACGGACCGCTCACTTCCCACCTCGACCTGGGCGGCGGCACCGGCGCCGCGGCCTGGGCTGCCGCGGCACACTGGCCCGGCCTCGCGACCGAGATCGTCGAACGCCAGCCCGCGGCCGTCCGCCTTGGCCAGAAACTTGCCGGGGGCAACTTCCCGCACGACTGGCGATGGACCACCGCGGACCTCCGCACCTGGACCGCGAGCGGTTCGGTCGACCTGATCACGATCGGGTACGTCCTCAACGAGTTGACCGCCGACGCCCGCCGCGACCTCGTCCACCGGACGACCCACCACGCGCAGACGATCGTCGTCGTCGAGCCCGGCACTCCGCGCGGCCACGCCCGTACCCTCGAAGCCCGCGCCCTGCTGATCGCGCGGGGCTTCCGGATCGCGGCGCCCTGCCCGCATCAACTCGACTGCCCGGTCGACTGGTGCCACTTCGCGACCCGCCTGCCGCGGACCGAGCTGCACCGGGTCTTGAAAGACGGCACCCGGAACTTCGAGGACGAGAAGTTCACGTACGTCGTCGCGACCCGGCACCCGGTCCGCCCACCGGGGGCCCGGGTGATCGCCCGCCCGGCGCGCCCGAAGAACCGCGTCGTACTCGACCTCTGTACGTCGGCAGGCGCCGCCGAGCAGGTCGTCGTACCGAAGTCGTCGCCCGCCTATCGCACCGCGCGACGTATGACGTGGGGCGACGCGTGGTAGCGCCGCAACCGGTTGCAGCCTAGTTGTCCCCGCAACCGGTTGCGGGCTTCAGAGTTCGTACCCGCCGGAGGCCTCGAGCGTCTGGGCGGTGATCCAGCCCGCCTCGGGGGAGCCGAGGAACGCGATCACCGTGCCGAGGTCGTCCGCCTCCCCGATCCGGCCGAGGGCGGTCCGGTCGGCGATCGGCGGGATCAGCTCGGGGTGCTGCGCGAACGCGTCGTCGCCGAGCCTTGTCCGCGTCACGCCCGGCGCGACGGCGTTCACCCGGATGCCGCGGGCGCTCAGCTCCTTCGCGAGGTAGCGGGTGAGGACGATCTGCGCACCCTTCACGCTGGCGTAGACGGAGTACCCGGGTGTCGGCCGCGCGGACACGAGTGCCGACGTACTGGCCGTGTACACGATCGATCCGTGGTCGGCGATCAGCGGGAGCAGTGTCTGGGTGAGGAAGTACGGGCCGCGGAGGTGGACGTCGACCATCTGGTCGAACAGGTCCGGGGTCGTGTCCTCGAACATCACCGGCGGTTGCCCGACACCCGCGTTGCTGACCAGCTGGTCGAACGTCGTCCGGTCCCAGCCGGCCAGCACGTCGGTGAGGGTCTCCCGGAACTCTTCGAAGGTGTCGGGACGCGCGACATCGAGCGGCAGCGCGGCCGCCGTACCGCCGTCCTTCTCGATCCGCCGGACCGTCTCAAGGGCACGCTCGCGGCCGCCGCGATAGGTGAGCAGCACGGCCGTACCGCGTTTCGCCACCTCGAACGCCGCGCTCTGCCCGATGCCGGAACTTCCGCCGGTGATCACAGCTACATGCATGATCGTGCACATCTCCTACAGGTCA